>JBIJBP010000149.1:0-12030 GCA_044345155.1 Prosthecobacter sp. | reverse complement strand
CTGCAAAGGAGCCATCTTGCTCCGCAAGATGAGCCACACGCTGGCGCAGGCACGCAACACCTTCAAACTTCCAAAACACCCGGCTCGGCGAACCTCCAAGGCTCATCTCGACGGAGCGAGATGGCCACTTTGCTTCGCCGGATCAACGATGACCGGGTTTGCGAGCACGCCTTTGCTGCCGCCGATCGGTGATGAGCCATTCGTCAGACGGATCCAAGAACGCAGGCCACAATCCCATGATGGCCACGGTTGAGCGCTAGCAAAGTAGCCATCTTGCTCCGCAAGATGAGCCACACGCTGGCGCAGGCACGCAACACCTTCGAACTTCCAAAACACCCGGCTTGGCGAACCTCCAAGGCTCATCTCGACGGAGCGAGATGGCTACTTTGCTTCGCCTCTATCGATGCCCTGACGACTGCGAATGCGCGCTAGCAAAGTAGCCATCTTGCTCCGCAAGATGCGCCACACGCTGGCGCAGGCACGCAAAGCTCTCGAACTCCCAAAACACCCGGTCCCACGATGCCCCAAGGCTCATCTCGACGGAGCGAGATGGCTACTTTGCTTCGCCGGATCAACGATGGAAGGGCCAGGCAGCCTAAGAGTACTTCACGTCCTTGCGCGGCTCCATCTCGAAGGCGGTCGCCTCCTGCTCGGCGATGTTCGGCTTCAGCACCTCCTCGCGGTACTTGATGTAGTTGGGGTCATCCTGGCAGATGGCCAGCTTGTCCATGCTCTCGACCTCAAGGTACACGAACCAGGGGAAGGTGTCGTTCGGGTTCACCCGCTTGCCGGTTTTCACCGCGAGCACTTCGGGGACCCGCAGCAGGTTCACGCGTGTCCTGGCCATCATCTCCTCCAGCTTTTCCTGCGTGACCTCGGGCTTGAGCTTGTAGAGGCTCAGGTAGGCGATCATTGGGAAAGAGATTCGAAGGGCGGAAGCCGCTGGTTGAACAGGGCCCGACCTTGGTAAGCGTCAGTTTTTCCAGTCTAGCACACCCTTGCGCCAGGCGTAGATGAAGGCCACGCCCAGGATGCTCACGAAGCTCAGGGCGGCGAAGAAAATGCCCGCGCCGTGGGCGGCCAGGAAGTCCTTGTAGACCACCGCCCAGGGATAGAGAAAGACCACCTCGATGTCGAAAAGCACGAACAGCATCGCGACGATGTAGAACTTCACGCTGAAACGCGGCTGTCCTTCCTGGAGCGGGAGCATGCCGCACTCGTAGGCGCTGTCCTTGATCTTCGACCGTTTGGCCGACCTGCCGAGCAGCACCGAGACCAGCAGGGTGGCCACGGCAAAGCCGGCGGCGATGATGATTTGGAACAGGACGGGAAGGTAATCTTCAAACATGGCCGGAGGGAGGGGGTGGGAGAATTAACCGAGGGCCGGGTGAGCGTCAAATCCCGAAAAAGTCAACGGACCGTCCCCGGTTGAGGAGACGGCCCGTTGGGTTAATAAAAAGGGTGAAAATCAGCGGGCGGCGACGGCGGCCGTGCGGGCGGCGATCGTGGCCTGGTGGGACTCACGCAGGCCGGGCAGGCCGCGGTAGGTCTTGCCTGCCTTGGCGCAGAGGCCGCGGCTCACCAGTCCCTGAAGCTTTTCATAGGAACGCAGGCGGAGCATCTCTTCGCCACCGCTGACCGCGTTCTTCAGTTTCAGGTTGTCGTAGACCAGTTTGAAGAGCTGGTTGAACTCAAGTGTGTCCCCGTTGCCAAGGACGTTTACCAGTTCGTCAGTTACATGATCAGGAACGCGACGGGAGAAACGAGTTTTACGGGTCGGAGTCGTAGCCATAGAGGTTCAGAGGATAGCATAGATACGGGATGTTGGCGAAAAATTTGTGCCCTCGAATTGGAAATTTCTCAGAAGCCAGTGCCGCTTTTGAGCTTTTTCCTACTTCCCGGTTGACACTGCCTCTTCAGCCAGCGCCATGTATTCACATGGCATGTGCAATTTGTGGCTATTTGGCCGCAATCTTGAAAAGCTGCTTCTTGGTGCGGATGAAAAGGGCTCCGTCCGCCACCGCAGGTGTGGCCGTCATGGCATCAGGCAGCCTGTTCCGGGCAAGCAGTTCAAACTTATCAGCCGCCTTGATCACATGGGTGTCACCGCGGTCATTGCAAAAATACAGCCTGTCCCCGGCGGCGATGGGAGAGGGCAGGTGCTGGCCTGGAAACCGGTCCTCCCACACATCCGCCCCGGTCTCCGGGTTCATGCAGGTGACGATGCCGCCGCGTGTGATTTGAAAAAGCAGGCCGTTGACCAGCACGGGGCAGGACTCACTGGCATTGCGCTTTTCACGGTCCCAAAGGACGTGGCTCTCCGTGATGTCCCCCTTCATTTTGTCATCAATCCGGACGCCCAGGGTGTGGGCGCGCTCGGAGCCGGTGTTGAGGATCAGCACGCTCTTGTGGACGAGGGGCCGGATCGCCGCATTGAAGCCGCCATGTTTGACGGTCCAGAGCTCGCGGCCCGTGACCGCCTCATAGCCAAAGGCGGCCCTTGAGCCCACGGACACCACGGTGTCGACTCCGCCAAGCTTGAACACGCTGGGGGTGTGGTAGGCCTTGCGCATATCGCCGTCACGAGTGGGATGGCCATCCTTGTCGAGGTCGCCGTAATCCGTCGTGCGCTTGGTTTTCCAGACGGTTTCCCCCGTCTTCTTGTCGAGGGCCGTGACAAACTGCTCGTTGATGCCGTCGAAGGTGAGGATGAGCAGGTCGCCATGAATCGCCGGGGAGGAGCCTGGGCCGCGATAGTGCCGGACATTGATGTCACGGCGCTGCCAGACAATGCCGCCGGTCTGCGGGTCCAGCCTGGCCGTGCCGTAGGTGCCGAAGTGGACGTACAAGGCATCCTCCTCCAACACCGGAGATGGCGCGGCGTAGTTGTTCAGGGGATTGCCCAGCTCCTCGGGGCTGGGGTTTTCAAACAGCAGAATGTGGTGCACGACCTTGCCGCTCTGACGGTCGATCCCGTAGACATACTGCTTCTTGCCGTCAGCCGTGGCGGAAGTGAACCAGATACGGTCGCCGCCGATGACCGGCGTGCTGTGGCCTTCGTCTTCAAGGTCGGTCTTCCACACGATGTTTTCGCCGGTGTCAGAATTCCAGGTCAGCGGCAGCCGGGCGGCCTCGGCGGCGGGCACCACGCCGTCCAGCGTGGGACCGTTCTTGTCCGGCCAGAAAAGCGGTTTCGTGGCGGTCTGGGCAAACAGGACCGAGGAACTGAAAAGGGCGAGAAGGCAGGGGCGGAACATGCGTTCGGAAGTCACGAAGCCGCAGGCGGGCTTCTTTCGGTGCACTTCACCGGCTCAGCGACCGGCAGACAAGCAAAAAGCCCGGCTTTCCTCCTATTCCCTGCCAAGCAGTTCCCGCAGCTTCCGGCGCAGGGTGGCGCGGTTCATGTTCAGGGCGGCGGCCAGCCGGGTTGGCTTGTCCTCAAAGCGCAGCAGCAGGCTTTCCAGCATGTTCTTCTCCACATGGGCGAGAAGGGTGTCGTAATCCGGCCAGGCGGCCTCGGGTCCCGTCAGCTTTTGATCCATCCAGGCGGCAAGCGCCCGCTTCATCGCCTCATCGAGATGGCCGATGGCGGCCGGTTGACCGGAGGCGGACACGGAATCCGGCAGATGCCTTGGCAGCACGGTGGATCCGGCGCAAACCGCCGCGGCGTGCCGCATGGCGGCCGCCAGCTCACTCACGTTCCCGGGCCAGGCGTGGGCTTTCAGGCAGGCCAGCGTTTCCGGGGCCAGCACGAATTCACGGCCTGGTGCCGCGCAGCCCAGCAGGTAGGCCGCCAGCGCCGGCACGTCCTCCACACGCTCTGCCAGCGGCGGCAGGCTCACCTGAAGCACGGCGATCTGATAAAATAAATCCTCCCGGAAACGCCCGACGGCAATCTCCTCGGCAAGCGGAGCCGCCGTGGTGACCAACAGGCGCAAGGCCTTATCCCCCGCCCCCTCGGAAGCTGAGCTCAGGCGGGCCAGCAGGCCCTGCAACGGCAGCGACAGCGACGCCACCTCCTCGACCAGCAGCGAGCCGCCCGCCGCCTTGTCACAGGCGAGCTGCAGAGCCGTCTCCTGTCCGGCCGTCGGCCATTCATCGGCCCGGAACACCACCAGCGGCCCTGCAGCACGGCTGCTGTTGCGATGAATCACCCGCGCCGCCAGCGTCGTTCCAGCGCCGTGCGGACCGCTGAGCAGCACCGGAGCCGTGCTGGAGCAGGCCTGGGCGATGGCGGCAAAGGCGCGCTGCATGCCCGGGGCGGCGCCGATCATGATGGTGTGCTCCCCGGCGCCTTCCGCCGAAACCGCCCCAACCTGCGTACTGCGCTCCTCACCATTGCCCAGCAGGCTGCGCAGGCAGGTCTGCATCTCCCCCAGGTTCAGGGGCTTGAGAAAATACTCACGCGCTCCCAGCCGCCGAGCCTCCAGGGCATTCTCCAGGCTGCCATGCGCGGTGATGATCAGCACCTCGGGCGGACTCGCCTGCTGTCGAAGCCCGGCCAGCACCTTCAGCCCGCTCATGTCCGGCAGCCCGATGTCCAGGAGCACCACGTCAAACGCCTGCCGGCGCGCCTTGTCCAGGCCGCTCTGGCCCGAGGCCGCCACCACGGGCTCCGCCCCAAGCCGACGCACGACGGTGGCCAGCGCCGCTGCCAGGGCATATTCATCTTCGATGATCAGGACGGAGGGCATGGGTGAGGTGAGGGGAAAGATTGCAGCCTGCCGGATCACGACGCCAGCGGCAAAGACACTTCCACCAGCGCCCCGCCTTCCGGATGATTTTTGAGCATCAATCCCCCGCCATGGGCAGAAATGATCTCCTGGACCACGTTCAGGCCCACGCCCATGCCGCCCTCCTTCTCGGAGAAAAACAGCTCCGCCCCATGATCGAGCGCCTCCTTGGAGAAGCCCGGCCCATGGTCGCGGAAGCCCAGCACGCAGCGGCCCTCGAGCACCTTGCTGCCCACCTCCAGCAGCCCGCCCTGCGGCATGGCCTGGATGCCGTTCAGCACCAGATTGCGGAACACCTGCTGTAGCCGCGCCCGATCCCCGTTCACCTTCAGACCCGCGCCGGTCCCGTCCTGGTTCACCAGCCTCACCCCGGCATGATCCGACTGCGGCCGCAGCGCCGCCAGCACCTCCCGCAGCACGCTCTCCAGATCCAGAAGCTCCATCCTGGGCGGCTGCGGCCGCGTCAGGTATAACCATTGATTCACCAGGCCCTCGATCACCCGCGCCTCGGCCTGCACATGCTCAAGTGACTGCGCCGACTCACCGTCCAGAGCCCCGGCGTCCACCAGCTGTGCGTGCAGCTGGATCGAGGCGAGAGGGTTTTTGATCTCATGCGCCAGCCCGGTGGCCACGCGGCCCAGCAGCGCCATGCGCTCCGACTGCTCACGCCTCTGCCGCTCCTCGACCAGATCGTCCCTGGCCTGGGTCAGCGCCCTCGCCAGGGCGCCGATCTCATCACCGCGCACCGTCTCCGCAGGCACCCGCTCGCGGCTTTCAAAAAAGCCCGTCAGACCGCGTGTCAGCCGCGCCACCGGCCTCACCACCTGGCCGGCGATCACCCAGCCAAGGGCTGCCGACAGCCCCCAGAACACCAGCAGGGCGTTGCGCGTGGCCGGATGCCACAGGCTCAGCGTCAGCTCCGGCTTCCGCCGCAGGAAGATCATCGAGTGCCGCTCATCCAGGCCCAGCTTCAGCACCTGCCAGCCGCCTTCCAGCTCCTGCACCCTCCCTTCTTCCATGACCTTCAAAGGAGCTGCCTCCTTGTCCGCAAGCGCCGGCTCCAGCCTGCCCCGGGCGTCCAGAAAGTGAATCTGCATCCCCAGCAGCTGCCCCAGGTCAGCGGCCAGCTTTTCGCTGCGCGGCAGGTTCAAGCGCCGTACAAAGTCCGCATCCGCACGCGCCAGCGCCGAAAACACGCGCTCCTGCTCCAGCTCCTGCTGCTGTTGAAACAGCGCCAGCAGCAGCAGCGAGCCCGCCGCAACGAAGGCGGCGAACACCACCACAAAACGGGTGGCGAGTCGCTGGCGGGCGGGCGGGTGCATCCCTCCAATCTGGAGGAGGTCCCCGCGCTGCACAGCCAAAAATGTCGCACCTTCACTCGGGCCGGTTGCGCATCATGTCCGCCACCTGGGCGAAGAACGGGATCATCACCTGCGCCTCCTCCTCCGAAATCCCCGTCTCACGCATCGCCTCGCCCATCAGCGTCAGCCAGCGGTCACGCTCCTTGAGGCCGATGGAGAACGGCAGGTGCCGCATCCGCAGCCGCGGATGACCGCGCTGCTCCAGATAAGTCTGCGGCCCGCCGAAGCGATAGATGACAAAGTCCGCCAGGCGCTTCTCCGAGCCCTCCCAGTCCTCCGCCGGATACATCGGCCCGATCAGGTCATCGACACGCACGCGCCGGTAGAAAGCCGCCACCATCGAGCGCAGCCGTTCCTCACCCACATGCTGGCAAAGGGAGTCAAGGGTCATCATGGACCCTGCATCCCTTGAAGCAGGCCGGGAGTC
The DNA here is from genome assembly GCA_044345155.1 of Prosthecobacter sp. GTDB lineage: Bacteria > Verrucomicrobiota > Verrucomicrobiia > Verrucomicrobiales > Verrucomicrobiaceae > Prosthecobacter. Next base: position 5,509 of record JBIJBP010000149.1, on the reverse strand, counting down.
AAGCAGTCTGGCTGCACCAAATTTGTCCACGCTCGCCAGGAATGAAGCCTCCGCCCAGGCCTCATTTCTTCTCCAGCAGCACGCTGCCGGAAAGGATCGTCGTGGTGCTGGGCGTGGTGGCGGGAAGCGGCGGGGCGGCGTCCACCGGCATCACCGGCAGCAGGAAATGCCCCGCTCCAACGGGCTTCACGCCGTCATGCGTGATCACGCCCGTGAAGCTGGCGCTGCGCGGCAGCTTCTTCCCGGCAAAGGCCGGACCGGTGCGCAGCTCGTTGTCGCTCAGCTTGAATCCGCCGCTGATCAGGCCCGTCGCCGTCGTGATCGTCAGCGTGGCGCCCGCAGGATTGCCGGAGCTGAACTTCGCCTTGTTCCCGGTGAGGATCTCCAGCTCGCCAACATCCGGATCGATGAACGCATCGGCCAGGCCGCCTTCATCAAACAGCAGCCGCGCCCTGTCGACGAGCTTCATGCCAAGCACCAGCGCGGGCGCCACCGGCAGAACATAGGGCGCACCCACGGCATTCACCGTCACCAGGGCGATGCCGCCCGGATAATGACGCGACTTGTTGTTCGGCGGACGGAGCCATTCCACCGCACCGCCCAGCACGTCCGAGGCCAGGCTGCCCGTGTCGAGCAGGTCCATGTCCAGGACGCCCAGCAGCGATCCCTTCGGCGTGTAGAGCGCCTGATAAAGCGGCACCTCCCCGAGCGGCCCAACCCACGATGCACAGGTGAAGGCTTCGCCGTCCCCCGCCCGGCCGGCCAGCATCAGCCGGCCGTCCTTGCCCAGCACGAACGAGCCCCAGCCGTCCCCGCGCGGAAGGCCTGCGGGCAGCCCCGGAGGCCGCAGCAGGAAGTTGAAGCGTCTCGGCGCGGCCACCGCCGGATTCCCCACCGACTTCCAGACAAGCCGCCAGCCGCTGATGTCGGCGCTGTCAGGGCCGCGGGTGATCTTCGCCAGTGTCAGACGATTGCCCGCCGTGTCGATCTCAAACGCCAGCGTCACCGGCGTGCTGCTGCCGGGCACCTTCACCGGAATGCTTGCCGCAGGAGGATCCAGGGGTGGCACGTTGTCGATGACAACCGCGCTGGTGAACGGCAGCTTGCGCGTGTCCAGCGTCAGCGAACCGCTGATCACTCCGGTGGAGGCGATGGTGAAGTCCACACGCCCGCCAAGGCCCAGGTTCAGGTTTCCCTGCCGGGCCACCGTGCCGATGTAGGCCCCCTCCACGTTCAGCGGCAGCGGGGCGATGAGGACGGTGTCCTCGGCGCTTGTGGAGCCCTTGCCGTTGGCCGCCGTCAGCTTGATCTTCTTGAACTCCTTCGCCACCGTCGGCACGCCGGAGATGACCCCCGTACTGCTGTCGAGCTTCAGGCCCGGCGGCAGCCCGGTCGCACCGTAGCTGACCGGCGCGCCCTCCAGGCCGGTGTCGAGCTGAATGACGTGTGTGTAAGGGCTGCCGACCTGTCCGTCGGGCATCGCCTGCACGGCCTGCACCTGCGGCTTCACGTTGAACACACGCAGGTCAAAGCTGCCCGCCAACACCGTGTTGCCGCCGGGCAGCGAGGCCTCGCAGGTGTAAACGGCGGAGCTTGTGGCGGCGCTGAGCGGGGACAGCAGCAGCGTCTTCTGCACCTCTCCATCAAGCGTGGTCACCACCGGCGGCGCACCGACGGCCTTTTTCCAGACCAGGCCGGGCGTGCCGCCCAGTGTGATCGTTGGTTTGGCCATGCCGCCTTCGGCAAGCACCAGCAGCTGCGTCACCGGCTTCACCACCGCCAGAGCCGCCGAGGCCTCCACGGACTGCCCGGCGGCGGAGACCACCACGGTGTAGCTCGCCGCATCCGTGAGCTTCAGCATGGTCAGGTTCAGCGTGTTTGAAACGGCGCCCTTGATGACCACGCCGTTTTTCTTCCACGCAAACGTCGGCGTCAGGCTGGGATGTGAGGCCGCCACGGTGAAGCTCGCGCTCCCACCCTCCGTGCCGACGAACGGCACCGGCGGCGTGTCAATCACCGGCGGATCGGCGACGGCGGTGACGGCCGTGGGCGGACCGAAGCTGAAGTCACGTCCTGAAATCACCGGACTCACGGCCAGCAGGAAGTCGCCCGGCTCCGGCGCCGTGAAGGCAAAGGTCGTGCCCGCGGGCAGCGTTGCGGTCGTCGCTCCTCCAAGGTCCACCAGGTTGGTGAAACTGACACCGTCGATGTACCAGCCGATGCCATCCGTGGTCTGAGGATAGAAGGAGCCGCTGGAGAAGGTGTAATTGAAGCGCAGCTTCACATCCTTACCGGCCAGGGCGGCGAGGGAGACATTCACGGTTTTAAAGCTGGTTTCGCCCGGATGCCCCGCACCGGTCTGGCTGAAAAGCGACTGCCAGGTCAGCCCGCCGTCCGTGGAGGCCTGCACCCTCGCCACCTGGCCCGCGCCCGCCGTGCCGAGACGGCTGCGGAAGGAGACCTGGCCGCCCGGCTTCACATGAAAGGCGCTGTTGAAGGTGATGAGCTGCGAACCCGCCGAAGGATTGGCCATGTGCCAGGAGCCGGAGCCCGAGTCCTTCACGCTGGAGGAAAGCGTGGAGTAGCTGCCTGTCTTCACCACGGTGACGCGCGTCAGGCTGTCCGCACCCTCCGCCGCCGCGTTGATGTTGCGGACAAACCGGCCCCGGTGGGCGGTCGCGCCGATGACCGAACCAAAAGTGTAATTGGTCGCCACCCCCACCCCGGCCGTGCCCGGCCCGGCCAGGACCGGCGCCACATAGGCGGGCACATGGTCCACCTTCACGTTCGCACCGCCGCTGATGACCGCGTCACCGCCCCCGGCGGCGCCCAGGCCGGAGAACGTCACCGCACGGGTCGCGTCCGTCGTCGGCACCGGCACCGCATAGCCGCCAGAGGACGCCGTGACGGCATGGAAGCTGGCACCGGTGACGTTCACGGTCAGGCCGCCGATGCCCTCGCCGGGGTCGTAGAAGCTGTTGCCGTTCATGTCGTAGTAGGCCACGCCGGTGACAAAGGCCGTGCCGGTGTTGCTGCTGGCAAAGTCCTGCGTGACCACCTGCGGCCCCGCCTTCCTGCCGGAAACCTGGTTGTTGCCAAGAACCACGCCAACGCCCACCTCGCGGAAACTGCCATGGTTGTTCATGCGGTGGCCGCGCCCGACCTGCATTCCAGAAGGTGGATTGGTACCCCAGTCGATCTGAAACCCGGCATGGCCGTAAAACACATCCACGGCGGTCGTGAACACACTTTCTCCATAAGTCGTCCAGGGATAACCCGCCGCCGTCATGCGGTCTCCCGGATCCGTGTTGCCGCTGCCGGTGTGGGTCTGCGTGGCCGTGTTGAACTGATGCTGGCTGTGCGCGCGCGCTGCATTCGTCAGCTGCGCGTTCATCGCCAGCGGCGGCCGCACCGGCAGCGCGGCAAACTCGGTCTTCATCAGCTCCAGGTCCACATCGTACTGGTCGATCGCCGACAGGATGTCGGGATGCGTCGTGGTGGCGAGTCGCAGGCCCTCCGCCGTCGGATTGGCCCGCGCCCGGTTGATCAGCTCCAGGTAATACTGCTCCTCATCCGTCGGACTGCCGATGGAGTAAAGCGTGGTCGCGGGGCTGAAGTCGGAAGGCTGCAGGGACTGGACCTGCATCCGCTCGCGATGCTGAACCGGCGGCGGCGTGGGCGGTGCGCCCGCCGTCTCCACCAGCTGGGCCATGGCTGCAGATGCGATGCCTAACCAGGAAAGCAGCACGAAGGTTTTCATGCCGGCATTCTCCCGCATCCAGCCGCAGATCACAAGCATGGCATCAAGGCCCTGCCGTCCGTGCGAAGACCCGCCAGATGCAGCGGTCTGCGCAGGCTTGCGCCACGGGCGGCGGCCATGTAGTTCATGCCGCATGGTGCAGACCGCCGCGCTTGTCCTCTTCTTCCTCGCCCTGCTCGTGTCCGGCGTGCTCGGCACGGAGACGCGGCTGCTGTTCTTCTGGCCGGGCGCGATGCTGCTCGGCGCCGCCGGCCTTGTGGCGACCCTGCGCTGGCGCCTGCGCGTCTTCTTTCCTCCCAGCGATGCCTGCCTGGTCGCCACGCTGCTGTTTGCCGGGGGCCTGCTCACGCGCGCCGCCCTTTCCCCCGTGCCCAGCCTCGCCCTGGAGGATGGCGTCATCCTGCTGGGCTGCCTGGTCGCCTACATCCTCACCGTCACCGCTGCCAGCCACCCGCGCTGGCGCATCGCCTGCGTGGTCCTGCTGCTCCTGCTGGTGGCGGGCAACCTCGGCATGGGCTCCGTGCATCTCTCGGGAAACTGGGGCTTCCACGTCCTGCCCAACTTCCTGCGCCCCGCCGAACCCGGCCGCATCGGCGGCTTCTTCGCCAACGCCAACCACCTCGCGGCCTTCCTGTCCGCCGCGCTTTTTCTCTCCGCCGGCTGGCTCTGCTTCGGACGCGGCGGCGCGGTGCTGAAGCTGTGGCTGGCCTTCAGCTGCGTGGCCATGGCCGTCGGCATGTCGCTCACGGTCAGCCGCGGCGCCCTCATCGGCCTCGGCGCGGGCATCCTCGTCTTCGCCGTCCTCTCCCTCTGGCTGGTCTGGCAGACCCAGCGCCACCTCTTCTGGAGCCTGCTCGGCGGCGGCCTGATCATGGGCCTGCTCGGCGGTGTCGTGCTCTGGAAGGTCAACGAGGAATACCTGCGCGGCCGCACCGAGCGCCTGACGATGACGAACGACATCCGGCTCGGCATCTGGGAGTCGGCCCTGGCCCAGCACCGGGAGCAACCTTGGTTAGGCGCTGGCGCGCGCATGTTTCATGAAGGCGGCACCCGGCTGCGCTCGCCCCGGCTGCCGACCTGGGCGGCGGAGCCGCTCTTTGCGCACAACGAATATCTCCAGCTCCTCGCCGACTACGGCTGGGCGGGCGCCTTCGGCCTGCTCGTGCTGCTCGTCACCCATGTCGGCAACGGCCTGGGCTACCTGCGCTGGTTTGCCCGCGAACGCTTCATCAACACCGGCCGTGTGCTGAGCATGAACCTCGCGCTCTGCGTCGGCGCGCTCTCCGGCCTGGCCGCCACCCTGGCCCATGCCGCCTTCGAGTTTCATTTCCACGTCCCGGCCACCGCCCTCACCGGCGCCTTCCTCCTTGGCCTGCTCGCCAACCCTGGCTTTGAGCAGAGGCAGCGCGCGCCGTTGCGCCTGCCTGGCGTGCGCGTGCTCACCAAGCTCGCCCTCGGCGCGGCCTCGCTCGCCCTGCTCGCCGCCGCATGGCTGCATGGCCGCGGCGATTATCAACTCGCCCTCGCCAGCCTCGCCCAGGCCCGCAAGGATGAACCCGCAAGGCTTCAGCATCTCGACGCCGCCGCCGCCATGGATCCGGCGAACCCGGAGGTGTTTTACCAGCGCGCCCTCAGCCGGCTTGATCGCCTCACCGAAAAGGACCGCTCGCCCGACAGCCCGGTGCTCAAGCAGGTCGTCGTCGATCTTCAAACCGCCCTTCGCCTCAATCCCCACGCCTATCTTTACCA
>JBIJBP010000039.1:0-37466 GCA_044345155.1 Prosthecobacter sp. | reverse complement strand
GCGTGGGGGACTTCCCCCAGTCCTTCCGCTACATGCGCCTGACCGAGGAGTTTGGCACGCCGGACAACCTGCCGCCCAAACCCTACGTGCGCGAAGGCCTGCGGCTGGAGGCCATGCTGATGCTGCGCGAGCAGGACATCCGCGCCGTTGGGCGCGAGCCCAAGTGGGCGAGGCTGATGCCGCAGGACGCCGCCTTTGCCTTCCAGTTCAACATCGACTTCCATCCGACGCGGCGAAAGTATCTGACCGATGACCGCAACGGTCCCTGGCAGTTCATCCACACCCAGGACCGCAGCTGGCACACGGACACTGATCGCGCTGTGCTGCCGCTGCGCGGCCTGGTCCCCGTGGAGATGGACGGGCTGCTCGGCTGCGGGAAAAACATCGGTGTCAGCAGTGTCGTGCAGTCGGCCCTGCGGCTGCACGGTCAAATGATGCATGTCGGCCAGGCTGCGGCCACGCTGGCGGCGATGAGCCTGCGTGAAAAGGCAGCGCCCCGTCGCCTGGTGTCCGATGCCTCGCATGTGCGCGAACTTCAGCTCACCCTTGCCCGCGGGCGGGGCGGCCCGGGCCTGCAGCTCTGGCCCTGGCAGGACCTGACGCCTGACGACCTGCACTTTGAGGCCGTGAACCTGCTTTCGGTTCGCGGCGTGTGGAAGCCGGAGCCGGAGGATGTCTTCTTCCGGCCTGAAAAAACCGTGACTCGTCGGGAACTTGCACGTCTGGTCGTCCGCACCTGCCGCCTGCTGCCGGGGGCGAAGGACTGGCCGAAGCATGCGCAGCCCCTGTATGGCGACGTGCCGGCGGAGGATCCCGACCGGCGTGAGATCGAGGCGATGGTGAGCTGGGGTGATTTTGCGCCTCTCGCCAACAAGTTTCTGCCGGACCAGCCCGCGTCCTGGGCCACGCTGCATGCCTGGCTGACGCGGCTGAAGCTGTCCGTGACAGGCGGCCTTGTGGACGGGACCGATCACGGCTTGAAGCGCGCTGACTACCCGTTGTCGCGCGCGGAGGTGGCCATGCACCTGTGGCGGGTGCTGCAGGTGGGCGGTGAAGTTTGTGCACTCGAACCGTAGCGATCTCAGGCAAACAGCTCCTGGATCGCCTGGGTGCCGAAATCCACGACCGGGAAGGGCCTGCCCTGCGGGCCGGGCAGTTCGGTGTGAAGGTCGACGCCGAGCGCCTGGTAGATGGTGCCGACGATCTCTTTCGGAGCGACTGGACGTTCGGTGGGATAACCACCGATGTCGTCGCTCTTGCCGATGACCTCGCCGCCTTTCACGCCGCCGCCGGCGAAGTTCACCGTCCAGCAGTTCGGCCAGTGGTCGCGACCGCCGGCGGGGTTGATCTTCGGCGTGCGGCCGAACTCGGCGAGGCAGGTGACGAGGGTGTCGTCGAGCATGCCGCGCTGGAACAGATCCTCGATGAGGGCGGTGTAGCCCTGGTCGTACATAGGGGCGACGATGTCGCGCATGCCCTCGATGCTGGTGAAGGGCTTGGAGCCGTGGATGTCCCAGGTGATCTCACCGAAGACAGTGATGAAGGTGTTGACCGTGACGAAGCGCACGCCGCGCTCGACGAGGCGGCGGGCGAGCAGGCAGCTCTGGCCGAAACGGTTCAGGCCGTAGCGTTCGCGCACCTTCAGCGGCTCCTTGGAAAGGTCGAAGGCCTCGCGGGCCTGGGTACTGGTCATGATGCGGTAGGCGGACTCGAAATTGGAGTCCATGAGCTTCGCCTGTTCGCTGTATTCAAAGTTGCGCACGCTGCTGTCCACGAGTTCGCGGAGCTGTTTCCGGCGTTCCAGGCGTACTTCGCTGATCTCCTTGGGCGGCAGCAGGTCGGGCACCTTGAAGTCCTTGGCGGAGGGATCCGAGTTCAGGACAAAGGGATCGTAGGCCTTGCCGAGGAAGCCGGCGTCCTGGCCATGGGGCATGTTGCCGCCGGTCGGGCCCATGGTCTCCGGCAGGACGATGTGGGAGGGCAGGTCGCTACGCCGACCTTGTAGGAACTCCAGCGCGCAGCCGACATGCGGCGTGATGATGCCGCCGGTGAAGAGGCGGCCGGTCTGCATCATCTGATGGCCGGTGTCATGAACAGCGGCGGCCGTGTGATAGCAGGAACGAACAAGGCTGAACTTGTCGGCGATCTTTGCATGCAGCGGCAGGATCTCGGAGATTTCAAACGCGTCGCTCTTGGTTCGGATGGGCTTGAACGGCCCGCGGATCTCGCTGGGGGCGTCCGGCTTCATGTCCCAGAGGTCCTGCTGGCTCGGCGCGCCGAGGTTGAAGATCATGATGCAGGACTTGTTGCTCTTCTTCGCATCGACTCGGCCCTCGGCCTTGAGTTTGGCAAAGCCCGGCAGGGTCAGCCCGATGGCGCTGAGCGCCCCGGCGGAGAGGAAGTCACGGCGCGACACACCATCGCAGGTGGTGACGGAGCCTTGGTCGGTGAAGGTGAACATGGGCGGAACGGACGGGATTTCCCGGATATAATACGCCGTTCCGGCACGGGTTTAAATGGAGGATGCCACTTTGGTTAGGCGCATTTCCCGGCACGCCGGCGCCCGGGAGCGGGTTTGACAAAGGCCGCTTGTCCGGCAAGGCATGGCGCATGTCCGCAAAACCCGACCCCGCCACCCTGCCGTGCAGCCCTCTCGAGGAAACCTCCGGCCTGAAGTATTTTCCGCGCATGCTGGGCAAGATCCGCCTGCATGCCCAGGGCAGGCTCTGGGATGAGCTGCACGCCAATCTTGGCAAGGGTTCGGACGGCGCCTGTGTGGAGTTCCTGCATGTCGGCTATGAGGACCTGAAGGCGCGGGTGCTCCAAGGTGGTACGGACGAGGAGATCCTTGACTGGTGCCAGCAGCACGGGCGGCCGCTCAATGACACCGACAGGCTCGTCTGGAACTACTACACGACCAAGCTGGGCTGGAATGACCACATCTCCGCCATCCTGGTCAAGCGCAAGGCGGACGGAGGCCTGGGCGACCGCGATGACATCCAGACCATCGCGCATTACATTGATGTCGATGAAGGCCGGCTGCCCTGATCTTGGGCCCGCATGATCCCGTTTCTGCGGTTGAAAACCCGCCGCCGCCCTCCACCCTCCGCGCCCTCGTTTTCTTATGTCCTCCCTCAAACTTCTCGTCACCGGATGCAAAGGCCGCATGGGCCAGGCCGTGCTCGCAGCCGCCCAGACCCAGGGCGTGGATGTCGGTGCCGCCATCGACCTCGGCGATTCCTTTCCCGAGGCGCTCGCCCAGTCCGACTGCGTGATCGACTTCACCTCGCATCATTTCACCACGGAGCTGCTGTCCGAGGCGCTGAAGCAGAAGAAGAGCCTGGTCATCGGCACCACCGGTCACACCAACGAGGAGCTGGACGCCATCCGCGAGGCTTCCAAAAGCATCCCCATCGTTTTCGCCTCGAACTTCAGCGTCGGCGTGAACACGCTGTTCTGGCTGACCCGCAAGGCGGCCGAGCTGCTCGGGCCGGACTTCGACCTGGAGGTAGTCGAGATGCATCACCGCCTGAAGAAGGACAGCCCCAGCGGCACCGCCCGCACCCTGGTGGAGATCCTCGCCGACGTGCGTGAGCTGCAGTACGACAGCGACTGCCGCCACGGCAGGTTTGGCGATGTCGGCGCCCGCACCAAGGCGGAGATCGGCGTGCATGCCGTCCGCGGAGGTGATGTGGTGGGGGATCACACGGTCATCTTCGCCAATGTCGGCGAGCGCGTGGAGCTGACTCACAAGGCCAGCAGCCGTGACACCTTCGCCAACGGCGCCGTGCGTGCCGCGCGCTGGCTGGCCGGCCAGCCGGCGGGCCTGTATGACATGCAGGACGTGCTCGGGCTGAAGTGAGGCAGGGCGGGGAAAATGGACGATGGTTTGGCCGAACAACCGAGAACTCACGCCTTCTTTTGCAAAACACCCACAAGCATCGTTTCGGAATCGCCCTGGGCTCGAATCTTGGAGACCGGGAGGAGAATCTGAAACGCGGGCTGGAGATGCTCGTGCAGAGGATCCGGCCATCGTCGGTGCTGGCGGGCGGCATTTATGAAACCGAGCCCGTGGACTGTGCCCCGGGCACGCAGGCCTTTCTCAACACGGTCGTTGAGATGGAGGCGGCCGTTTCTCCCTGTGAGCTGCATGAGCACCTGCAGGCGGTCGAACAGGCGATGGGACGTCCGGCGGTTCGTGAACGAAACTCGCCGCGCACCCTGGATCTCGACCTGCTTTATGCGGGTGACTTTGTCAGCGGGGATCCGGTCCTCACCGTGCCGCATCCGCGCCTGCACCAGCGCCGCTTCGTGCTGCAGCCGCTGGCGGACATCCGGCCCGGCCTGGTGCTTCCGGGCCAGACCCGGAGCATTGCGGAACTTCTGGTTGGGCTGACGGACGATCCGGCCGAGGTGCGGCTGCTCAAAAAAGCCTGGATGAACCCTCTCTAAGCTTCGTTTTGTTCGTTCCATGTTGCGTGTCTTTTCCCTTCTTCTCCTGCCTCTGCTTGCCTGCGCCGCCCCGCGTTCCGGGCATGTCTTTGTGATCAGCTTCGACGGCGGCAATCCGACCATCCTCCAGAAGGCGGACATGCCGAACTTCCAGCGGCTGGTGGCCGAGGGGGCGCATACCTTTGAAGCCAGCACCATCCTGCCCTCCAAGACCCTTCCCTCGCACACCTCCATGCTGACCGGCGTGGACATCGCGAAGCATGGCGTGGACTGGAACGACTACCTGCCGATCCGCGGTGCGGTGAAGGTGCCGACGGTCTTTGAACTGGCCAAGCAGGCGAACTCCGCCGCTTCGACGGCCCTCTTCTGCGGCAAGATCAAGTTCCGCCATCTCTGGAAGCCCGGCACCATCGACCTGTTCGACTGCGGCGGCGTCTATGATGAGAAGCCCGTGCCTGCCACCGAGGAGAAGAAGCTGGTGCCCGCCCGGGGCGTGGTTGAGCGTGCCGTACCTTACATCCTGGAGAAGAAGCCAGCGCTCTGCTTCATCCACCTGCCCGACGGCGACACCGTGGGTCATAAAATAGGTTGGGGCACCCCGGAGCAGCTCGCTGCCTTCAAGGAGTGCGATGATGCCCTGGGCCGTATCCTGGAGGCCATCGACAAGGCCGGGCTGCGCGAGACCAGCACCGTCATCCTCACCGCCGATCATGGCGGCAAGGAGAAGAACCACTTCAACCCCGTGCCCGAGGACATCCACATCCCCTGGGTGGCCTGGGGCAAGGGAGTCACCAAGGGCCGCGCGATCGGCAAGAAGTCCGTGATGACCTACGACACCGCCGCCACCGTGCTCTGGCTGATGGGTGTCGACAGGCCCGCGAGCCTGGACGGCGAGGTGGTGACCGAGGCTTTCAGCGAGTGAGGCCGTGCAGGCGCAGGTCCGCCCAGGAAAAAAGATTTGCCGCCCCAGGGGCTTTCCCCTGTAATCCGGCCCGCCATTCCGAACCATGAGCACCACTCCCTCCTCCGACTCCCGGCCCGACATGAAGCTGTTCTGGGCCTGCTTCATCGCCCTCGTGGCGACCTCGTTTGTCTTTGGCGTGCGCGCCAACACCATCGGGGAGCTGCAGGACAGCTTCAACCTGTCCGAGGCCCAGAAGGGCAACATCAACGGCGCCGGCATGTGGCCCTTCGCCCTCAGCATCATCTTCTTCAGCCTGGTGATCGACTGGATCGGCTACAAGACGGTGGCGCTGTTTGCCATCGGCTGCCACCTGGTCTCGCTGGTGCTGACGCTGAACGCCACGGGCTATGAGTCGTTTTACTGGAGCACGCTGCTTGTCGCCGTGGCCAACGGCACGGTGGAGTCCTTCATCAACCCGGTGGTCGCCACGGTGTTCAACAAGGACAAGTCGAAGTGGCTGAACATCCTGCACGCGGGCTGGCCGGCCGGCCTGGCGCTGGGCGCGCTGTTCTGCGCCCTGTTCCCGCACACGACGCTGTTCTTTGACGCCGTGTGGAAGTTCCGCTTCGCCCTGTGCTTCGTGCCGGTGATCCTCTACGCGCTGCTCATCCTGCCCTGCAGCTTTCCGGTCAACGAACGTGTGGCCGCCGGGGTCAGCTACCGTGACATGCTGAAGGAGGTGGGCGCGGTGGGCTTCTTCATCATCGGCTTCCTGATGTACTTCGCCATCATGCAGCTTGCCGGCAAGGAGGCGACCATGAGCACCTCCCTGATCGCCGGTGCCGTCGTCGGCCTGGCCGCCGGAGTTTATACGGGTTCGCTGGGCAACTGGCTTTTCATCGTCGTGCTGGTGGTGATCGGGCCGCTGGCGACCACCGAGCTTGGCACCGATGGCTGGATGCCCGAGCTGCTGAAGCTGAACGGCCCGGCGGATTCGCCGAACTTCGCCGCCTGGATCTTCGTGTATGTCTCGGCCATCATGACCATCCTGCGCTTCTACGCCGGCCCCATCGTGCATCGTTTCTCGCCGATCGGCCTGCTGGTGATGGGCTCCGGGGTGGCCATCGTCGGGCTCATGCTTCTGTCGAAGAGTGTCGGCTGGGCCATCGTCGCCGCCTCGACGATCTACGCCTTTGGCAAGACCTTCCTGTGGAGCACCACGCTGGGGCTGACCTCCGAGCAGTTTCCGAAGGGCGGCGCGCTGACCCTGAACGGCGTCTCCGCCGTGGGCGTGCTGTTCCTGGGCGTGCTGGGCAGCCCGTTCATTGGTTATCAGCAGGACCAGGACATCCACAGCCGCCTGGAAAAGGATCACGGTGCCCTGCTGGCCAAGGTTTCCGGACCGGCGAAGCCGAGCATCTTCGGGGAGACACCCAGCCTGGACCAGGCGAAGATCAAGGCGCTGGACGAAGGTTCGACGAAGGAGCTGACGGCGGTGCAGGCCGACAGCAAGCGCGGCGCCTTCACCAACATCGCCGTGCTGCCCGGCTTCATGCTGGTCTGCTACCTGGGCATGTGGTTCTATTTCAAGGCCCGGGGCGGCTACAAGCCGGTCGCCATCGGCGGTCACTGAGCCGGGGTTCTTTCAGCTTTTTCCATCAGGGCGGCCTTTGCGGGCCGCCCTTTTTTATCTTGTCACCCCCCGCCCCCGCCTCTAAAACCAGCCCGCTCTTCCACCCGGGCCAGGAGGCCGGGGCTGGCCGGGCTGTTTCATCATCCACCCCATCATCCCATCCATCATCCCTATGAGTGAAAACAATCGAATGCGCCTCCTCTGGGCAGGCTTCATGGCCATTCTGGCCGCCGGTGTCGGCTTTGCCATCCGCGGTGGCATCTTTGACAACTGGGGCAAGGAGTTCGGCTTCACCGCCGCCCAGCTCGGAGCCATCGGTGGCGCCGGTTTCTCGGGCTTCTGCTTCGGCATCATCCTTGGCGGGGTGATCGTCGACAAAATTGGTTATGGCAAGCTGGTGGCCCTGGCGCTGATCTGCCACGTGCTCTCCGCCGTGGTGACCTTCATGGCCAGCACGCCTGAAAACGCCTACAACTTCCTCTTCTGGGGCATGTTCATCTTCGCCTACGCCAACGGCACCCTGGAAGCTGTGGCGAACCCGCTGGTCGCGACCCTCTTCCCCGAAAATCGCACGCACTACCTGAACATCCTGCACGCCTCCTGGCCTGCCGGCATGGTCATCGGCGTGGTGGCCGGCTGGATCCTGGACGACCAGATGCAGGTTGGCTGGAAGACCCAGCTCGCGCTGTACCTCGTGCCCACCGTGCTCTACGCGATCATGTTCCTGGGCCAGAAGTTTCCCAAGTCCGAGGCCGCCGAGAAGGGCGCCAGCTTCGTTCAGATGTTCAAGCCTGTCGGCATCCTGGGCGCCGTGGTCGCCTGCTACCTGCTGGCCCTGTTCTTCGGTGACATCAGCAAGGCCTTCTCCCCGGACAACGCCGCCACGATCGGTTATGCTGTCGGAGGCGCCCTGCTGATCGCCGTTGGCATCATCACCAAGTTCTCCTTCGGTTCCATCCTGCTCTTCGTCCTGTTTGTGACCCATGCCCTCGTCGGCGCTGTCGAACTGGGCACCGACGGCTGGATCCAGAACATCACGGGCAACCTGTTCTCCTCCACCCAGGGCAAGATCCTCTTCTTCTGGACCTCCATCATCATGTTCGGTCTGCGCTTCTGCGCCCACTGGATTGAATCCAAGCTCAAGCTGTCCCCCATCGGCCTCCTGCTGGCCTGCGCCGTCATCGCCTGCGTCGGCCTGAATCTCGCCAGCACCATGCAGACCTTTGGCATGGCCCTCGTCGCCCTCGGCATCTATGCCGTCGGCAAGACCTTCTTCTGGCCCACCATGCTGGCCGTCATCGGCGATCGTTTCCCTCAGACGGGTGCGGTGGCCATGTCCATCATGGGCGGCATTGGGATGCTTTCCGCCGGTCTTATCGGCGGTCCTGGTCTGGGTTACTGCAAAGACCGCTTCGCCGGTCAGGAGCTGGAGAAGGCCAACCCCGCCCTCTATGCCCAGTACAAGGCTGAGAAACCTTCCACCTTCCTGAACCTGCCCTCCACCTCCGCGTTCGGCCTCGACGGCAAGAAGCTCGGTGAAGCCAAGGATGCCAAGGAAAAGACTGCCGACCAGAAGGCAGTCGTTGAGGCCGACCAGAAGGGCGACCGCGCCACGCTGAAGGCCGACTCCTACATCCCCGCCACCATGGCGGCGATCTACCTGCTGCTGCTGCTCTACTTCAAGGCGATCGGCGGTTACAAGGTGGTCCGCATCGACGAGCAGGTGGCCTGATTCACGCAAGTCAGCTCCATCCATCACGAAGCGTCCTGGTTCGCCGGGACGCTTTTTTGTTGGGCCATGGCTCCAGCCGGAGTGAGCTGATGAACGGCCTTGGCAGGCGCCGATGACTGAGGCAGGGGTTGGGCATGTCGTTTCGTACCATCGAGATCTCCCATCCGGGCCTGGCTCCTGAAGGCGTGCACTTCGTGACCGTGAAATCCGCCGCCCTGCGCCAGAGGGCGGACATCACCTTCTTTGTGCCGCCTGGCATCCGTGCCTCAAGGCTGCCGCTGGTGACGCTGCTGCACGGGGTTTATGGCAGCCACTGGGCCTGGCTTTTCAAAGGGGGCGCGCATCAGGTGCTGATGCGGCTGATCGAACACGAAGGCCTGCCGCCGATGGTGCTGGCGATGCCTTCCGACGGCCTCTGGGGGGATGGCAGCGGCTATCTGCGTCATGTCGACGCCGATTACGCGCGCTGGATTGTCGAAGAGGTTCCCGCCGCCGCTTCCCAGGTGGAGCCGAACTGCACCGGGGGACTGCGTTTCATCAGCGGCCTGTCCATGGGCGGTTACGGAGCCCTGCGGCTCGGCGCCCTGCATCCGGAGCTTTATGCAGGCATCAGCGCCCACAGCAGCATCACCGACGTGGCGCAGATGCAGGGTTTTGTGGAGGAGACGACGGAGCAGTTCGATCTTGCGGAGGAGCGGCCGACCCAGGTGCTGGCCTGCCTGAAGATGAACGCGCACCGCCTGCCGCCGCTGCGCTTTGACTGCGGTGCCGAGGACCTGCTCGTCGAGCACAACCGCAGGCTGCACCAGGAGCTGGACCGCTCCGGTATGACGCATGTCTATGAGGAGTTTCCCGGAGCCCACAGCTGGGAGTACTGGCATGAGCACCTGGCGGACAGCCTGCGCTTCTTCGGCCGGATCGTGAAGGAGCGGCTCAGTTGAGGTAGCGGAACTCGGCGCTGGCGAAGAGGCTCTGGCAGAAGGCGGAGAGCGCGGCGTTTTTGCCGTAGTCCCTGGCCTGCTGAGTCTGCTTGCCGCCGGCGGCCTGGTCGGGAAAGCGCGTCCAGAAGTCCTTGATGGCGGCCAGCTCGGCCTCGGTGGGCGGCCGGGCAAAGCAGAGCTGGTAGGCCTGGGTCAGGCGCTCAAGCGGGGTGCCTTCAAGCTTGCCGATCCGCCGGGCGAAGGCGTCCGCCGCGCTGATGGCCTGCGGGTTGTTCATGAGAAAGAGGCTCTGGCCCGGCACGTTGGTGGTGTCGCGTTCGCTGCTGACGAGGCTGGCGTCGGGGAAGTCGAAGGTGCCGAGGAACTCGGGGATCTGGTCGCGCACGATCGGCAGGTAGATGCTGCGGAAGTTGTAGGGTTTGCCCGACACCTCGCGCGCCAGGTTGAAGATGCCTTCACGGCCCTCGCCGGCCCTGGCGACGGGCGAGCCGTCCACGGGGTAGAAGTCGAGCACGCCGGCAACAAAAAGCATGGCATCGCGGATGGCCTCGGCGTCGAGCCGGCGCTGGCTCATGCGCCAGTGCCATTTGTTCTCCGGGTCGGTGGCGTAGTTCTGCGCGTTGTAGCCCGAGCCCATCTGATAGGCGCGGCTGAGCATGATGCCGCGGATCAGCCTCTTCACGGACCAGCCTTCATCCATGAAGCCGACGGCCAGGTGGTCGAGCAGCTCGGGATGCGTGGGCTTCTGGCCCATGAAGCCGAAGTTGTCCGGCGTGGCGACGATGGGCGTGCCCATGAGCTTCATCCACACGCGGTTCACCATGACGCGGGCGGTGAGAGGATTGTCCCTGGAGGCGATCCACCAGGCGAGGTCGAGGCGGCCGCTGCCCTGGCTGATGTTCAGGGGCTCGCCCTTGGCGCACAGGACCTCGACAAGGCCGCGCGGCACGAGGTCGCCGGGCTGCTTGAGGTCGCCGCGAATGAGGATGGGGCTGTTGATCGGACGGTCGCGGTCAAGCACGCCCATGGCGAGCGAGCGCGGCGTGCCGTCGGGATTGAACAGGTCGAGATCAGCGCGGATGGATTCGGCACGGTCAAAGGAGCTGCGGATGCGCAGGAAGCTGGCGGCGCCCTGGCGTTCACGTTCACCGGCGCTCATGCCGCGCACTTGCTCACGAATGTTTTCCGCCGTCTGTGAGGCCTCCTCGTGCTGTCGCTTCAAGGTCGCGTATTCGCCAGGCGAAAGGGCGGCGAGCGCCGAGGGCATGTCGGCGGACCGGTCCAGCTCGATCAGGCTTCCCGGGTTGATGTTCTGCAGCTGGCTGTAGGTGCCGTAGAGCGTCTCGCTGCTCAGGAAGATGCCGGCGAGGGCGTAGTAGTCGCGCTGGGTGACGGGGTCGAACTTGTGGTCGTGGCAGCGGGCGCAGGCGAGGGTGAGGCCGAGCATGGCCTGGGACATGGCGTCGATCTGCTCATCGACGAGGTCCATGGTGAACTGGCGCTTGTCCCGCTGGTTGTGGCCCTTGCTGCCGATGGCGAGGAAGCCGGTGGCGACGATCTTCTCCGCCTGGTCGTGCTTGTTTTCGAACTTCATCAGGTCGCCGGCGATCTGCTCCTTGAGGAACTGGTCGTAGGGCTTGTCGCGGTTGAAGGCCTCGATGACATAGTCGCGGTAGCGCCAGGCATGGGGGTAGAGGACGTTCACTTCCTTGCCGCTGCTTTCGGCATAACGGGCGATGTCGAGCCAGTGACGGCCCCAGCGTTCGCCAAAGCGGCTCGAGTCGAGGTACTGGTCGATGACACGCTTCACGGCTTCGGGAGAGGTGTCGGCGAGGAAGGCCTTCACCTCGTCGGGTGTGGGAGGCAGGCCGGTGAGGTCATAGGCGATGCGGCGGATGAGGGTGGCGCGGTCGGCGTCACCGACGGGCTGAAGCCCCGCCTTCTCCAGCCCGGCGAGCACAAAGCGGTCGATGTCGGTCCTGGCCCAGCCTTCGGCTTTCACGGCGGGGGGTTCCGTCTTCACGGGCTTCTGGAAGGCCCAGTGCTTCCTTCCCTCGTCCATGTTGATCTGGCGCCTTCCGCCGGCGGCGTTCGCCACTTTTTGTTCGCGCGGGTCGGGCGCGCCCATCTCGATCCACTTTTTGAAGTTCGCGATCACCTCGTCGGGCAGCCGGTTCTTCGGCGGCATCTGCATGTCGTCATTGCGCCAGGTGATGGCCTCGTAGAGGGAGCTTTCGGCAGGGCTGCCCGGGGTGACGCCGGGATGGCCGGACTCGCCGCCGAGAAGCGTGCCTTGTTTCGTGTCGAGGGTGAGGCCGCCCTTGACCTTGTCGGACTCGGCCGAGTGGCACTTGTAGCAGTGCTCGACGAGCACAGGGCGGATGTTTTTTTCGAAGAAGCTGAGCTGGTCGGCGGAGATGCCGGCGTGAGCCTGGGCCTGCGCCGACGGTTCGTCCGCGGCGGAGGCGGCCGCCGCGACGGCGGTCAGGAGGAAAAGCAGGGCAGGTACCTTCATGGCGTCATCAGGATTTGATGAGGCATGAACCACTGGCCTAACGGAAAGTTGCGCCCGGGGTCAGGCCCGGGAGACGAACTCAAGGAACTTCGACTCGAAGCGCCTGGGCACGACGCACTGGATGTCAGCGACGCCGCGTTCGTAGTCCTCGGAGAGCACCTTGCCCTGCTCATGGAGGAAGGCGACGAGGTCCATGCGGCTGAGCGGGATGCTCAGGTCCAGGCGGACGACGCGGTCGATGAGCATGTCATGCAGGCGGTGGAAGAGGTCGTCCATGCCCTGGCCGGTCCGGACGGAGATGAAGACCGCGTCGGGGAACTGGCGCTTCAGCTCCAGAAGCCGGGCGTCGTCGACGAGGTCGACCTTGTTGAGCGCCAGAAGCACGCGCTTGTCACCCGCGCCGAGTTCTCCGAGGACCTGGGTGGTGGTCTGGTAGAACTCCAGGGCCTGGGAAGCGCTGGCGTCGACAACATGGATGAGGAAGTCGGCGAGCACGGCCTCCTCAAGGGTGGCGCGGAAGCTCTGCACGAGGTCGTGGGGCAGGTTGCGGATGAAGCCGACAGTGTCGGTGAGCAGCAGCGCCTGGCCGTCCGGCAGCTCCAGGCGGCGGGTGGTGGTGTCGAGGGTGGCGAAGAGCTTGTCCTCGGCCAGCACGCTGGCGTTGGTGAGGTGGTTGAGCAGGCTGGACTTGCCGGCATTGGTATAACCTACGATGGCGGCATGAGGCAGGGGCACGCGGCTGCGCTCCTTGCGCATGGTGTCGCGCTGGCGCTTCACCTCCTCCAGCTCCGCCTTCACGCGGTCGAGGCGCTTGTAGGCGAGGCGGCGGTCCACCTCGAGCTGGGTTTCACCCTCGCCACGTGCGGCTCCGGCACCGCCCATGCCGCCTCCGGCGCCGCCGCCCTGGCGGTCAAGGTGCGCCCACATGCGGGTGAGGCGGGGGATGGAATACTCGAGCCTTGCGAGCTCGACCTGGAGGCGGGCCTCGCGGGTCTGGGCGCGCATGTTGAAGATGTCGAGGATGACCTCGTGGCGGTCGATGACGCAAAGGCCGGCGTCGGCCTCCCAGGCGCGCTGCTGGGCGGGGGAGAGCTCGTTGTCGAAGACGATGCACTCGGCCTCAAGGTCCTTGGCGCGGGCGATGAGCTCAGCGGTCTTGCCCTTGCCGAGGAGGTGGCGCGGGGTGATTTCGCGGACGAACACAAGCTCGGTCGCGACCACCTCGATGCCGAGGGTCTCGACCAGTTCCTTGAGCTCGATGAGCAGTTCACGCGCCTCGTCGGCCTTGCGTCGGTCGAAATAGGCGCCAATGAGGAAGGCCTTGTCGACCTGCTGGGGTTTTTCCCGGATATCAAACATCGCCCACGATTAGCGCGGGCGATGTCTTTGCCAAGGCATCAAACGGAAAGCTCAGTTCGTGCCGAAGGCGCGGCGCCAGGGCTCCTGGAAGGCGTTGCCGAAGTCCTCGGTGCCGGTTTTGACGACGCGGCCGTCGGCGCCGAAGAGGACGAAGTGCTCCTCCACATGGGCGAAGGTGCCGTAGTAGGGAACGTGGCGTTTCCAGCCTTGGTTGGCGTAGCGCCAGACTTCACCGCCGGCGCTGTTCTTCTTCGAGGACGGCTCGCCCCATTTGGCAATGACCTCCGCCTTGCTCATGCCGGGCTTGAGAGTGGTGTCAGCCTCGGCGGCGGCAGGAGCCGGAGCAGCGGATGTGGAGGCCGTGCCGGAGGAGGAGTCGGAGCTGGCGCACTGGCAAAGAAGCACGGACAGCGAGAGGGCGGGGAGGAGGCGTGTGATGTTCATGAGGCGGATGGAGCAGGTGGAGGCGAAATTCTGGCAAAGGCAGGCACGGACTGCAAGCAACGCCAGCCTCAAGCAGGTGCCGGTCCGATTGCGCCGGAAAGTTCCTGGCTTGATTCGAATCGGTAACTTCCGTCAGAATGCCGCATGCCCGCAACGCCTCCGACCTCGTCATCGCGCATCCTCTACTGGTCCGTCGTTTCAGCGCTTGCGGGCTTCCTGTTCGGTTTCGACACGGTCGTCATCTCCGGGGCTGAGAAGACCATCCAGGAGCTCTGGGAGCTGAGTGACACACTGCACGGCATCGCCATGGCCTCGGCACTTTATGGCACGGTGCTGGGCTCCGTCATCGGCGGCTGGCCGACAGACCGCTGGGGCCGCCGTGCCACGCTGACCTGGGTGGGCGTGCTGTATTTCGTGTCGGCCGTCTGGTCAGGTCTCGCGCCGGAGGTCTGGTCGCTCATCATCGCGCGTTTCATCGGCGGCCTGGGCGTGGGGATATCTACCGTGGCGGCGCCGCTTTACATCGCCGAGATCTCGCCGCCGGAGCGCCGGGGCCGCCTGGCGGGGCTCTTCCAGTTCAACATCGTGCTCGGCATCCTGGCCGCCTTCTTATCCAATTATTTGTTGGGGGGCATCGGCGACCAGGCCTGGCGCTGGATGCTTGGCGTGGAGGCCTTTCCGGCCCTGGCCTACACCGTCCTGTGCCTTGGCATTCCAGAAAGCCCGCGCTGGCTGATCGTGCGGAAAAGGAACCGCGCGGCGGGCATGGAGGTGCTGCGGCTCATCCAGCCAGCTGCGCCGCGTGCGGAGGTCGAGGCGGCTGCGGAGCAGATTGCGGCGGCTGGTGTTGAAGGGCTGGCGGGATCGGCGGGACTCTGGAGCCCTCGTCTGCGCCGGCCCCTGCTGCTGGCCTTCTTGATCGCGTTTTTCAACCAGCTCTCCGGCATCAACGCCGTGCTGTACTTTGCGCCGCGCATCTTTGAGCTGACGGGGCTTGGCACGCAGGCCGCCCTTCTTCAATCCGTGGGCATCGGCGTTGCCAACCTGGTCTTCACCTTCGTCGGCCTCTGGCTCATTGACCATCGCGGTCGTCGGGCGCTGCTGTATCTCGGCTCGTTTGGCTACATCGCGTCGCTCGGACTGTGCTCCTGGGCCTTTTTCACCGGCCATTACGGCATCGTGCCTGCCTGCATCTTTGCCTTCATCGCCGCCCATGCGGTGGGCCAGGGGGCGGTGATCTGGGTGTTCATCTCGGAGATCTTCCCTGATCGCAGCCGGGCCGCAGGCCAGGCGCTGGGCAGCTTTACGCACTGGATTTTCGCCGCCCTGCTCACCACTTTTTTTCCGGGCATGGTCTCCGCTTTTGCGCCGGGCTGGGTCTTCCTGTTCTTCTGCGGCATGATGGTGCTGCAGCTTGTGTGGGTGCGGCTGATGGTGCCGGAGACGAAGGGGCTGGCGCTGGAGGAGATTGAAAGGCGGCTGGGCGCCTGAGCTGCGCTCAGTGGCCGTCCACACCTGCGGCCCAGGGGGGTGTGCCGAACCATTGATGCATCTCACGCGCAAAGGGGGCGGTGACCTCCTCCGGCTCGGGGATCTCGCCTTTGTCCCCCGTCTCCACGATCCAGGCATCCAGGGCTGCGCGCAGCCTCAGCAGGACCTCCCGGTGCTCGGCCTTGTCTGAATCCACAAGGTTCACGACCTCATGGGGATCCGCTTTCGTGTCATAAAGCTCCTCACAGGGCCCACGGCGCTGCATGAGCTCAAGCGGAGGTCCGCTGAGCCGGTTTCTGGCATGCAGCTCACGCATCACGGGCAGGATGGGGAAGCATTTTTCCTTGTAGCGGTTCAGCGAGGCGAAGGTCGGCCCGGTGGAAAGGGTGCGGATGTAATGAAAGCGCTCCTCATGCACCGAGCGGATGCGCTGCCTCGTCTCGTCGATGCGGTCGCGGGCGGCAAAGGCAAAGCTGCGAGGCGCCTCGGGCCTGTCACCGAGAAACACACGCCCCTGCATCAACGGCGGCTTCGACACTCCGGCAAGATGAAGCGTGGTGGCGGTGACGTCGATGAGGCTGAGGATGCGGTCGTCCACGGTGCCCGCACGGAGCTGCGGCGGCGCCGGATGATTCTTCGGCCAGCGGATGATCATCGGCACGCGCAGTCCGCTGTCATAGCACCAGTGGATGCCGCGTGGCTCCAGGCGTCCGTTGTCGCCAAAGAAGATGATGAGGGTGTCGTCCTCCAGGCCGTCGGCACGCAGCCGGTCCAGCACCTTCCCAAAGCGCAGGTCCATGCCGGACACCGAGTTCAGGTAGCGCGCCCACTCCTCCCGGACCACCGGATGATCCGGATAATAGGGCGGTGGTGTGACCTGCTCCGGCGTGACATGCGGGACATGGATGCGCTCACCCACCCATTCCACCCTCGGCTTCTCCGCGGACTTGCGATCGTAGATGTCGTACTCGTTCTCCTCGGCGTTGACGACGGCAAAGAAGGGCCGGTGTCCTGCCAGCGACTCCCAGCGGTCCGAGTCTTCATGATAAACCGGGCCTTCGTTGACGAAGTTCAGGTCCAGCTTGCCCGTGCCCACGCTGTGAGTACCGACGGTTTTGATGTTGGCGGTGAAATAGCCCGCGTCACGCAGCCGGTGCGTGACCGGCCGTACGCCTTCAGGCAGACGGAAGCCGTCGCTCCGGTGCGAGCGCATCGGATGGGTGTCCGTCGTCGTCTGGTACATGCCGGTGAAAAAGGCCGAGCGGCTTGGGGCGCAGGCCGGGTTGGTGGCGAACACGCGGGTGTAGCGCACGCCCTCGGCGGCGAGACGATCGAGGTTGGGCGTGTGCACGCCCCGGGCGCCGTAGCAGCCCAGGTCATGACCGAGGTTTTCGCCAATGAGCCATAACACGTTAGGTCTGGCCGGCTCCGCGCCTGCGGCGGAGGCCAGGAGCAGCGCGGTGAGCGCCGCGACTCGAAGGGAGGCGGAGGCGGGGATCATGGTGCAAAGTTCCAGGTGCGCGCCTTGCCGGAGCGGCTGCGGATGTCAATCGAGGTGAACTCCAGGGCCGTGGCGGGCGAGGGCTGGAGGCGCAGGTGGATGAGGCGTCCCTGGACGGGAAGCTCCACCTTGAGCTCCTGGACTTCCGGCCCGGCGGCCCATGCAAAGGCGGCGTTGTTCGCCGGCAGGAAGTCTTTTTCATCCTGGGTTCGCCAGGACAGGCTGCCCTTGCCCGCCTCCTTCGCCCGCACCTTCAGGATCACGGTGACCGGGCCGGGCAGGCTGATCTCCGCGTTCGTCAGGAAAGGCCTGGCTTTTTTAGCAGCAGAGTCAGCCGGCCGGATGACGAGTGCGCCCTCATGAATCGCGGCCGTGCCACCGCGCGCCTGCCAGCCCTGGATGCCTGTTTCGCCACCGGAAGGTTTCGCCGCCACCGGTTTCCCCTCGAGGTAAAAATCAAAGTAGTCGTTCCAGACCGCCGCCATCGGCCCGAGCGACATGCCCGGAGGCTCCAGGTCAGCGCTCCAGGCCTTCAGCTTTTCACGCAGTCGTGCGGCGATCTCCGGATGCGCTGCGGCAAGATTGCGCTTTTCGCCGATGTCCTGGTCCAGGTCGTAAAGGTACTCGCGTTCACCGCCGCGCAGCAGCTTCCAGCGGCCTTCCCGAACCGCGCTTTGCGCCATCCAGCGCCAGTAAAGCGTCTCATGCGGAGGGCCGGCCTTTTCCTCCTTGAGAAAGGGCAGGAGGTTGACGCCGTCGAGCTCGCCCGAACCTGCTTTGATTCCAGCAAGCGCCGCGGCGGTGGCGGCCACGTCAAGGGCGCTGACGGGATGATCGTAGTTCCTGCCACCGGGTATCACGCCCGGCCAGGCGATCAGGAAGGGCACGTGCATGCCGCCTTCCGAGAGCATGCCCTTTTCACCGTTGAGCGGATCGTTCAGGCTGCCGTCCCAGCCCCCGGCATCGCCATTCAGCGGTGAGTCCTGCTTGTGGATCTTCAAGGGTGCGCCGTTGTCGCCGATGAAGAAGACCAGGGTCTGCTGCGTGAGCCCATGTTTTTCCAGCGCAGCGGTGATGCGGCCGACACCGTCGTCCACGGCGGCCAGCATGCCCAGGGCCGCCCGGCGTCTTTCCGGCATGGGACCGGGAAAGCGGTCCTTGTAATGCTGCGGCGCGTCGAGCGGCGTGTGCGGGGCGCGGTAGGCGATGTAGAGGAAGAAGGGCTGGTCATGATACCGCCCGATCACGGCCTCCGCCGCCTTGGAGCAGGCGTCGATGTGGTAGTCAGAAGGCGGATGACCGCCCATCGGCCGGTCCCTGCCCTCGGTGGTGATGTTGGCGGCAAAGACCTGCTGTCCATGCTGGGCGAAGACGTGCCGGAAGCCATGCCTTGGGATCTCCTCCAGGGGGCCCAGGTGCCATTTGCCAAACTGCGCCGTGACGTAACCCGCCTTCTGGAGCCGTTCGGCGATGGTGACCTGCCGGTTGAAGCCGTCGAGTGCGGAGCCGTTGTTGTCGAGGTTGAAGCGACCCTGGAAGCGGCCGGTCATGAGGCCTCCACGTGACGGCACGCATTGCGGCGCCGTGCTGTAGCCTTGGGTGGCGACGACACCGCTGCGGGCGAGGGCGTCGAGATGAGGCGTGCGCAGGTCCTTCATCACGCCGCGAACGCCAAGGTCGGCGAAGCCGTGGTCATCGGTGTAAATGACGATGATGTTAGGCCGTTGGTCCGCGGCATGGGCGTGGCCGAGGACGCAGAACAGCGCCGGAAGCAGGAGCAGGCGTTTCATGAGCCGCCTGAAACGTCGGCGGGCCGTCTTTCCCGTCAGCAAAGTTTGTCAGGCAGGCCCTTGTTTCAGCGCAGCTTCACCGCCACCAGGCGCTCGCTGTCACGCGCATAAAGGACGCCGTCCGCGTAGGCGGCATGGGAGCGGTGGCCCGAGCCGAGGATCTGCCAGGAGGCCAGACGGTCGAATTTTTCCGCACTGGCGCGCACCACCCACAGCTCGCCCTGCTCGGTGACGACCAGCAGCTTGTCACCCACGACCAGCAGCGTGCCGCCGGGCAGGCCGTCCGGGCATTCCCAGGCGACCTCGCCCTTGGCGAGGCTGATGCAGCGCAGCTTCATGCCGGTCTCCTGCCGGCCATGAAAACCAAAGACGTGGCCGCCGACGCGCACCGGGGTGGCGTAATGGCAGTCGAGCGCGCGGTCCTTCTGCCAGACTGCCTCGACGCCTGCATCGGTCAGACGCAGCAGATGAGCGCCGACGCCGTAGCCGGCGGAGACCAGCCAGCGATTGTCGCCGCAGGGCAGGGGGGTGGCGGCGTTGACGGAGGCATCCATGCTGGAGCGCAGGGGCATGGAGGCGCGCAAGGCGCCGTCCGCGGCGTTGACACGCCAAAGTTGGTTACGCATCCAGGCCAGGATCTCGCCTTCCCGGCCGGGCACCGGCGAGGCATACCCCGCCTCATCCTCGACGGAAGTCCAGGCCACCGCACCGGTCTTCAGATCCAGGGCCGCCAGGCCTGCGGCCAAGCCCTTGCGCGTTCCTCCGGCGGCCACGATCACCCGGCCATCCAGGATCAGGGGCGAGGGGGCGCGGCCGAAAAAGCCCTGGGGAGATTCCAGTTCCGAGGCCGTGTCGAAACGCCACAATTCCTTGCCGGTGGCGAAATCGAGGGCGGTGACGCGGCCCTCCGGCCCAAAGGTGACCACCTTTCCCGCAGCGATGGCGGGCACGGCGCGGGGGCCGTTGTCGAAGCCAAAGCTGTCCACATAGTCCGTCACATAGGTGCTGCGCCAGACAGGCTTGCCGGTCCTGGCATCCAGCGCCTCCGTGGTCATGTCGCCACCTTCGCGATGGAACACCACCAGCCGCCCTTCACTCACCACGGGACCGGCGAAGCCTGAGCCCACGGATTTTTCCCAGAGCGGCTTCAGATCGGCGGGCAGGCTGTCGGGCAGGACGGGTTCGGCGTCCGCGGCGCGGCCGTCATGCGTGGGGCCGAGGAACTGAGGCCAATCGGCGGCGGGCAGGCCGGTGAGCAGCAGCAGGCAGAGGAGGAAGGGGCGCATCGGCACAGGCTACGCACGTCAGCGGCCTTTCTCCACGCACAATCTCACGCCGTCCGCGCACATGGCCGTGCCGTTGGACATCTCCAGCCGCCGCCAGTCGTGGTCATTGACACCCAGGGAGGCGGCGAGGGCCCTTTCGCGGTCATGGTAGCGCTGGCGGATGCCTTCGGCGTCCAGGCCTGCGGCACAGTCGGCGCGCACGGCTTCATGGACGTCTTGAATTCTTTTTCGATAGGCCGTCAGATGGCCGGCCGCGTCGGTGACCTCGCCAAAATGAGTCAGATAAAGCCGGTCGAAACCAGCGGCGGCCAGGCGGTCCACGGAGGCGACATAGGGGCCGGGTTCAAACTGGGGAGGCGCGGCGGTGACGGAAAGATAGTTCGTCCCCTGCAGCCGCATCCCCGCCACGTCACCCGTGAAGCAGGCCGAACCCAGGATGTAGGCGAGGTGATGCCGGGCATGTCCCGGCGTGTCCCAGGCCATGATCTCGACGCTGCCGACCTGGACGCTGTCGCCATCGCGCAGGACCGTCACGCGCTCCGCCGGGGCGGGCAGCATCTCTCCCCACAGCGTGTCCATGCGTTCCTGGTAGATCATGCGGGCGCTGTCAACGAGCCTCGACGGATCGATCAGGTGGCGGGCGGCGTTTTCGTGGCAGTAAACCCGCGCGCCCTGTCCGGCCCACCAGCCGGCGGCACCGGCATGATCAAGGTGGATGTGGGTCACAAAGACGTGGCGGATATCCTTTTCGGAATGACCCGTGGCGGTCAGGGCGGATCGCAGGGCGGGCAGGGTCGAGCCGGGACCGGTTTCGATCAAGGCCAGCTCGCCGGCGCTCTCGACGAGGTAGGCGGCAATGAGGCCGGGGGTGTCCTGAAAATGCAGGTCGAGAGTGTGGATGAGCACGGCGGACTTAATAGACAATGGCCTCGTATTCGATCTTGAGGCGACCATCCTCCAGCTCGGGCAGGAGGTCGTCCGGGATCGGCGGGATTTCGGCATCCAGGATGGCGCGCAGGGTCAGCTCCCTCATGCGCGGGTCCGCGTCGCGGGCATCGGAGAGGATCTTGAGGTCCTGAGGGACGCCGCGGCGGTTCACATAAAAGCGGAAGCGGACACGGCCGAAGTTCACCGAGTCACGGGCGAGTCGCACATAGAGGTGCCACTTTTTTTCCACGGCCCCCGTGACCTGACGCATGTAGATGCCGCGTGGGGTGGCCACGGCATCGACGGCGTCATCGCCCTCACGGCTGATGCCGCCATCGTTTTTCCCCGTGCGGGTGAAGGGACTGAAGGCGTCCATCTCCGGCTTGCCTGCGGTGGCCTTGACATCGTCCGTCACGGGCATGGCCTTGGCGACAGGAGGTGGTGTGTCCTCCGGGGCGCGCACCTGCGGCTTGGGAGGTGGCGGCGTTTCAGCAGCCTTGGAGACCTCCGGTTTGCGCACTTCCAGCGGCAGGCGCTGGGATTCGAGCCGGACGCTGTCCTTGTCCATCTCCTCCATCATCTTGGCCAGCGGTGTCATGTCCGAAGCCTGCGCCTTTGCCACCTGGGTCGGAGGTGCCGGGGGCGAGGGTGGCGTCGCGGGTGAGGGCGGTGGAGCAGGCTGCGGCTTGAGGATGGAAGGCGGTGCGAGCGGGGCCGGGGAGCGCATGTCCAGGGGCGTGGCGTTGGCAGGCGGCGTGGCGGCCACGGCGTCGTTCTTGATCTGTCCGTCACGGAAATCGCGGTTCGCCAGTTCCATCTTCGTGGGGGCGCTGCCCGTGGTGGTGGGCATCATGACGGTGGCGTCCGCCTTGGGGGGCAGGCGGCTGGCGGCGATGGTGTTGCGATCGGATTCAAAGGCCGCGCCGGACGGCTTCACGGCGGACGCCTCATTCTGAGTCGTGCGGATGTAGGCACGGGGCTTGGGCAGCATGGGCGGAGGAATGACCATCTCCGGAAAGATCATCGTCACCTCGGGCTCAGGCGCGGGTTTGATGGAGGCCTGCTCGGCCGCGCCCAGGAAGCTGCGTCCGGACTCCGTGTTGAACAACCACATCAGAAAAAGCAGCGCCAGCGCATGGATCAACAACGATCCTGCGAAGCCGGTCTGGAAGTATCTGTCCCTGGCGAGAGTCAAAGCGGCCGGAAAGTGCCCCAGGAGGGCGGGGACGCAAACGCTTGCTTCGCGGCCGGGCCGCGGGCGGCCTAACCTTCAAACTGACGCAGCATGCCGCCGTAGATGCCCTGCATCATCGTGATGATCCTGTAGGCCACGAAGATGACAACGACCGCATAACCGGCCTTTGGCAGCCACTGCGAGGCGCGGTCAATGGCCTCATGGGCCGCCAGGGTCTCCGTCGTGGTCCAGCGCGCCATCTCCTCGTCAATCTTGCCGACTTCCTCGGCGGTGGCGATGGCGTGGACGAAGTCGGGTTCAAAGGCGCCTCCCCCTGCCAGGGCGTCTCCCAGCGGCTGGCCGTTGTGAATCTCCTCCGCAGCCGCCTTGCAGGCCCGGTCCAGGCGGCCGCTCTGCGAGGCCAGGCCCGCCAGCCGCACCGTCTCCGCCATGTTCAACGAGGCGAGCAGGCACGAATGCGACACCTGGCAGAATCGTGCCAGCGCCCAGTGCCGCCTTGCGCTGCCCAGAAAGGGCATCCGGTCAAGCCAGGCATCCACCGCAGGTGAGGCCACCGCCTTGTCGGACAGCCACCTCCAGGCGGCCGAACTGCCGAACAAAAAGAGCCACAAGACCATCAGCCCCAGGGCCAGCCGGCGCAGCGGATGCTCACCCTCGGCCGTTACCACGAGGGACGGCAGCTCCGGCAGCAGGATCGCCAGATGCGCCAGGATCAGGGGGTAGATCATCGCCTGCCGCGCCTTCTGCCCAGCCCCATCCATCGCCGCGAAGTAACGCGCCAGATGATTGAAGGCCATGCCCAGCCTGCCGCTGCGCTCACCCGCCTCGATCAGGGCCAGCTCAAGGCCCGTGACGAGCTCCTGGTCATGCTTCCTCACTGATTCCGCCAGGCTCATGCCCTCCGCCAGGCCGCGCTTCAGGCCCTGAAGGTACTTCTGCCTGAGCGGATGCGCATCCTTGGCGAGCAGCAGGTCCAGAGAACGGTCCAGATGCAAGGCCGCGTCCGTCAGCTTCGCGAGCTCACGGTAAAGCGTGGCCTTGTCTCGGTGTCTCATGCCGTGTTTATCTTCAGCCGCTGCGCCCAGGTCAAGCATCGTCAACCGGCGGCCAGGATTCCATCCCGCCTTTCTGTGCTAGATTTCACCCTGGTCGCGTTTCTCCTTTCCTCCGATCCCATGCGTCTGTTTCACCTCACCTCCCTGGCCCTTTCCACGCTTATCTGCGCCCATGCAACCGCTGCTGAATCCACTCTCACGCCGTTGAAATACAACAACCCCGGCCTTGTCGTCGACCTCGGTGTCGGCCTTTGGGCCTGGCCCATGCCCATGGATTTCGACAGGGACGGCGACCTCGACCTGGTGGTGAACTGCCCCGACAAGCCCTACAACGGCATCTACTTCTTCGAAAACGCCGCCGGGGACACGGCAAACAACAAGATGCCCGTCTTCAAGCCCGGCAAGCGCTTCAGCAAGGGCGCCCAGAACGTCCAGGTCAGCTACATCGACGGCCGGCCGGTCGTGCTCACCCCCGGAAATGCCCATCCTGACTTCCTCAAGACCGGCATCGAGCAGCAGGCGAAGCTCGGACCGCCCGCCAACGTCCACATGAACAAGGTCCGTGCCAACATGTGGCGCATGGTTGACTACGAAGGCGATGGCAAAAACGACCTCATCGTCGGTGTCGGCGACTGGACGGAGTACGGCTGGGACAACGCCTACAACGAGCACGGACGCTGGATGAACGGCCCGCTGCGCGGCTATGTGTACCTGCTCAGCAACACCGGCACGAACGAGGCGCCGAAATATGACAAGCCAAAGAAGGTCATGGCCACCGACCGGCCCGTGGAAACCTTTGGCTGGCCATCACCCAACTTCGGCGACTTCGACGGCGATGGCGACCTCGACCTGCTGTGCGGTGAGTTTCTCGACGGCTTCACCTACTTCCAGAACACCGGTTCGCGCACGAAGCCGAAGTACGCGCTTGGCGTTCGTCTGAAGGCCGAAACCGGCCGCTACCTGACCATGGATCTGGAAATGATCACGCCCACCGCGTTTGACTGGGACAAGGACGGCGACCTGGACCTCATCTGTGGCGACGAGGACGGCCGCGTGGCCTTCATCGAGCACACCGGCAGGTATGACAACAAGGCCCCGGTTTATGCGGAGCCCCGTTATTTCAAGCAGGAGGCAGACCAGGTGAAGTTTGGCGCGCTTGTCACCCCCGTCGGCTTTGACTGGGATGGCGACGGCGACACCGATCTGATCTGCGGCAACACCGCCGGTTATGTCGCCTTGATTGAAAACCTCAGCGGCAAGGGAGTCGAAAAGCCGAAATGGGCGGCTCCTGTCAGGCTGGAGGCGGCGGGCAGCGTCATTCGTCCGATGGCCGGTCCGAATGGCTCCATCCAGGGCCCCTGTGAAGCCAAGTGGGGCTACACCACCCAGACCGTGGCCGACTGGGATCACGACGGCCTGCCCGACCTGTTGCTCAACTCCATCCTCGGCAAGGTGGTGTGGTACAGAAACATCGGCACGCGCCAGAAGCCGAAGCTGGCCGCGGCCCAGCCGGTGGAGGTCGAGTGGAACGGCGCCCAGCCGCAGCTAGCGTACGGCTGGCTGCGTCCGGAAGGCAAGGCCCTGCTCACCCAGTGGCGCACGACGCCTGTGGGCATTGACTGGAACAAGGACGGCCTGACCGACCTCGTCATGCTCGACCAGGAGGGATACCTCGCCTTCTTTGAGCGTGCGAAGCTGGATGGAAAGCTCATCCTCAAGCATCCGCAGCGCGTGCTGTGCGCCTCCAAGGATGCCCAGAAGCCGGGGCTGCTCGACAAGGCCCTCGAACATCTCAAGGTGAAGACGCCTGTCGCGATGACCCCGGGCGAACCCCTGCGCCTCAACAGCGGCATCGCCGGCAAGAGCGGCCGGCGCAAGATCTGCCTCATGGACTGGGATCAGGACGGCAGGCTCGACATTCTTCTCAACTCCGCCAACGCCAACTTCCTGCGCCAGGATGGTTTCTCCGGCGGCAGATGGTTCTTTACCGACATGGGCCTGCTCTCCGACGCCAACATTGAAGGTCACGATGTCAGTCCGACGACGGTGGACTTCAATGATGACGGACTGCCCGACTTTGTCGGGGGAGCCGAGGACGGCCACCTTTATTACATGCGCAATCCCAGGGCGAAGTGACCGCTGTGCGTCTGTCTTCAGCCCTTGGAGACGTGGTCCATCATGGGGGTGCAGCCGCCCCAGGCCGGGGCTCAGCCTCCGAATCCACGGCCGGGTAATAATCATCATCCGCAATGTCGGGAATGCCGACCACCAGGACACGCATGCGGCCGCATGCGCCATGAACCACACCGGGCGGGATGTGAACCATCGAGCCCTTTTTGACCGGGTGCTCCACGCCGTCCAGCGACACGGTGCCCTCGCCTTCCAGGACGTAGTAGAGTTCGGTGGATCGCTTGTGATAGTGAGGTTTTGCGCCGTCGATGTCCACGGCATGAGCCCAGGCGGCCGGATGCAGGGGCTCGTCCTCGCGGCTGATCAGGCGGTCACGCCAGCCGCAGGTGCTGCGTTCACGTGCGGTGTGGCCTTCATGACGGATCAGCGTGGCGCTTGCGGCGTTGTTCATGGACGCAATGGGACGCTGGAAAGGGTATAAAGCGAAGCAAAAATTCGATTGGCTTCCGCCCCATGCCGGGGATGAGTCAGGTCGTCATGAAAACCCTCTGCCAGATCCTGTCGGTCCTCATTGGTGTTGTGTGCGCGGTGCTGATGATCTTCGGCATCATCCCCCTGCTGGGCTGGACGCTCTGGGCCACGCTCGCGGGCTGCGTGGCCGGCATCATCTTCGGATCCTTCCCGGAACGGAAGATCGGCCTGATCATCAACGTCGCCGTCGCCATCGTGGCCGTCCTGCGCCTGTTCCTCGGCGGTGGCGTTGTCTGAACTCCGTTCCAGGACGCCGCCTGCTTCCGAAGGAGCCCGGAGAGACGGGTCTCTTTTACTTCCCGCCGGATCCAGGGTTCGCGCTGGTTGAAGTCGGTCCGGCCGCCACCCTGGCAAACCATGCACGCAACCTCCGTCTCTCCAACAGGTCATGCAGCACCCAGGCGGAGCTGTGATTGGGGAAGGGCATCGCCACAAAAGTCCAGTCACCCTTCACGTCCGTGCTTCGCAGCCATTTCTCCGTGGCCGCAGTAGTCAGCTCCTGGCTGATCCATTGCGGACGGCCTTGCAGGCGGCGCAGTCGTTCCAGCACGGCGGATTCGCCGCCGTCGCCGGGCCATCGGCGCGAGCCGTCGTAATGGCTGTGGCAGATGAAGCCGCGCCAGAGCGTGGCGATCTCGTCGTCGTGCAGGCCGATGAAGTTGCAGGCGATGGCGCCGCGCGAAAATCCGGCGATGAACACGCGTTTCGGATCGCCTCCAAAGCGCTCGCAGATGTCACGCACGGTGGCCTGGCAGTAGCGCTTGGTCTCCGCCACGTCTCCCCACCATTTGGCGGCGTTGCGCAGGCCGCCCTCCGCGCGCTCGATGAACGGCAGGCTGGCCCAGACGACACCGCGTCCGCCGGAGATGCCGTAACCAAGAATGCAACTTTCCACGCTGCCGTCGCAGGTGTCGCCCCTGGCGTCCGCATAGGGGCCGTTGCCGGGATATTCGATGATGACCGGATAATGTTCGCCGGGCCGCCAGTCCTCCGGCAGATGCAGCAGATGATGCACCTCCGGCCCCGTCCAGCCGGCCGTTGTCTGGATGACCCGCCGCCCGGGGGCAGGCTCCGCCTTCAGCACCTCCGGAACGGCCAGGTCCCTCGGTGTCTTGCGCCAGTCAGCCTCCTGCGCCAAGGCGCCCACGACGCCGGCGAGGGTGGCAAGCACAAGCAGGGTCTTCATCAGGTCGCCGCAGTTGGATGATTCGCCGGCATGAGGAAGCCCGCCTCCGTCAGTCCCAGGCCGTGCCTGGAACGAAAATCACGCAGGGCTGCCGCCGTGAAGGCGCCGGTCAGCACGCGTCCAAGTCCGCCTTCGCAGCTGCCCGGCTGAAGGCCTTCCTCACCCTGCGGCATCGCAGGATCGGGGACGCTGAGCGTAAGCAGCGCTCCCGTGCCGCCGTCGAGGATGCCGCGCAGGGTTCCTGCGGGTGTCCTGGCATCCACTCCGTCCCAGCACATGGCAAACCGTGCGCCCTCGGGCGTTCCGGCTTCAAAGTCACGGGCGCGGCCCACGGCGATGAAATCACCCGTCACGTCCTCCTTCTTCATCACCAGGCGCACCAGGGGGCGCAGCCGGACGTAGACGGCCAGGGTTTCGTGGATGACATCCTTTTCCGGGGCGAGGCAGAGGATCGTCTCCCCAGGCCTTGCCCATTCCGCCTCGCGCAGGCAGACGGCGTTTCGCACGATCCGGGCCGACGCGCCGGGCATCTCCGCCCGCGCCTTCTCCAGGCGCAGGTCAAAGGCGGCGGCGCTCAGGTCCAGCCAGGCGTCATGAATGGCGTCCGTGGTCGCCTCCCTGGCGGCGAGCGGCCTGGCGAAATGCACCTTCACGGGATAACGAACTTTGCGGGGAAGCTTCTTGAAGCACATGCCCCCCTCGTGGGAGAAGACCGAGCCGTAGAGGCCGTCGAGGTAGACCGGCTGCACGCTGGCATGGCCCTGCCGCGCCATCAGCTCAAAGCCCTTGCGCAGCTCGTTGAACTGGCCGTGGCGCGTGATCTGGCCTTCCGGAAAGAGGCAGACGACGTGGCCCTCCTTCAGCAGGGCGCCCACCGTGCGGATGGCGTCCTTGGCGCGTGTCGCGGAGATGGGCACGGTGCCGACGATGCGGAGGAACCAGGTCACGGAGCGGATGTTGTACAGCTCGTCCCACATGACAAAGCGCACGGGCCTCTGGCAGGCCGCGCCGAGGATGAACGCGTCCATGTAGCTGACATGATTGGACAGCATGAGCACGCCGCCGGTTTCAGGCACCCGCTCATGATGGACGGAGCGGACCTTGTAGACCGAGCGCACCAGCAGCAGGGCGAGGAAGCGCAGCAGGTAATGGGGCAGCAGCCTGAAAGTGTAGACCGCCGCCGCCAGCATGAGCACGCCGAGGGTCCAGAACTGGCCGGTGAAGCCCAGGCCGGCCTTTTTCAACGCCACCAGCAGCAGCACCGCGAGCACCCCGGCGATGCTGTCGAGGAGGTTCATCGAAGAAAGCACCATGCCGCGCTTGGCAGGCTGCGCGCGATCCTGGATGAAGGTCTGGATCGGCACCATGAAGCAGCCGCCCAGCAGGCCGACGGCCAGCAGCGCCCATTCGAAGCCAGCGCCCCGCACCGGCTCCAGGCCCGTCCAGATCAGCGCGAGCGCCAGGCCCAGGGCTCCAAGCGGAATCAGGCCAAGCTGCAGGCCGCGCCGGTTCACCCAGGCCACGAGCAGGCTGCCCGCCACCGTGCCCAGCCCGACCATCAGCGTCATGTGCGACGAGGCGCTCGCCGCCCCGCCCGTCGATGGATCCGGATGCAGCACGAGACCGATGTCGACAAACATGGCCGCCGCCATGCTGGCGACGAACCAATAGGTCGAGTTGCCCAGGAATGAGCGGCGCATCGGCAGGTCGGCCAGGCATTCCCGAAGGTTCTTGAAATGCTCCCACCAGAGGGCGTGGCGAAACGCCACCTCGGGATGCGCCGGCGTCTTCTGGATGGCAAACCCGGCCGCCAGGGCCAGCATGGCAATGCCAAACAGGATCCAGATGGGTGTCGCCGCCGCCTGCCAGGCGCTGCCGGTGCGTTCGTAGAGCAGGTCAAACCATGCCCCGCCCACGCCAAGCCCGCCCAAAATGCCCACCATCGTCACCATCTGCATCCAGCCGGCGGCCATGCCGAGCCGCCGCGAGCCCGCCAGCTCCTTGAGGATGCCCATCTTCGCCGGACTGAAAAACGTGGACTGGGCGGCCAGCAGGAAAAACGCGCCCAGTGCGAGCAGAACGGAAGTGTCGCCAAGTTCCGATGCAAAGCAGGCGCCGGCCAGCAGGAGGATCACCGCCTGGGCCACCAGCATGGCGATCAGCACCGTGCGCTTCGAGCAGCGGTCGGCAAACCAGCCCGCCAACGGGGCAAACAGCACAAAGGGCAGCAGAATCATCGCTCCCAGCCAGGCCCCGATTTCCTGCCCCAGAGCACCGGCGGAAACCTTGGGCGCCAGCCCCACCAGCATCATTTTCAGGATGTTGTCATTGAAGGCGTTCAGCCCGGTCACCGCCAGCACCAGTACCAGCGACAGCCGGTTCCTTCCAGGAAGGACATTGAGGTCGTTCAGAGGCGCTGGTTCGGCGGAGGGCGTTGACATGTGCCTCTATCAGGCAGCATCCGGGCCGTGTTTCCAGACAAGTTTCGGCTAACTTTTCCCAGGTTTTGCAAACGGCTGGTCCAGGCCTGGGACAGCTTCTGCACCAGCGATTCCAGCATCTGAACCTCGCTGACATGAATCCGCACCAGCGGAATGCTCACCTGGGCGAAGATGGCGTTCACCAGCATGTCCCTCTGCTTCACCGCCGCGCGTTCATGGCTCGCATCGTCCAGCTCGATCGCCAGCATCGGCATCCAGTCATCCGGACGGCAGATCAGGAAGTCGACGTGCTTCTGGCTGATCTTGTTAAAGGCCGTGAGATCGCCGCCATGGTCGAGGAAATCCGCCAGCCTGGGCTTGCAGAGAATATGGCAGCGGTCGTCGGAAACACTCAACAGTACCTGGTGAAAGTTGGCTTCCGTCGGCGTCAGCAGGGGTTTCGCCTGATATTTCCAGGCCAGGGCAACACGGGTGTCGGGATGGGGGGAGATGAGTTGCACACATAAAATTATAGTAATTATAATGTTGGGCAAGAAACATTTCCCCCTATGAAATAGCGTCTTTTCCCCTCCATCGCCGACACATCCGCATGTCCCACTCCTAC
This sequence comes from Prosthecobacter sp., assembly GCA_044345155.1. Classification (GTDB taxonomy): domain Bacteria; phylum Verrucomicrobiota; class Verrucomicrobiia; order Verrucomicrobiales; family Verrucomicrobiaceae; genus Prosthecobacter. The sequence continues at coordinate 7,349 of JBIJBP010000039.1, read as the reverse complement.
GCGACTTCCGCCCGACACCGCTGGCAGCAGGCCCTGCTGGCCGGGCTGGGAGGCGGGCTGGCCGTGGGTCTGCTGGCCTGTGAGGCCGAAACTCTGCACTGGCCCCTGCTGATGGGGTCCTTCGGCTCGTCCGCCGTGATTGTCTTCGGGTTTCCGGACTCCGGTTTCAGCAAGGCCCGGAACGTTGTTGGTGCCCATGTGCTGTGCGTTTTCATCGGGCTGCTCTGCCTCAAGCTGCTTGGTCCGGACTGGTGGTCGGCCGGGCTTGCCGTCGGCCTGTGCATCGCCGCCATGATCGGCACCCGTGTGGTGCATCCGCCGGCAGGGTCCAACCCGCTGCTGGTCTTCGCCCTGAAGCCGGGCTGGCTGTTCCTGATCTCACCCGCCCTGCTGGGCAGCCTGGCCCTGGTGCTGCTCGCCTGGGCCTGGCGGCGCCTTTCGCCTCCCCACCGACACGAGACCTAACCCAAAGTCATGCAGGAAAGTGATCTGCTCGAAAAGCTGCGCAAGATCGAGCGCCTCTATGCCGGCGCCGCCACGCCTGGCGAAAAGGAGGCCGCCGCCGAGGCCATCGCGCGCATCCGTCACCGGCTCGATGACATGTCGCGGACGGAGCAGCTGGTCGAATACCGGTTCACCTTGATGGACGGCTGGTCGAAGAAGCTCTTCCTCGCCCTGCTGCGCCGCTATGAGCTCAGGCCCTACCGCTACGCCCGCCAGCGCCGGAACACGGTCATGGTCCGGGTGCCGCGCAGCTTTGTGAACGAGACCCTGTGGCCGGAGTTCCTGGAGCTGAGCGAAGTGCTGAAAAGCTACCTGGAGGAGGTCACGCAGCGCGTCATCGCCCAGGCCATCCATGAGGACTCGGGCGATGAGGAGGTGGTGCCGGGCGAGTATCTGGGGAGCTAGGCCGCAGGTCAGACCTTCACCCAGGTCTTCTTCGCGCTGCTCTGCAGGATGGCCTCGCACAACTTCACCTCGTGGTGGCCGTCGGCGGCGCTGGCGAACAGGGCCGGCGTCTTCTTCCCGCTGGCGATGTGCTCGTAGACGGCGCGGTAGTGCATCTTGTGCGCGTCGCTGAAACCCTCGGGATGGCCGCCGGGATAGTCGGTGAAGTTCGCCACGTCCTCCATGAAGCCGGGTGTGGCACGCTGGAGGATCTGGTTCGGCTCGTCGCGGCGGCCGAGGAGGATCTCGTTGGGCTGCTGAAGGTCCCAGCGCACGCTGCCCTTGGTACCGTAGATGCCAAGGCCCAGGCTGCACTTCCAGCCGGCGGCAACCTGGGAGATGCTGGCGTTGGCATGCACCGCGTCAGCATGGCCATGGGCGGCCTTGCCAAACTTCAGCAGCACGCTGCCGAAGTCCTCCGTGTCCACCTTGTAGGGTACCATGGCCTTCGGATCCACCTTGGCAAAGGTCTGCACCTCGCCCTTTGGACGCAGGCGCTGCTTGTGGAAGGTCTCGATGTGCGCAAACACATTGGTCACCTTCGCGCCAAGGATGAAGCTGACGGCATCAATCCAGTGCGTGCCGATGTCGCCCACGGCGCGCAACTTGCCGCCCTCGTCGGCCATGACACGCCAGTTGTAGTCCGTCTCATGCAGCAGCCAGTCCTGGAAGAAGTGGCCCTGCACGTGGATGATCCTGCCGAGGTCGCCGCGCTCCACCATGGCGCGCATCTGCAACACGGCGGGGAAGAAGCGGCACATGTAGTTCACCGCGAAGACCGGGCCTTTTTTGCCGCCCTTTTTCACCGCATCGACCACCAGCGCCGTCTCGCTGGTCTTCATGCCGAGCGGCTTCTCGCAGATGACGTGCTTGCCCATGTCGAGGGCCTTCAGGCACTGCTCGACATGCACTTTGTTTGGCGAGGTGATGTGCACGACGTCGACATTCGGGCTGGCGTACATCGCCTCGAAATCGTAGTCGCCGTAGACCTCGGGGATGCCCCACAGGTCCGCCGTCTTCCTGGCGCTGCGCGAGGAGCCGCAGATGGCGGTGACCTGGATGCCGAGACGCTTCAGGGCCTCGATGTGGACGGGGCCGATGAAGCCGGTGCCGATGATGCCGGCGCGCAGATGATGGAGGGGTGTCATGGGAGGTAGGATGGATTCAAGCGGTGATAGGGCGCGGTCGGGGAAACATCAAGAGCGCTGTCAGGAAGCGCCCCGGATCATCCAGCAGGAGTCGTGGGGCGCCATGCCGATGTGCGGGTAGTAGTCGCGGGCCGCCGGGGCGGCGATGAGGATCAGGCTGGTGTGCAGCCCGGCCTCCTCGTGCGTGCGGCGCAGCAGCTCACGACCGATGCCGCGCCGCTGCCATGCCTCGTCCACGGCGAGGTCGGAAAGGTAGGTGCAGTAGGCGTGGTCGGTGAGCGCGCGGGAAACGCCCACCAGCCGGCCTTCATCCCGGGCCGTGAGGAGGATGTCCGCCTCGCGAAGCATGCGCTCCATGCGCGCCACATCGTCCAGCGGGCGCCGTTCGCCCAGGGAGGTGCGTTGCAGCAGGGCGATGAACTCCTCCACACCCAGTCCGGGCTCGGCTTGATATTGGATCATGATCGTTCGTGGTTCAGTGCTCCACGGGTGTCTCCGGCGTGTCCAGCACCTTCTGATAAAGCGCCAGGTCCAGCCAGCGTCCGAACTTGTAGCCCGCCTGACGGATGCTGCCGCAGGCGCTGAACCCAAGCCTCTCATGCAGCGCGATGCTGGTTGCGTTCTGCGCGTCGATGACGCCGATCATCATGTGGTAGTCCTGGCTGCGGGCACGGTCGATCAGCTCCTCCAGCAGCCTCCTTCCGACGCCACGGCCGCGAAAGCGTGCCTCGACATAGACCGAGTGCTCGACGCTGTACTTGTAGGCGGCGTGGGGGCGGAACGGTCCGTAGCTGCCGAACCCCATGAGGACGCCGTCGTCATCCAGAAGTCCGATCACCGGCAGCGCCGCCTTCTCCTTGGCCTCAAACCAGGCCTCCATCACCTCGCGGGATCGTGGGACGTAGTCGTAAAGCGCCGTCGAATTCACGATGGCGTCGTTGAAGATGTCCTGGATGGCCTCGAGCCGCTCGCGGCCGCAGTCGATGCAGATCATGGCCGCAGGCTACACAAGACCCGCCGCGAGGGGAAGCGGAAGTAAGTCATGCGCCGGCCTGCTGCGCCATGCGTTCCAGGGCTTCGCCGGTGACGCGCATGATGCGCCAGTCGGGCTTCATCTCCGCTCCGAGACCCTGGTAGAATTCAATGGCCGGCGTGTTCCAGTCCAGGACGGTCCACTCATAGCGGCCGCAGCCGCGTTCGACGGCCAGTCTTGCGACCGCCGTGATGAGCGCCCTGCCCAGGCCGCGGCCGCGATGGGCCTGGCGCACGTAGAGGTCCTCCAGGTAGAGCCCCGGCCGTGCCAGGAAGGTGGAGTAGTTGTGGAAGAAGATGGCCATGCCCGCAGGCTCGCCGTCCACGCAGCCGACAAGCGCCTCCGCCACCTTCTGCGGGCCGAACAAAGTATTGCGCAAAGATTCCTCCGTCGCCACCACCTCGTGGCTGAGCTTTTCATACTCCGCGAGCTCGCGGCTCAGCTGAAGCAGGAAGGCGGCGTCGGACTCGGTGGCGGGGCGGGTGGAGAGGGGCACGGCCGGACTTCTGCTACGGCTTGCGCAGCTCCGCCACCTTCTCGGCGAGCTTTTCCAAGGAAAGCCGGTCGGCGTTGCTTTTGCCGACATGACGGAAGACCTCGCGGCCGTCCGGGCCGATGAGCACGGTCGCCGGATAGTGCACCACCTGGCCGTGGAAGGCATAGCCGTCCGGGATGCCGTAGGCCTTCGCGAGCCGGGCGTTGGGGTCACGGTAGATCGGCGTCGTGTCCGGTTTGCCATCGAGCCTGGTGGCCCAGGCCTGGATCTCACGGTCGGTGTCGGGCTTGAGGAAGACCTGCACCACGTCCGGCAGCGTGGAGGCCCCGGCGAGGTGCTCCCGGGTATGCCGCAGGCAGAGCGGGCATTCGGTCTTCAGCAGGAAGTGCAGGGCCACAAACTTGCCGCGTGCCTCCTGAAGGCGGAAGCTGTCGTGGCCTGTGGCGGACTTGACGGTGAAGTCTTCAGGAGGCGCGGCGGCCAGGCTGAAGGCGCAGGCGATGAGGAGGGCGGGGAGGAACAGGTGTTTCATGGTTGGGCCGGGACTCATGGGAGCCGCCGTCCGCGCCTTTATTCCCGCCTTCCTCTCACTGCGGCAGCACTGGCCGCAGCGCGTCCGCCCAGATGGCGTAGCCTTTTTGGTTCGGGTGCAGGAAGTCCGGCATGATGTCCCGGGAGATGCCGCCGTCGGGTTTCAGCCACTTGTCGGTGATGTCCAGCCAGGTGACACCGGGCAGCTTCGCCGGTCCGGCGGCGAGCAGGCCGTTGACCTCCTTCAGCACGGCGCGCTTCGGGTCCGAGGCCTTCTCGCCGCGCGGGAAGACGGCCATGAGGATGATTTTCGCCCCGGGGCAGGCCTTCCGGCAGCGACCGATGATGGCGGCCACGCCTTCGGCGATCTCCGCCGGCGTGCTGGCGCGGCAGTTGATGGTCTCCGCCGTGTTGTTGGTGCCGATGTGGATGACGACCGCCTTCGGCTTGAGCCCGTCCAGTTCGCCGAGGTCCAGACGCTTCAGCACGTTCTGCGTGCGGTCCCAGCCGAAGCCCAGGTTCAGCACGCGCCGGCTGCCGAACAAACTTTGCCACGTCTCGCTGCCGCGGTTGCCCATGCGGCCGCCGTCCGGCTGGCCGCCCCAGAAGTGTGTGATGGAGTCGCCGATGAGCACGATCTCCGGGTTCACCTCCGCCTTGAGCCTGAGGATGGCGTCATGGCGCGCCTTCCAGTCATAGCCGTCCTTTTCCAGCCTGCCCATGGGGATGACGGCGGTGTTCACGGTCTTCAGCAAGGGCACCACCTTCATGACCGAGGCCGCGACCTGCTCGCCGAGAAACTGGTAGCCGGGCTCGCGGAAATGCACGTCCGCCGGGGGCTGGTACTGACTGAGATGAGGCAGCATGGCCGAATAAAGGTCGTCGATGGCGACGCCATGCTTGGCCATGACCCGGGCCGCGACCTCGTTGCGTGCGACCAGGTCGGCGGGCGTGGCGTCCTTCATGCCGCCCTCCGCCACCGGCGTCGTGCTGGCCCAGATGAGCCGTGCGCCGGTCGCCTTGAGCTGGACGGTGATCTCCTCCAGGCGCTTCTCGTAGTCGGGCAGGGGCGTCTTGCGGTCATGAATGCCGAAGTTGAAGTGGATGATGTCCCAGCGGCCGGAGCCGAGCCAGACCTTGAGTTTCTTGAGGCCGTTGGCGGTGGGGCCGCAGTTTTCCGGGGCGCGGTGCAGGTTGGCGCTGCCTTCAAGCGCCTTGCGGGTCGCGAGCGTGTAGCCGCGCGAGACGGAGTCGCCGATGAGCAGTACGCGGGGCAGGCCGGGCACGTCCTTCACATAGTCCCAGGAGCTGACGCGGCCCTTCACCTTCTCCGCCTGGTAGATGGGCAGGTAGAAGGCGCCCAGGTTCTGCTCCAGCAGGGTTTCCCACGCTTGTTGTTCGGCCGGTAGCGTGGCCTTCCATTGCGCGAACTTTTCCGCGACGGCCCTGTCGGCGGCGGCCTTCTTTTCAGCGGCCTCCTTCGCGTTGGTCGGCTCGGCCGCATGGAGGTTCAGGCAGAGCAGGGGAAGCAGGAGCAGAAGGCGGAGGATCATGGCGCGTGACTTGGTTACGGGACGGTCTGGCAGGCTCTTGCCTGCCCTGGCGGCCGCAGGAGATCAAGCGTGCCGTCAACAGGACGGCATCTTTTCTTGCACGCCGCGCCGCCAGCCGCCACGTTCGGCCCATGACGTTGAAACTCGGACTGATCGGCTGTGGCAAGATGGGCGGCGCGCTGCTTCGCGGCGTGGAGAAATCCCTGGGCAAGAAGGCGCTGGTGGCGCATTTGAGCGATGTGGTGCCTGCGGCGGTGGACGACCTGAAAAAGGGTCTCGCCTGTGAAGTCCATGCCGGTACGCCGCTGCAGGTGGCGGAGGCCTGTGACGTGGTGATCCTTGCCGTGAAGCCGGGGGACATGCAGGCGCTGTGCACCAGCCTGTCGAAGGCGAAGGGCAGCCGGCTTTTCCTGAGCATCGCCGCCGGGGTGAAGCTGGCGCAGTTGGAAAGCTGGTTGGGCAGGAAGCAGCGCGTCGTGCGCTCGATGCCGAACACGCCCGCCCTGGTGGGCTGGGGCGCCGCCGCCTATTCCCCGGGAAGCCAGGCCACGCCGGAGGACGCCGCCCTGGCGGGCCAGATCCTCGGCGCCGTCGGCACCGCCGATGAAGTGCCGGAGAAGCTTCTGGATGCCGTCACCGGCCTGAGCGGCAGCGGCCCGGCCTATGTTTACACCGTGATCGAGGCCCTGGCGGACGGCGGCGTGCTGATGGGCCTGCCGCGTGCCGCCGCCCTGAGGCTGGCGGCGCAGACTGTCGCGGGTGCGGCAGGCATGGTCCTGGAGACCGGCAAGCACCCCGCTGCATTGCGTGATGAAGTGACCAGCCCGGGCGGCACCACCATCGCCGGCCTCGAACAGCTGGAGGCGAACGGCCTTCGCAACGCCCTCATCCAGGCCGTGCGCAAGGCGACGGAACGCAGCGTGCAGCTCGGTGGCTGAGACGCGCCCGGGTTGATGACTTACTTTTTGGCAGGCGCGTTCAGGTCCGCCACCGGCAGCTCCGTGAAGCGGCGCCAGTGCGCCTCACCCTCCTCACGGCTGACGACGCCGTCATGCACCCAGAGGCCGTAGCGCACGCGCAGCTTTTTCTCCGCCGTCACCTGCACCGGCTCGTCCAGGCTGAGGCAGCAGCCCATCCAGCCGTCGTCGCGCACATGGAAGGCGGTCGGGTTGTGCGGGTTCATCGGGTGGTTCATCAGCGTGATGCCGCCGAAGCCGTCCGCCTCGTTGTTGATGCGTCCGCTGTAGTCGCACCAGCGTGCGGGCTTGCGGAACACCTCCGGCTCGTTGAGCTGACCTTCCGAGTTGAGGATGCGTCCGCCGCCGTCATGCACGCCGATGCTTTTCGCGACACGCACGGCGACGAGGCCGAAGCCGGTGGCGCCAAAGACAGCGGGCCTGTCCTTGGGCGGTGTGAACTCCAGGTCGAGGATCATGAACCAGCTCTTCGCTCCTTCGAGCGGGCGCACCTCCGTCCGGCGCACCTCGACCAGCTGCAGGCTCTTGTCCGACTCACGCACCCAGTGGTTGACCATGCGCATGGAGGCATGGTCGTCCGTGTCCTCATAGCCTTCGCGGGACACCTCCACGTTGAGGATCCGCCCCTGCTGCTTGGCGTAGTCACCCCAGAAGTCGATGTCA
>JBIJBP010000148.1:0-12167 GCA_044345155.1 Prosthecobacter sp. | reverse complement strand
GCTGGACGAGGCCGTGGAGCCGCTGGTCCCGGACATCATCAAGGCCGCCGAGCATGAGGGGAATCTGGCAAAGAACGCCGTCATGGCCCAGGAGAAGCCGGAGATTGCGGAAAGTGTCCGTGACACCCTCAAACGCACCCAGGCCGGCAAGGTGAGCCATCATGATGTGGACCATCTCGGGCCCCGCCAGGGACAAGGTGCCGCCGCACGCAAAGGCGGCCATTCGGCGGGATGAGCCTGCTGCGGCCGCACCCCTGGCTCACTCCATCCCAAGCACCTTCCAGAGAAAGGCCCATTCGTCGGCGGTTTCCTCGATGACCTTGTTCAGGGCGCTCGTAATTTCTTTCGGCTTTTTCGCTGCTTGGCTTGCTTCTGGTGGGGATTTGCAGGGCGGATGGTTGTGGTACGACAATCCAGGACGTGAGATTTTATACAGATGGGACTCTCAGACAGAGATATTGCTTGCTTGGATAAAGACGCATGGATCTGTTCAAACGAGCGAATCCCTGGATGGGCATTGTGAGCACCGTCCTGGAACCAGAAGACGAGATAAATTCCGTGAGTGCGTCCTTCCCTTTCAAGGTAAAGCTGCTTGAGCTGCGTCTCCATCTTTTCCAGCAGTCTTTCGGAGTGGTCTTTTTTGACTTCAACGATCAAAGACAATAGTTCCCGAGCTGGCGGCTGAACTTGGATCAAAATGTCTGATCGTTTGCCGTCGTAATTGCTGACCTCCCTCAGGCCATGGACTTTAAGTCTCCGGTTAAGCCATTCCACAAGCTGATCGGACAAGGCATTTTCTTGCTTCGGCGTATCATCGTTCTCGTGACGCAGGTGCCTGCCAACGAGTTTGTCTGATCTTGTCAGGTCCTGCTGATAAGTTTCCAAGGCAGATAGCACGACAGCCATCAGGTCATCCGTCGTGTGAACCAGCCTCAAATCATGGGCAGCCGCCATTTCGAGGAATTTGTCAGCGGGCAGGGGCTTCCAAAAAGCACCCTGCTGTTCCTTCGATGCTCGTAGATGAAGCTGGCGGAACCTACGTTCTGTACCTTTGATCTGCAAGGCTTCCAGCCTGGTGATTGCATCCGTCATACCACGGTTGACCAGGACTGCAATCAAATGGTCACGAGCACGGGTTATCGAATCATCCGTTTCGTCATCATGATAGCGATCAACCCTTGGAGGAAAGGTGCGGATCATAAGCTCGGCGACATCTGCGAGATAGGACGAAGGCCATTGGGAAAGATCCACCTGTTTGTCGAAATCGAAGCTGATGCGATAAAAGGCATGATTTAAAACTTTGGCCGCAACTTCACGTTGGTTGAAAAGTCGATCTTTGATCTCCGGCCAGAGTTTTCCATTCAGGTGCAGCAGAATGGCGCTCATCAGGACGACATCAGCCTCACCAAGCGTCTCGCCATTCAACAGAGGGGGCAGCCAGTGCTGCGCCACATCTTCGGCTGCAGCCAGGTCATGCTTCGCCAGCCACTGCAGGGCAGTTAAAAAACCGTGGGGTTTGGGAGGAATCTCCAGGAGCAGTTGTTTCAAGGGCTCAAGGATACGGTTGGCCACTGGGTCGATCAGGCTGAGCAACCAACCGATGTCACTCGTCGAGTAGTCAGCGCGAAGAATTACTATCAAAGCTTCAGCGCTTTCAGGGAGAAACCGGAGGATGCAGTTTTCAAAAGTGAAATCTCCCTTTTGACCGCCAAAACGCAATAGTCCGGCAAGGATGTTTGGCAGCCAGCCAGAACGGATGCCCTGCTCGACTTCAGCGTCCCCGTTCAATCGGTCCCAGAGCGCATAAAGCGCCCGTGCTGATGAGATTTGCAAATCGAGAGCAACCTTTTGTCCATCGACTTGAAATGCGGCGGGTTTGTTTCTGAGCCAGAGTCGTGCTGATTCAAACATCCAGTTTTCGCCCGGAGGCTTTATTTCATCGACTAGGTCAAGATCGACAGGGCCATGTCCCGAATACTTCCGTAAAAAAAGCGCATGTTCGACCGACTGCCAGGATCTCCCGTTTTGTTCGGAAAGCTCCGATTGAGCGCGAGAAATCCAGCAATCGATGGAATCCTGCAATTTCTCGTCACGATTCTTCTTGATGAGAGCATATTTTTCAGCGCGCTGTTGCTCCAATTTCAGATATTCATTCCGGCGGTATTCCAGTTCCTCGAAAATGTTTCTGCCTTCTGTCGTTTCAGGCAGCATCCGACTCACTGCAGGACTTTTTCGGTAAACTGACAACAGCTGCTCACGAGTTTCAGGAATTGATCCGCAGCGATAAAAGGCATTGTTAATCCAAGTGGCATAGATCAGCTCTTCTCTTGGATCGCATTTTTCGATCTGTGAGATTAGCCACGGGACATCCTCAGGCAGATTAATCAAGACATCGAAATAAGTCCAAAAGACGTCTCCGCCTTTGATGTAGCTCAGCTTGGGGTGTTTCGCGGCACATTTGAGCGCCGCGTGTCTGCGTTGAGGGAGATCAAAGCCGAGTTCACCGAGTTTCACGGGAGAGTCATCCCAGTTGAGCGCGCGTTGGTGACTTAAAATGGCGGCCCACCACCATTCGATGAAAGCTGCCATTGCCTCATCGTCATGCATCATCGCCCCAAGGCGACGAAGCGCACGACTCAAGAGGGAGTCTTCGTTCCTATTCCACGATTCGTTAAAGCCTAGGCCATGGTGTCGGGCTGAATGTCTGATGATCGGGATGACGTCACCATCCTCGATCAAATCGGGCATGGTGTTATAGGCATTTACATAAAGGTCACTCGTGAAGTGAAAGCTTCGCTTTGGAATGAGATGCTGCAGGACTTCGCGAACTTTGAGTGAACGAGGCACTAGGCTCAAAAGAGCCGCCCCAAGCAAAGCCCCTTCTTTGTCCAGAACGATGCCATGATCCAAAACCTCGTGCCATCTGTCAGAATCCTTATCGACCACAAACAAGGCGTTCGCCATGTGGGATCGATAAGACACCTCTGGATTTTGGACGGCCTGCCACAGGTCAGGCGCACAATCACGGATCTGGCATTCGCGAACCAACTCGATGGCCAGATCACGGGCCGCCTCTGCTTCATTTGAAATGTTCAGCAGACAAGGCCTCACGATCTCAGCAAGCCGCTGGCAGGCAAGCCCACGAAGGTGGCGGTGTTCCCAGCTTGTGTCGAGGGCGCGGTCCCTCATGGCACACTCGAGCAGGGCTTTGGCGACCTCCAGCTTTTCAAGCTCTGCAAGTCCGGCCGCATCGGCTCGCAGAAGTACAGCGGGATCGTGAATGATGAGGAAACGCCGCCAGTCTTTGGATATGGGATTGGATGCCAGCCACGCGGCGACTGCAGAGAGCTGGGGGAAGTGCCGCCAACTTCCATCCGCGCGGTAGCTGCCCAAAAGAGTGCTGAGCTGAGTCACGGGAAGCGCCCGATCTGCCAGCCAAGCTGCTGCCAAAAACTCACGTATGAGCTGGTGAGAGAAGACGAGGCTGCCTTGGTGACAATCAAAAAGTGCCGTTCGCGGCAGTTCATCCAGGTCCGCTTGGGTGATGGATTTCGTCGTGCCATCTGGCAGCGGCTCGTTTCCATTCATCAACGCATCAGCAGGCAGCACGCCAGGAATAGGAGGCGCAAACTGAAGGCTGATCCTTGGACATCCTGTAAAACAACCCAGGGCAGCAGCTCTGGAAGCAAGCCGATAGGTCCAATCGACAGGGGCGTCGTGTTCGCGCAGCCTCTTGCGCCGCTCTGGGTCCGTTTCGCTGTGATGCACGTCGCTGCGTCGTAGGGCGGTGCGTTTAACCAAATCAAACAGGGTGGCTGGCAGGGAGCCGTTGTTTTCCCGGAATTCCTCCACCAAGCCCGAGAGACTGTGGGGCCAGATGGCAAGGAAGTGGATCTTGAGCTTGGCAACTTCTTCCCAAAAAGATTCCGCACTTTCTCCTAAGTGAGCCTTTACGAATGCTCTGGCTGAACCTTCATCCAACTGGCAGAGCTTGGCGACCGTGAATTGCCCAGACGGCCAAAGGTGAGCCAGTTTTCCTTCAGGCCATTCAGCGGCACGGCAACTGATGACCAGCCGCAGCTCAGGTGCCACGGATCTCTGCCGATGTTCATGGAGTCGGTCTTCGAGGGCATTCAAGAACCTCGAATTCTCCATGAGCCATTCATCAGCTCCATCCAGGACTAGGCGGATGGGTCGGCCTTCTGGCTCCAGCTTCGCCACCTCTCCCAAGATGCTGTCAGCATCCTGACTGGCAAAAGAGCTCGCCCGCCGATACAGAACGGAGCAGCCATCTTTGCTGAACAGTCCTTTGTCATAAACCTGTTTGAGCTCGGTCGTTTTGCCTGCTCCAGGTCTTCCAAGAAGCACCAAGCCTGGTGATTTTAAAAGTTCCGGCAATGTCTGAAGCCTGTTGGGCGTTGGAAAGCCCATCTCCACTTCTTCCTTGGAGGGTGAATGCAGTAAGTAGTCTTCTCCCGGCTCCAAGTAGTTGTCTGACAGACTTGATGGGCCTTTGAGTTCAGAAACAAGCCAGTAGCGCACCCATGGAAATTCTCGGTTCATGGGTGGGAGTGAGGCGCTATTCGACAAGGAACCCATTTGCAATTCGCGATTCGCGAATCAAAATAGGCGTAAAATGCTAAAATCGCAAGACCTCGTTGTCCTCTGCCGCCTTTTGATCGCACGAAGGCGGGCAGAAGTCATCAGCTACCCCCTGTTAAGCCAATGGACGGGGCTCAGTGCCTCTGAAACTCATGCTTCGGCACGCCGTAGCCTTGCTGGGGGACTTTTAACCCGATTCCGGGAAGAGGACGTCGCCGGATTTGCCATCAATCCTGTGATCAGTGCCTGTGAAGAGTTTCTTTTCCACGGACTGAAATATGTATTTCCTCTGAGCTTCAGCAGTGTGGTGCGGGGAGTGCCCACGGGAACCAATGCGCCTGGGATGAATGAGGGCAACCTAAGCGTGCTGGAGGCTGAAGCCTGGGTCTGGCCTCATGCGGAAGGATCTATGCGAGGCATCGGCATCACGCCGCTTTACCGCAGTGTTCCAGATGCTGCCTTGAAAGATGAAACGCTCCATCAAGCCCTGGCCTCGCTCGACTTGATCCGATCCTCCAGCCACCGTCTTCGCCGTCTTGGCGAGGAATGGCTAAAAACACAGCTTCTTCGCCCATGAAATTATCCGCAGCAGAGAGCCGGAGGGCCATTCGTGCCATCCACCTTGCCCTCGAAAGCCTTCCAAGAAGCGCTGTGGGTGAACGCAACAAATTCGTCTTTATCGGTGGCGGCTTGGTGCCGCTATTGATCACAGACCCAGCGGCTTCACCAGCGCGACCGACCAAGGATGTGGATGTTGTTTTCAGAGTGGAGACCGTCAGCGCATACTCCTACATGCGCCAGGATCTCCTGCGCGTCGGCTTTAGAGATGACATCTTTGCTGACAAACCTCTCTGCGCTCTCTTTTTTGATGAGTGGAGGGTGGACTTCCTTTGCTCTAACACGGGAGTGATTGCCGGAGCCAACCGCTGGTTTAACTCAGTAATGGAAGACCCTGTGGAGGATGAGATCGACGGGGTGAACGTCTGGCGAGCAAGCACGCCTTCATGGATTGCAACCAAACTGGAGGCATGGTTGAATCGTGGCAGGCTTGAATCTGGAGCCCCCGACTACTACCACCAGGATATGGAGGACATCTTGGCCGTTGTGGACGGTCGTCCCGAATGTGTCGCAGAAGTGGCGGATGGGATTGCAGCTGTTTCAGGCTTTATCCGTCAGCATTTTCGAATCATGCTGTCCACGCCCGACTTTCTAAGTGCCCTGCCGGGCCACACCGGCGGACATGAAAGATCGGAGATCGTGCTGAAAAGGCTGAAGTCGATCCTCTGACGCCACCTCACTCCATCCCAAGCACCTTCCAGAGAAAGGCCCATTCGTCGGCGGTTTCCTCGATGACCTTGTTCAGGGCGGTGCCGGCGCCGTGGCCGGCGCTGGTTTCGATGCGGATGAGGACGGGTGGTGCGTCCTTGTCCTTGGTCTGGCATTCCTGAAGGCGGGCGGCGAACTTGAAGCTGTGCGCAGGCACGACGCGGTCGTCATGGTCGGCGGTGGTGACGAGGGTGGCGGGGTAGCGCGTGCCGGGCTTCAGGTTGTGCAGGGGTGAGTAGGCGTGCAGGGCCTTGAACTCCCCGGCGTCTTCGCTGCTGCCGTAGTCGCTCTTCCAGGCCCAGCCGATGGTGAACTTGTGGAAGCGCAGCATGTCCATGACGCCGACCGCCGGGAGCGCGGCGCCGTAAAGCTCGGGACGCTGGGTCATGCAGGCGCCGACGAGCAGGCCGCCGTTGCTGCCGCCCATGATGGCGAGCTTCTTCGGCGAGGTCCAGCCCTCCTTCTGCAGCCACTCGGCGCAGGCGATGAAGTCGTCGAAGACGTTCTGTTTGCGCAGCTTCGTGCCGGCAAGATGCCACCCGGCGCCGTATTCGCCGCCGCCGCGCAGGTTGGCCAGGGCATAGACGCCGCCCAGTTCCAGCCAGATGGCGCGGCCTATCGAAAAGTTGGGCGTGAGGCTGATGTCAAAGCCTCCGTAGCCATAGAGCAGGGTGGCGTTGCCGCCGTCCAGCTTCAGGCCCTTTTTATGGACGAGGAACATGGGCACCTTCGTGCCGTCCTTGCTCGTCACAAAGACCTGCTTTGTTTCATACGGCGAGGCGTCAAAGTCGACCTTGGGCTGCTTCCAGAGGGTGCTGGCGCCGCTGGCGACGTCATAGCGGTAGATGGCGCCGGGAGTGGTGAAGCTGGTGAAGATATAATGGGTGATCTTGTCTCCACGCCTGCCGCCAAAGCCGCCGACGGTGCCGATGCCGGGCAGTTCGATGTCGCGGATCTTCCTGCCCTCCAGGTCGTAGGCGGTCATTGCGCTGCGGGCATCCTTGAGCGTCTTGCAGAGGAGCTGGCCGCCGACGCAGGAGACGCTGTCGAGCTTGTCCGCGCCCTCGGGGATGATCTCGCGCCAGTTCTCCTTCGCGGGCTTGGTCACATCGATGGCGATGACGCGGTAGCGCGGGGCCTTGAGGTCGGTGTGGAAGTAGAAGACGCTGCCGACATTGTCGATAAAGCTGTAGGCGGCGTCGAAGTCGTTGAGCAGCTCGACGACCCTGGCCCCAGGCTGGGATAGGTCCTGGAAGAAGAAGCGGTTCTTCGGGTCGGTGCCGTGGGTGACATTGTAGGTCAGGTAGCGTCCGTCATCGGTGACATGGGCGTGCAGGCCCCAGTCAGGCTGGTCGGGCCGGGCATAGACGAGCCTGTCCTCGGCCTGGGGGGTGCCGAGCCTGTGAAAGTAGACCGTCTGGTTCTTGTTCGCCTCCGTCAGCGCGGCGCCTTCCCTTGGCTTTGGAAAGCGGCTGTAATAGAAGCCGCTGCCGTCCTTCGCCCAGGAGGCTCCGCTGAACTTCACCCATTCGATCAGATCCTCGGTGTCCCTGCCCGTGGCAATGTCCCTGACCCGGAACTCCTGCCAGTCACTGCCGGCCTTGGACACGCCATAGACGAGCCATTTTCCATCCTCGCTCGGTGCTGTTTCAGTGAGCGAGGTGGTGCCTTCTTTAGAAAGTTGGTTAGGGTCAAGGAGTTCGCGCGGCTCGGCGTCGAGGCTGTCGGCGACGTAGAGGACGCTTTGGTTCTGCAGGCCGGAATTGCGGTTGAAGAACCACCTTCCGCCATGCTCGAAGGGGATGCCTGTGCGCTCGTAGTTCCAGGCCTTCTTCAGGCGTTCGCGGATGGCGTCACGCTTTGGGATGGCCTTGAGGAGGCCGAAGGTCAGTTCGTTCTGGGCCTTCACCCAGGCCTTGGTTTCCTCGCTGTTGTCATCCTCGAGCCAGCGGTAGGGATCGGCGACTTTTGTCCCGTGGTAGTCGTCAATGACGCTTTCATCCCTGCGGGTGTTCGGATAGGTCAGGGAGTCGGCGGCGATGGCAAGGGCGGGCATGAGTGTGAGCAGAAGGCCGGGATTCATGGAGGGGCCGATGATGGAGATGAATCGAGGAATGTCGATGCCTGCCGGCATGGGCGGGACAGTTTTCGCAGGGGCGAGGTCTTCGCAGACCGTCCCTGCTCGAAGGCTTCATCGGGGCTGGAAATTTTTTTCCTGTTTTTTGAGGGGTCGCTGCGGCGGCGGGGTAGCACCTGATGAAGCCGCTGGTGACAGCGGCCCCCCAACCCAAAAAGCAACCCCAACCCAACCCAACCTAACCAACCCAACCATGAAGAAACTCGCCATCGTCGCCGCCCTGACCGCCACGGCCCTGCTGAATGTCAGCTGCTCCAACCTCGGAACGGACTCGACGGGACGTCGTTACTCGATGTCTCCCAATCCGATCCAGAGCAAGACGGGCCTGACCTATGTGGAGACCCGTCCCGTGTGCACGAAGTCGTCCAGCAGCAGTCGTGTGGTTTATCATCACTCGACCGAGCCGATCCCCAGCAAGACCGGTCTCCAGGTTGCGTATGCCCGTTGATGGATGAACGGTGACCTCCCGTCCCACCTCCCCACACCTGCCACCATGAAGACTGACGACGATCCGCTCGACGCTCTGCTCGGTTCATGGCAGGTGCATGGGGAGGTTCCGGCGGGCTTTCAAAGGGAGGTGTGGACCCGCATCTCCGCAGGTGAGGCGGACCTGGCCTGGTGGGAGCGCCTCTCGCTGTCCCTGCTGCGTCCGTTCAGCCTTGGCTGCGCCGCCACCGCAGCTGTGGCCGTCGGCGCCCTGCTGGCCGTGGTGGAGACGCTTCCTGCCACGCAGTCTCCTCATGACGCCTATGTGCAGTCGGTCAGCCCGTTTGCCTCCGTTCACCTGGCTTCGCACTGACCCATGACACTGCGATGGAAAATGTTCCTGGTTTTCCTGGCGATGGCCGGGCTTGGCATCGCCTCACATGAGGTCGTGTACCGCCTGCGTCCCAAGCCGCCTTCCATGCAGGAGCGTGGCCTGGCCTGGCTGCGGGAGGAGTATCACATTCCGGAGGAGAGCTTCCGCAAGATCGAGGCGCTGCACCGGGATTACTTCGAACAGTGCGACCTTATGTGCGCGGAGATGGTCAGCTCGGCCCGGCCCTCAGGCCTTCGGGGAACAAGGGCCTATCAGAAGGACTTCATCCGCGAGCGCAGGCAGCAGAAGGAGCGCGACACATCGAGGGAGCAGCAGAAGGCGCTCTGCGAACGCTGCATGAACACCATGGTGAACCACCTGGAGTCCGTGGCCGCGCTCATGCCGCCGGAGGAAGGCCGGCGCTTTCTGAAGGAAATCATGCCTGAACTGACTCATCCGCGGGAGCTTGAGGAGCTCGTGCCCGCGGTCGCAAGCCCTCCATGACTGCGCATCCGGACGACGAGGACAAGGACCTGATGCTCGCCCTCGCCAGCGGCAATGACACTGCCCTGAACCTCCTCATGCGCCGCTGGAGCCCGCGTCTCATCGCCTATCTGGAAAGGCTTTGCGGCAGCCACGCCACGGCGGGAGACCTTGCCCAGGAAACCTTTGTCAGGGTCTACAAGCACCGGCACCGCTTCCGTTTGTCGCAGAAGTTTTCAACCTGGCTTTTTGCCATCGCCACCAACCTGGCCCGCAACCATGCCCGCTGGCAGAAAAGGCATCCGGTCACCTTGATGGAACCCGGGGATCTCTGTGAGCTGGAAGTCGAGTCGGATGCCGCCACCCCCGATGCCCGTCTGGAGCGGGATGAAAGGGCGGAGGCCGTGCGCAGCGCCATCCTGTCTTTGCCCGCCGAGCAGAAGGAGGCGCTCATCCTGTCCACCTACGAAGGCCTTTCGCATGCCGACATCGCGGATGTCATGGACACCACGCCCAAGGTGGTGGAGATGCGTTTGTACCGGGCGCGCAAGGCGCTGGCGGACATGCTGGCGTCATGGCTGCCGAAGTGACGCGAGGCCGGCGGCGGCCGCTTTTGGTCTTGCCTCGGCCCGCGCCGGTGAAGTGAGATGCGGGCATGAAGCCGACAACACGCCGTCATTTTCTTTCCGTTGCATCCGGTGTCCTGCTGGCGCCGCGCACAAGCCCTGCGGCAGAGGCGCCTGTCTGGCGGAAGGACCTGGAGGAGGTGCGCTTGAAGTACGACCTGCCGGGCCTGGGTGCGGCGATTGTCAGCACGGAAGGCTGCCAGGGACTGGCCGTCTGTGGCGTGAGAAAAAAGGGCGCGAAGGCCGCCGTGACGACGCAGGACTCCTGGCACCTGGGATCGAACACCAAGGCCATGACCTCCACCCTGGCGGCGCTGGCGGTGGAGGAGGGAAGGCTGCGCTGGGACAGCAGGCTGGGCGAGGTTTTTCCAAGTCAGAAGGACCTGAAGAAGTCACCGCTGGCCGGTGCGACTCTGACGCAGCTGCTCAGCCACTGGTCGGGACTGCCGCCGAATGCGATGTGGGCAGCGCTCATGCTGGCGGGGGGCGATGTGCGCGCGCAGCGGGAGGCCGCCCTGGAGCTCGCCGCCCGCACCCCGGACCTTCCACCGCCGGGACAAAGACACGAGTATTCCAATTTTGGTTATGTGCTCGCCGGACACATGCTGGAGGAGGTGTGGCAGGAGACCTGGGAGGAGCTCATGCGAAGCCGCCTTTTCAAGCCGCTGGGCATCGGTCACTCCGGCTTCGGCGGCGTCGGAACACCGGGCAGGCTCGACCAGCCCTGGCCGCACAACGGCGGAGGCGAGCCGATGCCTAACAATGGCCCCCTGGTGGACAACCCGGCCGTGCTTGGCCCGGCGGGCACGGTTCACATGCCGCTGGAGGACTGGTCACGCTTCATCGCCGAGCACCTGGCGGGCCGTGCGGGCAGGGGCCGTCTGCTGAAGACGCAGGCCGCCTACGAGCACCTGCACAAGGCCACGCAGACCGGCAGCCCTTACGCCTTCGGCTGGATTGCGGTGGAACGCAGGTGGGGCGGCCGGGTGCTGAACCACAACGGCTCCAACACCATGAACCACAGCGTGGCCTGGCTGGCTCCGGAAAGGGGCTTCGCCGTCATCGCCTGCACCAACAGCGGCTCGGACAAGGCGGCGAAGGCCCTGGATGACGTCGCCAGCCTGCTGATCCAGACGCAGGCGAAGAAGTAAAGCGCTGCCCTTGCCTTTCCCTTCGTGCGGTTGAACATCGACGCCTCCGATGCCGGCCGACGAACCCTTTCCCACCCGTGATGAATCCATCCGCCCCACGCGGGTGGAGGTGGATCTCGGACAGCTGGGCAGAAACCTGGCGGCCATCCGCAGCCATGCCGGCGGCGCCCGCGTCATGGCGGTGGTGAAGGCAAACGCCTATGGCCACGGCCTGGTGCCGGTGGCGCGGGAGATGGTGCGTGGCGGGGCCGATTCTCTCGGCGTGGCGCTGCTTGAAGAGGCCGTGCTGCTGCGTGAGGCGGGCATCACGGCGCCTATCCTGGTGTTTGGCGGCATCGCCGAGACCCAGATTCCGCTGTTCTTCCGGCATGACCTCACCCTGACGGCTCCCTCGGTCGACAAGCTGCGGCTCATCGATGACGCCGCCGCCGCTCATGGCGTCAGGGCACGTGTGCACCTGAAGATCGACACCGGCATGGAGCGCCTGGGCATTCATTATTACAGCGCTGACAAGCTTCTGGAGGCGAGCCTGAACGCGCGTCATGTTCAGGTGGAGGGCATCTATTCGCACTTCGCGAACTCCGACATCGCCGATCTGAGCCATGCGCGGCTGCAACTGGAGCGCTTTCTGGAGGTGCTCAGCTTTTATGAACGCCGTTCGCTGCCCGTGCCGCAGCGCCATATTGCGAACAGCGGCGGCATCCTGCAGCTTCCTGAAAGCCACCTCGACCTCGTCCGGCCCGGTATCCTGCTTTATGGCGTCTATCCCGGCCCGGAGTGCGCGCGCACCGTGGCCGTCCGTCCGGCGCTGACCTGGAAGAGCCATGTGGCCTACTTTAAAGTGGTGCAGCCCGGGCATCCCGTCAGCTACGGCAGCACCTGGGTGACGGACCATCCCGTGCGCATGGTGACGGTGCCCGTTGGTTATGGCGATGGTTATTTCCGCGCCCTTTCAAACCGTGCCGAGGTGCTCATCCGAGGTGAACGCCATGCCGTGGCCGGCCGGGTCTGCATGGACCAGATCATGGTGAACATCGGCCAGG
>JBIJBP010000250.1:0-3712 GCA_044345155.1 Prosthecobacter sp. | reverse complement strand
GGCCAGACGTGTTCGTTACATGAGTTTTGGATCTCACAGCCACTTCTCCAGACCCTACTTCTTCGAATGGGATATCTATTATGAGCATGAGGTGCCCAATCCCAGCCCGCCGCCACCGCCCAATGACGGATATAACGGGGATGCGGACGTGAACGGAAACACGCAGGATCCCGGAGATCCCAGGGATGTTCCATCAATCTGGGGACCCACCCCTAGGGAGTACAGCAGAGCCTCCAGCATCGGCTGGTGGACCGGCATACCCTGGCGACCCACCTTCTGGGAAAAGTGCGAACCTGAGGCCCTTGGCGCCGTCATGAGGAAAGAACTTAAGCCTGTCGAAGTAAACGTTTACTGTGTAGACCCTGCTGAAGAGGAACGATATGCCTATTATGTGATCATGAATGCGTATCCGGGTGAGGCGGGCAGGCTGGAAGTCGAGGATTCCAGCCTTGAATTCAGCCGATCCAAGGCCCTGGCGGCCATGGAGTCGTTGCCAATGTATCAAGGCAGTCCTGAAAACGGCTGGATGGGAACAGGGCGCTCCGGCACGTTTGTCAGCACGGTGACCTCACACTGGAGCCATCCAGTCAGGACAGAAGACGTGGTGACTTGCGAAGAGAATCAGGGCGGCTGGGTCATAGTCGAGGAAACTTATCCAAGAATTGCTTATTCCGCATCCCTGGAACAGGAGGAGGTGCGGTATCAGTGCAACCAGCCCGCGCCAGCGGCGCTGACGCAAGCCTTTGTGCTGGTCAAACGGGAGACAGCCCTGTCCGGACCGGGTAGTGACACTCCGGTGGGGCCAGAGACGGCAACCGTCTTGGGAAGCCTGGAGCTAAGGATTGAGGAAGGGCAGAGGATCTCCAGCCAGGCGAGCGCGAACTTTCCGCTGCCCGAGGGCGTGTCCCTGCAGGGCGGAACCATCCTGCTGACCTCACCCCCCGTCGCCCCCGGCAACAAGGCTTCCTATGACCTCGTGTCGGTGGAGGTAAGGGTCAACGATACGGCAGACACCAAGGATGACATGGTGCGCAAGGAGCAGAAAATCGGCACCACCGCATGGCGGCAATGGATACCTTGCACGGTGAAGATACCCGAGAGCGGCCCAGGCAAAACCATCACCAGCATCGGCGTCACAGCAGAGAGTGGAACGATGAAGTTCTCCGATGCTCTAACGAAGCCGGGCGACGCCGATGCCGGTGCAGCCAACGTGAATGTCACGCTTGATGCACAAGGCCAAGGCAAGTTCTGGATCACCGGCATCACGCAGAGCGCCAGCAAGGGAGACGCCAAGCTTCAGATCAGAAAGAACGGTGCCACCGGCGATGTGCTCGCCACGCAGCCGATGACGGTGTTCTGGTTTGATGCGACGATCACATTCCCAGGCCAATCGGCAGCGTCAAAATCTGGCAATCTCTATGGAATCACCAATGCTCAATATGCCTGGACGTTCTCAGGTGAAGCCACCATCAAGCCCACTGGTTTGGATACCACCGCACCACAGATTGCCAACATGCGCCTTGGTTTTGTCCAGAATGTGCAAACCACACGCAAGTGGCATGTAAACAATCCTTCGGTTCAAGCTGGAAGCGGCGCACCATCGACTTCAACTGTAACGGTCGCTTCAACCCGAATCGGAACAGTCACCTGGCAAGGTTATGTGTTAGATCGAAGATCGCCGCAGTCTCGAATGTTGCGCGATCAAACGCCGCTTTACGATGGCTATGAGTCGTTCGACACGAGCGGCAAGTCTTCTATCAACAACGATGATTCGCCGCAGGCACCAGCCGACACTCACAGCAAAGCTGCGCAAGCCGTCCAAGGCAATCAGACTTGGCCTGTGACGGTGGACTATCAATGGGAGAAGACAGTCATCCAGGACGATTTCCTTCTCTGGCTTGGTGTTGCCGATGCTGACAACACCGGTTGGCTCCCCAATCCACCTTCTGTTGTCCCAATCCGGCAAGTGGACTGGAAGTTCCACGCAGACAGCTCTGCCAGCGGCCTACAGCAGCCCACAGGTGGAAATCATAAGGCACCTGACACAGTGCCAGTAGTTACAGGTCAAACCGCGAATCAACGTGGGGCAAACCCAGCCAATTACCAGTGGCAGGACGGAAACCAAAACACCAACCTTCATCCTTGATCTTTATGAGCACATCAAATTGCATCATCGCTCTTGTCATCGCGTCTCTGCCAATGATGGCCGCTGAACCCAGGAAGCTCTCGGAACGCGTGCAGGATGGCGAACTTCAACGCATATTCAGCGCTTCACGAGACGGCTACTTGCTGCTCCAGAAAATCGCAGATCAATCGCTTCCATCAGACCTCATCTTTGCGAGCATAGCTGAGGCCAAACAATCGCTTCCGCCATACATGGCTAGCGATCCCAGATACAATACCAATCCACCAAAACGCCCTCAACTCATGAGCTTCAAACTCAGGGTCAACAAGGCCACGATTGGCGCTATACCAGTGCCTGACTCGATAAAATGGGATGAGCTTGTTCCTGGAAATGCATGGCACGGGCCGCACTACACCGCATACCAAGGCCTGACCGAAGCTGGCTTTGATCCTTTTGCCCATGAAGGAGAAGTTACGTTCCGATTTGATGCGTCAAAGCAGGGCAGAGCACAGTTCGCTGACTTGCTGATCGTTCCTGATGGATGGGGATTGCAGATAGCATCGGCCACCGCTTGGCGGCTGGAGAACAAACATGCCTTTGAGAGTCCTACGCTAACCAAAGAGCAGATTGCCCTGCTTCGAGCCACCACTCAGTCAGACAATCCCCTCGTCAAGAAGATGGCCGCGAGTTTGCTGATGCGTCATAGCGTGGTTACTGCCGAGGAAATGAAGGCTTGGCTGCGCTCAGAGCCATCGCTGGTTGACGCTGCAGTGGCCGTGCAACTTGTGCTCACGCGAGATGCTAAAAGCAATGTTGTCACCTCTCCTGCCTGGATGATGGCAGACGGGGAACGAATCTGGGGAGGCGCTTTAATTGCAGCAACCCTACAGTTCGCACAGAATGAGGCTGCTGTGACTTCCATGATGCACTACCACGCCAAGCTGCGCGGCTCGAAGGGAATACAGTCCGACGAGACAAACGCCTTGAAGGAGTCCGCCAAGCATCAGATTGGCTATGACACCATTGAGGCAATCGGAGCAGAGCTGATCAAGACCAATGCACTCCGCAATTACCCGATGTTTAGCGCGGCCAACCAAATTTTGAGTGCCACAAACGTCATTGACCGTGCATCATTGTTTTTTGAAGCCAACGCTTCTAGCAAGTAGCCGCACACAGCCTGCAACGCGTCCTCCCACCCCGCCGGAGCCTGAGCTGGGCAGTCATCGGCAAGGCCGCGAACTCGTCACGCAGTAGGCAACCGGCCTCCCATAGCTCCAGCGCTTCGCAAAGCTCGCGGCTCCGCCCATTGCCCACCGCCGAAGTGCTCCGCCCGCTCCCCCCCACCGCAAGGGAGTGTGCGGCTTTCCGTATCTCCGCAGCTCCGCACCGGGATGGAAACCATGCCAGGCATTTAGCGCCCTCTCTGCGCTCATCCCTCTCTGCGGTGTTCCATTCAACGCAAGACCCGCCTCAGTCCTGCATCCAGGCAAACAGCCCACGCACGTTCTCCTGCCCCTGACGGTGCGCCGTGACGGCATCCAGCGTGTGCGGCGACCCTTCCTCCACCGCCTGCTCCAGCACCAGGTG
>JBIJBP010000038.1:0-37990 GCA_044345155.1 Prosthecobacter sp. | reverse complement strand
GCGGATGAACGGGTGGCGCGAACAGGGCGGCGGGGTGGGTTGGACACCCGCACGAAGATAGCCACGGCAAGCAGCGTACAACCTCTATCTCCTGACTTGTGGGTAAAGCTCAGAGCTGGGCTGCCGCTTTCCTGAGCCAGCCCTGCTGGCGTGAACGACCCTGGAGTTTCGAGGGCATGCCAGGTCTGCGAGCGGGTGGTTCGGAGGTTGAGGGGTGGAGCGGAGTCTTGCGCCACCGCAGCAGGGCTGCGGGATGAAAGCGGCAGCAGGCTTCCGCAGTCCAAGCAGGCGATGCAGCGCATGCCAGCGTGGAGGCATCCGGAAGGATTGATGTCGAATGTCGCCTGCCTGGCAGGCCTGGGGATTGGAAACGCAGGAAGCCGGGCCTGCTACTTCCCGGTCTTTCCCTTACCCTTGCCCTTGCCCTTCCTGGCCTGACTGCCATCACCGGTCATGAGGTCAGGAAGCGGCAGGTAGTCCCAGTCGAGGATCATCTTTTCAGCGAGGGCCTCGCGCAGCTCGCGCTCCACCTGGGCGAACTGGGGCCTGCCGCTGAGGTTGTTGAGCTCGGAGGGGTCGGCTTCGAGGTCATACAGTTCGTACACCGGCCTGGGGGTGGTGAAGTAGGTGGCGCGCAGTCCGGCGGAGAGTTTGCCGGCGGAGTTGGCCTCCTGCATCTCGCGCCAGCCGGCGCCACCGGCCGAGTCCACGGGTGAGTAGGGCAGCCAGGGGGTGCAGTTGTAGATGAACTTGAAGCGGTCGCTGCGCACCGCGCGGCCGAGGTCATAGCTGGCGTTGGTCATGTTCACGGTCACGGGCGCGGAACCGTGCGGGCCGCGCTCAACAAAGACGTGCCTGCGAGGCGTGTGCTTTTCACCCTTGAGCAATGGCAGGAAGCTGACCCCGCTCATCTTGGCGCCGGGCTTGACGCCTGCGGCATCCAGCAGGGTGGGGGCGAGATCCTCGCCGCTGATGAGGGCTCGGCTGTCGCCACCCGGCTTCAGCACGCCGGGCCAGCGGACGACGAAGGGCACGTTGGAGCCCGGGTCATAGAGGGAGCCCTTGCCGTGCGGCAGCGCCGCGCCGTTGTCGCCGCAGAAGATGATGAGGGTGCTGTCCATGAGTCCGCGCTTCTTCAGCTCCTCAAGCACGACGCCGACCGTTCGGTCCACGCGGTTGATCTCGGCGAAGTAATCCGCGAGCTGCTCGCGCATTCCGGGCAGGTCGGGCCAGTGGGCGGGCAGGGTCAGGGAGGCGGGATCGGGCCGGAATTCAGCAGGCGCGTTCCAGACATGGTGAGGGTCGCTGAAGTTCGCCCACATGAAGAAGGGCTTGCCGGCGGGCTTCTTGTCGAGAAAGGCGGCGAGCTGGCCGGCGACCTCGTTGTCGGAGCAGGTGTTGAGGAAGTCCACGCGGTCGGCGAAGGTCTTCAGGTGATGCTCTTCAAAGACCTGGGCGGAGGAGGGGCCGGTCTTGGTAGCGCCGTCAAGGTGGAAGCTCCGGCCGCAGATGCCGGTGTAATAACCCGCCTCGCTGCGCAGCAGCTCCGGAAGCGTGACTTCATCACGGGGCAGGGGTGCGGAGAAACGGGTCATCCTCGCGGCCACCGGCGAACGGCCGGTCATCAGCGTCGCGCGGGACGGCACGCACTGCGGGGCGCTGGTGAAGAACCGGTGAAACTTCATGCCCTCCGCCGCGAGCTGGTCGATGACCGGCGTTTTGACGTTCGGGCTGCCGTAGGTGCTCAGGAACGGGTAGCTGTGGTCGTCGCTGAGAAGGAATAAAACGTTAGGCTTGTCCGCCGCCGCGGCGCTGGCGGCAAGGAGGAGGACGGGCAGGAGTTTGAGGCAGGGGTGAAGGAATCTCATGGCGGCCCCGCTGTAACTCCGCCGGCAGGGCCGTTTTTCATCGGGCCGTCTATTTGCCAAGCCCGCTGAGGTACTTGATCAGGTGGGCGAGCTGCTGTTCGTTCAGCGCGGCGACGAGGCCGTCGGGCATGACCGTGCCGCCTGTCTGGATCTTCTGCGTCTCGGCGCGCGGGATCGACTTCACGACACCGGTGGTCATGTCGCGGATGCCGATGGCGTCGGCGGTTTCAGTCTGCTTGAAGCCGGTGATGACCGTGCCGTCCTTCAGCGTGACCGTGGCGGCTTCGTAGTTCTCCTTCACGTTCAGCGCGGGCCAGACAACCTCCGTGATGATCATGTCGATCGGCAGGCCGCGCGCGATGGCGCTGAGGTCAGGACCGATCTTGCTCTGGGCGGCACCCGGGGTGTGGCAGGCGATGCAGCCGGCGGCCTCGTAGATCTTCTTCCCCTCGTCGGCGTTGCCGAACGTGTTCGCGGCCTTCACCAGGTTGGCGATGTATTCCTTCGTGTAGGCGGGCAGCGCGCTGTTGATGCCGGCCAGCTTCATGAGCAGCGGGGACAGTTTCGCGTCATTGCGGCCGATGGAGTTCAGCGCCTGAAGCACGGACCTGGCCTCCGCCTGGGTAAGCGCGTCCGGCTTCTGCAGGGCGCGCATCAGGGCGGCGTGGCCCTCGCTGCGTGCCACGATCGCGGAGAGCTGCCTTGCGGCCCTGGCGCCGTCGCCGAGGTTCCCCAGCGTTTGCGTCACGACCTCGTCCGGCCTCAGGCTGATGAGCGCGTCGAGCGCCTGGGGCTGGTTCTGTTCCAGGGCGAGCCGGCGGATGCTGTCCGTGTAGGCTCCGACCTTCCAGGCGCCGGCAAGCCGGATGCCCTGGGCGCGCACTGCGGCGTCCTTGGATTCAAAAAGAGGGGCGAGCAGCTTCTCCGCGTCCGCCGGCCTGGCGGCCTTCAAGGCGGCGAGCACGGCGGCGTTTTGACCGGCACGCTGGAAGATGAAGGCCACATCCTCACCGGTGGCCGCACCGGCAAGCGCCTTCAGCCAGCGGGTTTGGCGGCCTGGGTCGCCTTCGTGTCGTGCAATTTGTTCGCGCATGATGGCGGCGGCCCTGGCGTTCGAGCTGGGATTGTAGGCGATGGCCGCACCGCTGAGGTTTTTCAGGTCATCGGGGTTGTTCTCCACCCAGCCGTTCTGGAGCGCGAAGATGAGGTGCTCGTCCTTTTCAAAGGACGGCTTCGACGACCACAGCGGGTTGAGCACATGCAGCGTCTTGGTGAGCGCGTGCAGATGATAGCCATTGAACTCTTTGTCGAGAGAGCGCGCCGCCACGTTTGCCGCCCGGGCGTCATTCACATAGCTGGCCGCCACAATGGCCTCCAGGCGAACCAGAGCGTCATCGTCGGCGATCTGTGTTTCGAGCAGCTCCAGGGCGCCCGGCAGACGGCCGTCGCGGGCCCAGGTGCCGATGACACGTGTGGCGTAGGCGCGGATGCGTGCGTCGGCGTCGCGCAGCAGCGCCTTGAGCAGTTCAGGGCGCGGTGTTTCATGAGCCTCATAAAGCGACAGTGCCTGAAGCCTGCGATAACCGTCCTGCTTCGGCGTCCAGGCATCCAGGGCGGCGACCACCTCCTGGGTCTCACGTCCGATGAGCAGACGCCTGGCCTGATACCAGGCCCAGCGTTCCTTGGAGTCCAGCTGCTCCAAAAGTTCTGCAACGGAGCCTCCGGCGAGCCTGGACGGCTTGACCTTCTCGCCCGCCTTCCAGGTGACGCGCCAGATGCGGCCGTGCTCCTTGTCTCGGTCGGGGTGGCGGTAGCTTGCCTGATAGTGGCCGATGATCGGGTTGTACCAGTCCGCGACATAGATGCCGCCGTCCGGACCCATGCGCACCTCGACCGGGCGGAAGACGTTGTTCTTGGTCTCGATGATGTTCGGCAGGCGCGTGGTGCTGAACAGGCCGTTTTCCAGCTTCAGCTCATGCCATTCCAGCAGGTTGGCGTAATAGCCTCCGATAAGGACCCGGCCCTGCATCTCCTTCGGGAACATGCTGCTGTGCAGAAACTCCTGGCCGACCTGCTTGATGGGGGCGAGGCAGAGGTTCATCGCCTGGGCGTTGACGGCGAGGTTGGATCGCACCAGGCCGGGCGTGCTGAACCAGCTGCCGATGTTTGCGCCGCTCTTGTGAAACGGCTGGCCGTATTCGGTGGTGGTCACGCCCCAGCAGTTCGCCCCGGCGGAGGACCATTGGAAAAACGGATCGAGATGGCCGGTGCGCGGACGCCAGCGCCAGACCCCGGCGCGATTCAGCGTCTCGACACCGAAGGGGGTTTCGACACGTGAGTAAATGTGATGGCCCTGGGTGAACCACAACTCGCCGCCGAAGCCCCAGTTGATGCAGTTGATCATCTGGTGCGAGTCGGCCGTGCCGAAGCCGCCGAGCACGAGGCGTTTTGTATCCGCCCTGTCGTCACCATCGGTGTCCTTGAAGTGCAGCAGGTCGGTGCCCTGTGCCACATAGAGGCCGCCGTCGCCCAGCTCAAGGCCCGCCGGCATGAACAGGCCCTCGACGAACTTGTGAAACTTGTCCGCGCGTCCGTCGCCGTCGGTGTCCTCACAGACGAGCACATAGTCGTTGGCCTTCTCGCCGGGCTTGATCTGCGGATAGCTGACCGCACAGGCGACCCAGAGACGACCGCGTTCGTCCCAGCGCATCTGCACCGGCTTGATGATGCCGTCCTTTTCGCTGGCGAACAGGTTCACGGCGAAACCGTCCATGATGGAGAACGAGGCCAGCTCCTCCTCGGGCGACTGCGGCTTCGCTGTGGGTGGCTCGACCGGGATCGATGAACGCACGCCCACCGGCGTCACCGGCTTCCCCTCAAGGGCTGCCCAGATGTTTTGTTCGGCCTGGGCAAGCAGCGGCAGGAAATCCTGCATCTCCTGCGGAAACAGGCGTTTCGAGGAATCCTTCCAGTCGCGTGAATAGGGCACGTTGGTGCGGTCGCCCATGAGGAAGGACCAGTTCATCGGGCGCCAGTAGTCGAACCACAGTCGTTCAAACTCGAGCACCTGGGCGCGGGCGGCCTCGTTGCTGACGGGCTTGAGGCCAAGGCCGGAGACGATCCTGCCGGCCAGGAAAAGATGGCCCTTGTCGGAAAGCTGGAAGCCGTTGGTGGTCAGTCCGCCGCGGCCGGCGCCCTCGACGTCGAGACGGATGAAGTCCAGGCCGAGCCTGACGGCAAGCCTGCCGATGGCGGTGACATAGGCCGAAAGGGCCGTGTTGCGGCCGGCCATGGGGTCTTCAAAGGCGACGGGCTCGACAAGCGCCACGCGCCTTCCGTCGGCGGCGAAATCCTGAATCAAAGTTTCGTAGGCCGCGATGAACTGCGGCAGCTTCTCCTCGCCGTTGAGCGACTCCATCTGGCCGAACTGGGCGAGCACCACCGTCGCGCCTGCCTCGGAAAGCTGCTGGCGCCAGTCGCGCTGCTGCCGCCAGCTGTCGGTGCCGGTCTCAGCGCTGATGCGGCGTTCCGCTGCGGCGCGTTTCGGGTCGAGGTTCTGATAATTGCCTCCGTCGCGCCACTGCTCGAAGACGGTGTCGCCCTCCCAGCCGAAGTTGCGGACCTTGAGCCGCAGCTCCGGCCTGGCGGCGACGAGCGAGGCGTGCAGATGGCCGTTGAGCCGGGTGCGCTCCATGTTGGAACCGCCGGTGAGGGCAATGACGTCGCCCTGCCGGAGTTCAAGGGCCTGGGCGGCGGCGGAGACGAGGAGCAGGGAGGCGGCGAGGAGGGCTTTCATGGCTGGAGCACTTCTGGTTACGCGGCGAACCAGGGTGGTTCTGATGACAAACTCCGCGCGGGCCTGTTTGCAAACGCCTTCAGGGCCTGGTTTCCAGGCCCGGGAGCCGGATTTCGAAAGGTCGGGGGCGTTCCGCCGTTCCGGTCAGCACCCACCGGCCTGCCATGAAATGCTTCCACGCCCTCCTCCTTCTGCCCCTCACCCTGGCCGCCGCCGATTCCGCCCCTGATCCGGCGGAGGTGACGGCCGCCATGAAGAAGGCCGCGGCCTTCTACAGCTCCAGGCTGGCCGTGCACGGCGGTTATGCCTCGGCCTGGAAGACGGACCTGAGCGCGGGCAGGACGGAGCACAGCGAGTCGAAGACCCTGATCTCCATCCAGCCGCCCGGCACCACGACGGTGGGGCTCGCGCTGGTGAAGGCGTACGCGGCCACGGGTGACGTCCAGTTTCTGGAGTCGGCGAAGGCGGCTGGCAGGGCGCTGGTGGAATGTCAGCTTGCCAGTGGCGGATGGGATGACGACTTCGACTTTGCCGGGGAGCATGCGAAGAAGTACTGGCTGCACCAGCAGGTGCTGGCGGGTGACAAGGAGCAGGGCAGGCGCCGGAACACCAGCACGCTGGATGACAACAAGACGCAGTCGGCCCTGCTGTTCCTGCTGGAGCTGGCGCATCTTCCCGAGTGCAGGGGCGATGCAGTCCTGCAGGAGGCGGTGAAGTTCGGCCTGGACAGCCTGCTGGCGGCGCAGTTTCCCAACGGGGCCTGGCCGCAGCAGTTCAGCGGGCCGGCGGACCCCGCCACGCCGGTGAAGCCTGCGGCCTATCCAAAAGAGTGGCCGCGGAAGTGGCCGAACGTGAAGTACACCAGCTTCTACACCCTCAACGACGGCAACCTGCAGAGGGCCGCCCAGGTCATGCTGCGGGCCCATGAGATCACCGGCGACGCGCGGTATCTGGAGAGCGCGAAGAAGGTGGGCGACTTCCTCATTCTGGCGCAGATGCCCGGGCCCCAGCGTGGCTGGGCCCAGCAGTACAACCACGACATGGAGCCGGTCTGGGCGCGCAAGTTTGAGCCGCCCTGCGTCACCGGCGGGGAAAGCATCGGCGCCATGGAGACGCTGCATGAGCTTTATGTGGTGACGGGGGATGAAAAGTTCCTCAAGCCGCTGCCCGACGCCTTTGCGTGGTATGGGCGCTCCGCCCTGCCGGACGGCCAGTATGCGCGTTTCTACGAACTGCAGACCAACAGGCCGCTGTACTTTGTGAAGGACAGCTATGAGCTGACCTATGACGACTCGAACCTGCCCACGCACTACGGGTTCAAGATGGACCACATCGCGAGGGATGTCGCCAAGCTGAAGGAGTTGATGAAGGAGTCGCGTGAAAAGCTGCTGGAGAAGCGTGCCCTGCCAGCGACGGAGAAGGGCTGGACCAGCCGTGCCAAGGGCGCGCTCGACAAGGCCAGGGCGGCGATGAAGTCCTGCAACGCCGACGGCGTGTGGGTGAAAAACAACTGGATCGACGCGGCTGAGTTCTCCCGGCATGTGAACGCCATGGCGCAGTATGTCGAAGGCGCCCGCAAGGGCGGGGCGGAGTTCGAGAAGTTCCGCGCCTCCCTGCGGAAGTGACCGTTCGGCTCAGCGTCCGTCAGCGGGGCCGGCGCCGCGGACCTCGCGGAACTGGCGGCTGAGCACGATCTGTTCGACCAGGCGGCCAGTCCGAAGGTCACCCTTCATCATCTGGTCGATCAGCGGCTTGTCGGAGAGCTGGATGCTGCGGCCCAGGGCATAGCCCAGGAGCTTGCGGCAGAACTGGCGGACGAAGTCGTCACGACGCTTCGTGAGCAGGTAGTCACGAAGGCCGGCGAGGCCGTCGACCTGGCTGCCGTCGGGAAGCGTGGCGCGGGTGTCGGCCTCCCGGGCGCGGCCGATGGCGTCGAAGCCCTCCAGGGCATAACCAAAAGGATCGATTCGGCGGTGGCAGCCGGCGCAGTTTTCATCGCGGCTGTGGCGCTCGATGAGCTGGCGCTCGGTGAGGCCTTCCGGCGGCTCCTCGGGAAGCACGGGCACGCCCTTGGGCGGGATGGGAAGCCTGTCGCCAAGGACGACCTCGCTGAGCCAGGTGCCGCGCAGGATGGCGCTCGTTCGTGAAGCCCCCGACTGGCGGGCAAGGACGGCGGCCAGGCCTAGGATGCCGCCGCGGCCATGGTCGTGCATCTGGTTGACGCGCTGCCAGCCGTCCTTCATGAGCGTGATGCCATAGTGCTTTGCCAGCGCCGGATTGATGAAGCTGTGATCCGCATCGAGCAGGGCGGGCACGCTGCGGTCGTTCTGAAAAAGGTCGGTGAAGAAGAGCACGGCCTCCTCCTGCATGTCGCCACGCAGGCCTGCGAAGGCCGGAAAGTGCCGCTCGCTTTTTTCCTCAAGGGTGGCGACATCCCGGACGTGGAGGTACTGGCAGCCGAACTCGAGGGCGAGGCGGCGCACCTTGTCGCTCTTCAGCATCCGGCGCGCCTCGGCGGCCAGCACTTCGGTGTCCTGGAGTTTTGCGGAGAGCAGTGCGTCATCCGGCGACGAGGACCAGAGGAAGTAGCTGAGGCGCGTGGCGAGCTCCTGCGTGCTCACAGGCCCTGTTTTTGCAGGTGCCTTCTCACCGCGATACAAAAACGCAGGTGAAGTGAGCACGCGCACGAGCATCAGCCGCGGGTCGAAGGCTTGCAGGCTGACGACCTCCTTTTCGGTGAGCGGACGCCGCCAGGCCTTTTCGGCAAAAGAGAGCACCGCGGCCTTCTGGGGCCCGATGGCGGCCTTCTGCTGTTCTTTGAACCTGGCGGCGGCTTTCAGGATCGGCTCGCGCATGGGCTCGAAGGCGCTGGGTTTGGCATCCTGGGTGGCGAACTGGAAAAGCTGCTCAAAGACATCCACCTGCTTCAGCGGGGCCTCGCTGACAAAGAGCAGTTCGTCCCAGACGCGGTCGAGTTCATGAGATTCGGCCTCGGAGAGCATCAAACGACGCAAAGGCTCGTCCTCGCGATGAAACAGCGTCAGCGTGACGACCTCATCCACCGGCACGATGCGCGTGTAGCAGAGCGCCATGGGGAACAAGGCACGAAAATCATCAAAAGCGGCCTCAAAGCGCCCGCGTGCCTCGCTGGCATCGTTCACGATGATCGGCGCGCTGTGCTGCGTGACGAGGTTGTTGTCGCTCCACTGGCCGTTTTTGACTCCCGTCTCCGATTTGCCCGCGACGAGGCGGTTTGAAGCATCCGGCTTCTCGGTGAGCACGCGCATCTGCACGCTGCCGGACGTTTTGGAGGCTAGTTTGCCGTTCACGACGAATTCCGTGCCATTCGCGAGTGCGGCAGGAATCTTCACTTCCAGCACCGACGGTGCTTTGGCCATCAGATCGGTCGGATGGGTCCGATCCGACCGATCATTCAAAAAGCTCCGCAGCAGCGGTGAGTTGAGCGGGAAGTTTTTCTCCAAATACTGCCGCACCTTCACCGCGAGTTCCGTTGAAGGCTTCTTTCGCCACTCCGCAATGGGTGCGGGCACATCGGGCGCGGCTTCGAGGCTCGCGGGTTGGCTGAGGAAATGCCACGCGCCATGAGGATTACCCTTCAAGATGTTTGGGGAGACATCTTTCGCGAGGTCCCAGGTCTTGGTTCCATCGTTGAGTGTCAAATTCACCGCTGTGAGGTCGCAAACGTGGTTTCCATCACGCGGTCCGATGATCAACGCGACGACCTGACCGGCTTCGACGCGCACGTTCTGGAAAGGCCCCATCTTGGCGACGCTCGCTCCTTTGGTTTCGCCTTTCGCGAGCACTTCGCTGGTGTGACCGCGACGCACTTCGAGCGCCCAGGTGACGCCGTTGCCGCATTCGGGATGCGCATCGGAGACATCGCCGTGAATGCGGAGCGTGCCGGCCTTTTCACATTTCCACGCGATGACCGAGGCACGAGTCGGCGACGGATGCGTGGCGACGCTGTGCGCCTTCATCACGCCCGGCGTGCGCACGGTGGCATCGGACGAGTTCGCGAGCACGCTGAGCGCCTGCTCTGCCTGCCAGCCTTGGATGAAGTTATAATCCGGCGTGCCCAGCATCTTCTTTGTCAGCAACGGCTCGAGCTTGGTGGTGCCAAGGCCGAGGTATTCACGCCACGCGGCCATCAAAGCACGCTCATCACCGTGCTTGTTGTTGGCGATGGCATCCAAACACTTTTCCGTATTCGCAATGATTCTCTCACGCTGCGCTTCGAGATGCTTCACGAGCGCGGGAAGGCCGTTGATCGGCAAGTCAGGCCTTCCGGGAGCGACGAGGCGCGGATTCTGCCAGATGACTTCATCGCTCTCGCTGCCATCGCCTGCGTCGGTGGTGGTCAGATAGAGCGTCAGATCACGGCCGGAGGTGAGTTTGACGCGCATCTCGTGATTCGAGGTAAGCGGCGTCACCGGCTCCTGCCAGGCCTTTGGGCCGTTTTCCTTGCCGATGTGGCCCACGTTGGCGAATCGCCACAAAACTTGCTGCCAGGGCTCGATGTCGGCTGCGGTGAGCTTCTTCGCGCGAAACTTCGCCCGCAGCGGATCGAGCAAAACGGATGGTTTCGTGCTCGTGAGCGCTTCACGGAGGATTTGCAGGTATTTCGGGCTCAAACCGTCCGCTCTGCCTCGGGCTTGAAGAGCATCGAGATACTTCGCGAGAGGCAAACGCCCGCTGCCGGTTCCCGTGTCGAGTTTGATGCCCTGCGCGACGGTTTGCGCCGACTCTCCGGAGGTCGTGTGTTTCGCATAAATGCCTCGGATGCGTGCCAGAGACTCGTCCGTCCAATCCTGCGCCGAAGTGCTCGCCGACCAGCGCATGCCATGCGGCGTGAAAACCGCATGCGCCGCCACTTCCTTCGCCGCGTCGAGATACTTCGTCAGCAGCGCGGGTGACATGACGAGCGCCGCGCCTGTATTGGTAAATCCTTCGCCTGCCGCGCCATCGACGGGAAACTCACGTGCGGGATCGAGCGACTCGACGCCGGTCAAATCGCGCAGCGTGTAGGTGTATTCCATGTTCGACAGCCGCCGCAGCACGACGGGGCCGGGATCGCCCGCGTTCGCGAGCGCGATCTGATCCAAGGTGCCTCGCACCCAGTCGGTGAGTTGCTTTTTCTCTGCGGTGGAGAGTTGCTTCTCCTTCTTCGGCGGCATTTCGCCGAGTTGCATCTGGTCGAGCACGTTTTCCCAGACGTGCGGCTCTTTATGGATGTCGGAGGCTTCGAGATCGAGGTCGCCCTTCTGCTTTTCGGTCGAGTGGCAGTTGAGGCAGTAGGTCTGGAGGATGGCGCGTGTCTCGACGGCATGCGCCGAGGCTGCGAAAAGAAGGTGGAGCAGGAAACGCATCACACTTCCTCCAGCATGAGTTTCGCATCGCCGAAGGTCTTCGGGCGCACGTCCATCTTGTCCATCATCGACATGAAGAGGCGGCAGAGCTGGCGCTCGGGCTTGTCTTTGTAGTCGAGGGTGCGGCCGCTCTTGAGACGACCGCCCGCGCCGCCGAGGACGATGATGGGCAGTTCGTCGTTGTTGTGCTTCGCGCCGACCATCATGCTGGAGCAGTGCATGAGCATGGTGTTGTCCAGCAGGGTGCGCTCGCCTTCGCGGATGCTGTCGAGCTTCCGCGCGATGTAGGCGAGCTGCTCCATGAAGAGCTGGTTCACCTTGAGGTAGTCCTCGCCGTCGCTGTGCGAAAGCAGGTGGTGGATCATGTAGTCGATGCCGTGGCCGGGCTGCTGCACGCTGGGCAGGTTCGGGAAACGCAGGGCGCTGTGGTCGTTGTTGAGCTTCAGCGTGGTGATGCGCGTGGTGTCGGTCTGGAAACCGAGCACGAGGATGTCGCACATGAGCTTCATGTGCTCGGCGATGTCCTGCGGGATGCCATCGGCGGGGCGCTGCATGTTCGGTTTGTCGAGCGTGGGCCGCCAGCCTTGCAGTTCGCCGCGTTTACCGGCGTTTTCGATGCGCTTTTCGACCTCGCGCACGCTGTCGAGATACTCGTCGAGCTTCCGCTGGTCGCTGGCGCTGATGTCGCGGCGCAAATCCTGCGCATCGGCCAGCACGGCATCCAGCACGCTCTTGTCGGCGGGCGAGGCGTCGTCTTTGAAGAGACGATCAAACGCCAGCGCGGGATACAACTCCAGCGGCGTGGGTGTTGTCGGCGAACTCCACGAGATGTGCGAGCTGTAGAGCATCGAGTAGTTTTTGTGGACCGACGGGTTCGACTTCTCGCAGGCCAGAACGAGGCTCGGCACCTTGGTGGAGCGTCCGTAGGTCTGGGCGAGCATTTGATCGAAGCTCGTGCCGCTGCGAATCTCACCACCGCTCGCGATGGGGGCTCCGGAGAGCATGTTGCCGGTCTGCGAGGAGTGGATGTTCCCTTTGCGCGCCTCCTCATGATACAAACCGCGCACAAAGAGCAGTCGCTCGCGGAAGTCCTTCAGCGGCTCCAGCACGCGGCCGAGTTCCATCGCCTTGCCTTCGCCCTTCGCCCACCATTCCTTCGATTGGAAGCCATTGCCGGAGAAGGTCACGCACAAGCGCACCGGAGCCTCGCTGGCGGGTTTGTTCTTCTTCGGCTCATCGCCCCAGACGTTGACGGACTCCATCCACGGCAGCGCCATGGTGACACCTGCTCCACGCAGGAAGGCTCGACGGTTGAATCGGTGGGTGTTCATGAAGTGTTAGGATGTTTTGGATGAATCGTTCTAAGCGAGCACTTCCTTCACGACATGGCTCTCCTCCACGCCCGTGAGGCGGAAATCGAGGCCGGCGTGGCGGTAGGTGAGCTTCTCGTGGTCGAAGCCCATGAGGTGCAGGATGGTGGCGTGGAAATCGCGCACATGAACGGGGTCCACGGAGGCACGCAGGCCGATCTCGTCGGTCGCGCCGTGGACGATTCCGCGTTTCACACCCGCTCCGGCGAGCCACGAGCTGAATGCCCACGGATGGTGCTCGCGGCCCTTGGCCTCGGCGGTGTTGTTGAAGGGCGTGCGGCCAAACTCGGTGGTCCACACGACGAGCGTGTCCTCGAACATGCCGCGTTGTTTCAAATCCCGCAGCAGCGCGGCGATGGGTTGATCGACATTCTTCGCGAGCGGCACGTGCGTCATCATGTCGCCGTGCGCATCCCAGTTGCCGGAGGAGCCGGTGTCGATGAGTTCCACGAAACGCACGCCGCGCTCGATGAGACGCCGCGCGGCGAGACATTGCCAGCCGAAGCCGGTGGTCTGCCCGCGCTGCAATCCGTAGCTCGTGAGCGTGGCGTCGGACTCCTGTTTGAAATCAAACGCATCGGGCACGGCCATCTGCATGCCGAAGGCGGTCTCAAAGGTCTGCATGCGTGTGGTGAGCAGCGGATCACCCGCTCGTGTGGCGAGGTGATCCTCGTTCATCTGGCGCAGTGCGGCGAGTTCGAGTTGCTGGCGACTCGTCGGCAAGCGTGGCGCCACATTTGCGATCGGTTCCGCGCCTGGAACGACGAGCGTGCCCTGATACGCGCCGGGCAGGAAGTCGCTCGAGAAGACCTGCGTGCCTGCATAGGTCTGCTTCGGCGCGATGACCACGAAGCCGGGCAGATTCCGGTTCAGCGTGCCGAGGCCGTAAGTGACCCACGAGCCCATGCTGGGCCGAGATTGAGCGAACGAGCCCGTGTGCATGCCGAGTGTGGCATTGTAATGATTCGAGTGCGAGGTGTGCATCGAGCGGATCAGCGCAATGTCATCCACGCAGCCCGCGATATGCGGAAACAGCGTGCTGACCTCCGTGCCGCACTGCCCGTGCTTCGCGAACTCCCACTGCGGTCGCTTCAGGTAGATGCGCTCGTATCCCGGGCGGCCTTTGATCTCGGGATGGTCGGCTTTGATCTCCTTGCCGTGCCCTTTCACCAGCTCCGGCTTCGGATCAAAGCTGTCCACATGCGACACGCCGCCCGTCATGAAGAGGAAGATGACGTTCTTCGCCTTCGCCGGAAAATGCGGCTGCTTCGGAGCAAGCGGGTCCGCATTATCGGCGAGCAATTGCTGCACGATGCCAGGAAACACGAGTGACCCCGTCGCGGCGGAGCGGAGGAAGTGGCGACGGTTGAGTGGCGGGTTCATGTCAGTCAATGTGAAGGAACTCATTGCTTGCCATCAGGACGCGGACCTGCGCCGCCCATTTGCCCAAGTTATCAGCAGGGTAACTGGCGAGGAAGGCCTGCGTGCGCTGCATTTCGGCGGCGGTGGGGTTGCGTTGGAAGAGGATGCGCCAGGCTTCGATGATGCGCGTGTCGTCATTGGGCAGTGGCGCGAGTTTCTTCGCCAAGGCATCTGCCTGGGCGTGGAAGAAGGGATCGTTGATGAAGTAGAGCGCCTGCGTGGGCACGGTGGTGGTTTGGCGGGCGGCGGTGGTGGCATTTGGATCGGCACCATCGAAGAGCGAGAGGAACGGATGCCGACGCTGACGCTGCACCATGAGGTAGGCGCTGCGTTTGGTCGTCTCATAGACGGCGTTGAAGGGGCCGTGCTGAGTGAAGGTCCAGGTTGATTCGGCGGGAAAGGGATGCGCCTCCGCTGGCATCAGGTCGAGCTGCCCGGAGGCGGTGAGCAGGCTGTCGCGCATCTCCTCAGCGGTGAGGCGGCGGCGCGGGAAGTGCGCGAGCAGACGGTTGTCGGGGTCAGCGGCGGCGGGTGCGGCACTGGCTCGCTGATACGCCTGGCTGCTCAAGATGAGCCGGTGCATGGATTTCACGCTGAAGCCGCTCTCGGCGAATTTTGCCGCGAGCCAGTCGAGCAGCTCGGGATGCGTCGGCTTCTCGCCGCGCGCGCCGAAGTCGTTCGAGGAGCGCACGAGTCCTTGGCCGAAATGCCATTCCCAGATGCGGTTCACCATCACACGGGCGGCGAGGGGTGACTTTGCGATCCAGTCGCCGAGTTCCTTGCGTCCGCTGCCGGAGTTGGTGGGCACTTGTTCGCCACCGAGGATGGACAGCCAGCGGCGCGGCACTTCGTCGCCGAGCTTCTCGGGATCGCCGCGCTGCTGAAAGCGGGCGTTTTGCGCCTTCGCATCGATGACCCCATAGGCGACCGGGATCACCGGCATCGGCTCGGGCCCGGCCAGTGGCTTGAAGCTGGCGCCGAGGTGTGCGAGCGCAGGTCCATACTCGGGCGCAGCGATGTGCTTGAGTTCAAAGGCCACACCATCGCCGCCGCCCGGATGCACATCGGCCACACGACCGCTCAGCGTGATCTCGCCGTCGAGCGGACTGATCCACGCGACCGCCACGGGCCTGTTGATGCCAGGATGCACAAAGAACGACTCCGCGGCGAGCGTGGTCCACACCATCACCTGCTGGTCCGCCGAGTTTACGAACACGGATGGCGTGTCACCGCTGCTCCACTTCTTGAGCGCGCTGTTGCCGCTGATGGAGTCGCCTTTGTCGGTGAGGAATGCTGGAGCGCTCGTTGTTTCGAGGAAACACCACGCCGCACCATCGTGCGCGAGATGCGGATTGCCCTTCATGAGGGCCGGAACGAGCTCCGCCACACTCCACGAACGTTTCGTGCCATCCGTCTGCGCGATGCGCCACTCGATGAGGGTGCTGTCCGCACCGTGGCTGGCATTCGGGGACACCGCGAGCTGAACGACTTCGCCCTTGCGCACACGCACGCGACTCTCAAACGGCACGCTGGCTCCCTCGCTCACTTTTGCATCGGCGAGCACCTGGCTGCTTGTCATCCCCAGCTTCACCAGCGCCTCTCCGGCGGCTTTCGTGGCTTCGAGCTGCTTTTTCTTCTCCGCTTCGAGTTTCGCATTCCGTTCCTGCCAGGGCTTCATCAGCGTATCAACTTCCGACTGCGTAATGAGCGGCACCATGTCACGCGGCTGGCCTTTCGGTTCGCATCCTGGAAACGCGAAACGTGTGCTGCTGAAGATGCCGTAGAGCGCGTAGTAGTCTGTGGCGGTGATAGGATCGTATTTGTGATCGTGGCAGCGCGCACAGCCGGTGGTGAGGCCGAGGAAGTTCTTCCCCAGCGTGTCGATGACATCCTCAAACATGAGGTGCATGTCTTTTTCGATGTCGTGACCGAATCGCCGCGCGATGGCGAGATAGCCCGTGGCGACGATGCCCTCCGCACGCTGCTTCGCGCTCGCTTTCTCAAAGAGCAGGTCTCCCGCGAGTTGCATGCGCACGAAGTCGTCGTAGCGCAGGTCACGATTGAAGGCATCGAAGACCCAGTTTCGATACCGCCAGGCATGCATGAGCGGACGGTCGGTGTTTTCGCCCGCCGTGTCGGCATAGCGCACGACATCCAGCCAGCGCCGGCCCCATTGCACGCCGTATTGCGGCGAGGCGAGCAGGCGCTCGATGAGCGCCTGCAATGACGAATGTCGAATGACGACTAACGAACCTGAGGTGCATTCGCGGACGAACGCCTCCGCCTCCTCCGCACTCGGCGGGAGGCCGGTGAGGTCGTAACTCAGGCGGCGGATGAGCGTGCGCGGGTCGGCGGGAGGCGTGGGGGTGAGCCTGGCCTCGGCGAGCTTGGCGTCGATGAAGATGTCGATGCTCTTGGATGCATCCGGCTTCGGCAGCGGCTGAAAAGCCCACCATGACTTCGCATCTTCGGCGTTCATGCCTGCGATCTTCGCCGCAGACACACGAGGATCCGGTGCGCCCAACTTAACCCACTCCACCAGATCCGCGATGATCGCCTCCGGCAGCTTTCCACCCTTCTTCTCCGGCGGCATGGCGAGGTCTTTGTCATGATAGCGCACCGCTTTGATCAACAGCGACTCATCCGGCTTTCCCGGAACGATGACTGGCCCGCTGTCACCGCCCTTCTGCCAGCCTTGCTTCGTGTCCAAAGCGAGGCCGCCTTTTGTCTTCTCACCACTGTGACACTCATGGCAGTGCTCCACGAGCACCGGCCGCACCTTTGACTCAAAGAACGCATGATCCTCCGCAAGCGACGTGTGCGCGGTGAGCAGCAAGGTGAATGAGGCGAGGCATTTCATGGCTGCACCTCCATCGCTGGCAACCACTCGCGCCATCCGAGGATGTGCTGACGCATGAGGCGTTCGCACTCCGCAGGTGATTGCGTGCGGAAGCCCTGCACGATGGCGGTGTGTGCGGCGATGGTTTCACGCTGAGTTTCGCTTGTCTGGAACTGATGGTGGCGGTGAAGGCGTCCGAGCCACAGTTCCATCTCACCACGCATCGAAGACCAGAGCTTCAGCAAGCGAGTGTTTCCGGATGCAGTGAGAATAATCTCATGAAAGTCGAGGTCGAGCCGCGTCACCTGTTGAACAGTTCTTGCGCGTTGTGTGGCGGCGAGGTTGTCGAGAAGGCGGGCGGCATCCTGCCTCAGGGCGGGGGCGGCAAGCCTGGCGGCGGGGGGTTCAAGCGCGAGGCGGACAACAAAAAGTTCTTCAAAATCCCGGGGTGTGAGATCCTTCACATAGGCCCTGCCGGTGCCGCTGAACTCAACGAGGCCCTCGCGCTCAAGGGTGAAGAGGGCCTCGCGCACGGGAACGCGGCTGACCCCGAGACGCCGGGCGACGGCGGATTCGGCGAGGAGCTCGCCGGGGGAGGCCTCGCCGCTGAGGATCTGCCTGCGGAGCGCGGCGGTGGCGGAGTCGGTGCGTGAGGCGGGTTGGGCCGGGGAGTGCATTTGGTATACCGTTCTGGATAACCAATCGCATGACCGGCGGCGGATCTTTCAGGGGCGGGCGGAAGGGCGGCGTTCAGGCCCTGCCGACGCGGTTGACCTTCAGGTCCTCGGCGAGGTGGACGAAGTCCTCCTGCTCACACCATTTGACGAAGCGTTCGGTGAGGCGCTTGAGCTCGTCCCATTCGTGGCGGATGTGCCCGGCCTCCTCCCTGCTGATGCAGTTGTCGCTGGCGGCGTGGCTGATGGCGGCGAGGAGGTCGGCGAACTGCTGGACGATCTGCTGGGTGGCGGGCATGACCTCGCGGCCGGGGCGTCTGCTGACGGGCGGGTTTTTGACGAAGTAGCCGTCGGCCTTGTTGCAGAGCCACTGGATGAGGTGCTCGTCCTGGGTGTGCTCAAAGAGGTCCCGGACACGGTCGAGGGGGTTGTAATTGCCGCCGTTTTTGCCGCTTTCCTCGCCCCACTTGTAGAGAAGGGAGAGGGAGATGCCCATTTTTTCAGCCACTTCCTTGACGTGGACCTTCTCTAGGGCGGCCCGGATGACTTGATGCGATTCCATGGGGTGATGTTGTCCCGGGGGCGGGGACCTCCGCAAGCGGGAATCCGGGGACAAGAATTCGTTTGCCGGACGGCCTTCGGAACCGAGTATCGGGCCGCCCATGACCCAGCTCATTGATTACATCCTGCATGTTGACAAGCATCTGCAAGGCTTTGCCGAGCAGCACCGGACTGCGATCTACGTGCTGCTGTTTGCCATCGTCTTCTGCGAGACGGGGCTGGTGGTGACGCCGTTCCTGCCGGGGGACTCGCTGCTGTTTGCGGTGGGGGCGCTGGCGGCGCAGGGGCTGCTGCGGATCGAGTTCATCATCCCGCTGCTGATGGCGGCGGCGATCCTGGGGGACAATCTGAATTATTGGATAGGCCGGCGGAGCGGTGCCTGGATGGTGACGCGGCCCTGGTTCAAGCGGGACTACCTGACCAAGACGGAGCACTTCTTCGTGAAGCACGGCGGGCGGGCGATCATCATTGCGCGGTTCGTGCCGATCGTGCGCACGTTCGCCCCGTTCACCGCCGGATTCGGCCGGATGCATTACTCACGCTTCCTGGCCTTCAGCGTCGGCGGCGGGCTGCTGTGGGTGGCGGGCATCTCCCTGCTGGGCTATGCGCTGGGGAACCTGCCCTTCATCAAGAGCAACTTCAAGCTGGTGTCCCTGCTGATCATCTTCGTCTCCATCCTGCCGATCCTCATCGAGGTGGTGCAGCACAGGAGGGAGGCGAAGAAGGCGGGCCGCTGAGGTGATGC
This sequence comes from Prosthecobacter sp., assembly GCA_044345155.1. Taxonomy (GTDB): domain Bacteria; phylum Verrucomicrobiota; class Verrucomicrobiia; order Verrucomicrobiales; family Verrucomicrobiaceae; genus Prosthecobacter. The sequence continues at coordinate 19,328 of JBIJBP010000038.1, read as the reverse complement.
GGGTCACACAGTCTGGACGACCGGGACGTCGAGCTTCACGCTGCTGGAATCGGTGGTCTGGAAGAAGCTTACATCGCCGGTGGAAACGTCATAGAGCGAGCCGATGATGGCGATGCGGCCCTCCTTGACGAGGCTGTCGATGGTGGAGCTGCGCTCGCGGATCTTGCGCATGGTGCGCAGGATGTTGCGGCGTGAGACCTCGTTGGCGTAGGCGGCCTTTTCGCCGGCCTTCCAGGCGTCGGCGGGCTTGCAGGTGGAGAGGTCGACGGACTGCTGGATCTCGGTGATGAGGGAGTCGAGGTTGACGCAGCCGGTGGCCTCGGCGGCGGTCTTCTTGCTGCAGATGAGGTCGACGGCGGCGTTGACGGCGCCGCAGGAGGTGTGCCCCATGACGAGGATGAGCTTGGCGCCGGCGACGGCGCAGGCGTACTCCATGCTGCCTAGAACCTTGTCGCGGGCGATGTTGCCGGCGATGCGGACGCTGAAGATGTCGCCAAGGCCGAGGTCGAAGATGAGCTCTGCGGGGGTGCGGGAGTCGATGCAGCTGAGGACGACGGCCATGGGGAACTGGCCTGCGGCGGTGGCGTCGACGAGCCTGCCGACATCACGGGTGAACTGGCGGCCTTCGCGGAAGCGTTCATTGCCCTCCTTGAAAAGCTGGAGAACGCGCTGGGGGGTGAGGGAGCTCTGGATTTCCCGGCTGCTGTAGTCGACGAACTGGATGCGGTCCTCGAGCTGGCCGTACTTGTCCTTGAAGCCGGTGAGGCTGAGCTTCACGCCGTGGGCGGAGGCGGTGCTGGCCTGGAAGTCCTGGATGATGTCGAGGATGTCGGCGTCGATGTAGTCGGTGTTGCGGGCGTCGATGAGCACATGGCCGCCACGGGGCACCTCGCGGAGGGTTTTTTCCAGGGTGGCGCGGCTGAAGAAGCTGACCTGCTGGGCGAGTTCGATGCGGAGGACGTCGCCTGCGGCGTGATGCTCCATCATCTTGCGCAGGGGGCGGCGCATGTTGCTGTGGAGGATGAAGCAGATGCTGACGCCGAGGCCGATGAGGATGCCGACGAGGAGGTCGGTGAGGACGATGGCGACGACGGTGATGGCGAAGGGGAGGAACTGGTTTCTGCCTTCGGCCCACATCTGCCTGATCAGCCTGGGGCTGGCGAGCTTGATGCCGGTCATGAGGAGGATGGCGGCGAGGGCGGCGAGGGGGATTTCATTGAGCCAGCCCGGAACGAGAAGGACGCAGCCGAAGAGGAGGATGCCGTGGAAGATGGCGCTGAGCTTGGTCCTGCCGCCGGAGTTGATGTTGACGGAGGAGCGGACGATGACGCTGGTCATGGGCAGGCCGCCGACGAGACCGGAAAGGGTGTTGCCGATGCCCTGGGCGAGGAGTTCGCGGTTAGGCGGGGAGCTGCGCTGATCGGGGTCGATCTTGTCCACGGCCTCCAGGTTGAGCAGGGTTTCCAGGCTGGCGACGATGGCGATGGTGATGGCGGCGACGTAGACGGCGGGGTTGTTGAGGGCGGAGAAGTCCGGGAACTGGAGGAAGCCGAGGAAGGTGCCGAAGTCCTTGGCGACGGGCACCTGGACGAGGTGGGAGGCGCTGATTTCCAGGCCGCTTTTCAGGGAGCGGAAGAGCTGGTTGGCGGCGACGCCGAGGATGACGACCACGAGGGGGGCGGGGATGAGGCCTTTTTTGAGGCGGGGCACCTTGTCCCAGAAGAAGAGCAGGGCGATGGAGAGGATGCCGACGAGGGCGGCGCCGCCCTGGATGTCGGAGAGGGAGGCCCAGAGTTCGGTGAAGGTGTTTTCATGGTCGGGTTGTTCGAAGGCCATATCGCCTTCGGGGTCGGGATCATGGCCGACGACGTGGGGAATCTGCTTGAGGATGAGGATGACGCCGATGGCGGCAAGCAGGCCCTTGATGACGCTGGAGGGGAAGAAGGCGGCGATGAAGCCAGCACGGCAGAGGCCGAGGATGATCTGGATGACACCGGCGAGCATCACGGCGAGCAGGAAGGTTTCAAAGGTGCCCAGCTTGCCGATCTGGGCGGCGACGATGGCCGTCAGGCCGGCGGCAGGTCCGCTGACACTGGTGTGGGAGCCGCTGAGAACGCCGACGAGAATGCCGCCAATGATGCCTGAAAGGATGCCGGAGAAGAGGGGAGCGTTGGAGGCAAGGGCGATCCCCAGGCAGAGGGGCAGGGCGACAAGGAATACCACCAGCCCAGCGGACAGATCTTTGGTCAGGGTTTTGGCGGGAAGTGCGGGCTTAGCAGACATGCGTTGTGGGTTGGAGTAGGAAGGCCCTATGAGGTCGGCCATAATCGTCTCCCGTTCAATCGGAGCTGTGAAATTGTATAGTGTAGCAGGTGGCGCCACAGGATGACTTAAGATTAATTCTTGAAACCTGCCGGGGTTTGCAGCAGACCTGTGCCTTGACGCGACACCGGGCATCCGTCATTCTTGGCAACGGGCCTTGTTTTGGCTTCCGGCTCCATTTCATCATGTTATCCTTGTCTGACAGAATTCGCCGGTTTGTGCCTGCCGTCACGGTTGTGTGCGTCACAGCCCTGGCACAGGAGGTGCCGAAGGCCAGTCCGGTCACGGGGGCTGGCGAGCCTGGATCCGGCGAGAAGAAGAAGGATCTGGCGGCTACCTTGAGCACGCAGAAGGAGGCGCGGACGATGCGTCTGAGCATTCCGGCGCCGCGAGGCCTGATTGTGGACCGCAACGGAGTGGCGCTGGCACAGAACCGTGTGGTGCATTATCTGGCGTTGAACTTTCCCTTCATGGAGAAGGCGACGCCGGAGAAGATCCTGGGGTATGCCAGGGAGAAAATCGCGGCGGCCAACAGGATTCTGGGCCGGAACTGGAGCCTTTCTGATGAAAAGCTGCTGAGCCATTATCAGAACCGGCGCTGGCTGCCGCTGGTGTTTTCGATTGAGGACGGCATCAACGTCGAGCTGTCGCCCGAGGATCAGGTGAAGCTGAAGCCTTTGTTTGACAGCGGCGACCTGCTGCCGCAGCCCGCCTACATCCGCGCGTACCCCAAGGAGGACTGCGCGGCGCATATTCTGGGCTTCACCGGCAAGACCCGGCGGCTTCCTGAAGGCCCGATCATGGACGGAGATCCCTTGTTTGAGGAAATGGAGGGTCGCCAGGGGCTGGAGCTGAGCTTTGATGCGGTCCTGAAAGGCACGCCGGGTGAGATCAACCTGCTGTTTGACGCTGACGGACACCTGCTGGCGGACGAGGTCCTGAGGCGGCCCACCCCCGGGAGGACGGTGGTGACCACCCTGGACTTCCGGCTTCAGCGGCATGCGGAGAACGCCCTGAAGCGCCATGCTCGCAACGGCGGGGCGATGGTGGTGATGGATGTCCGCAACGGGGAGATCCTGGCCATGGCCTCCAACCCTGGCTTTGATCCCAACGAGTTCGTCTTCGGCATCCGTTCCCAGCGCTGGGACGAGCTGACCAAGGATCCGCGCACCCCCCTTTATGGACGTGCCTTTAGCAGCGAGTACCCGCCTGCCTCCACCTTCAAGATCGTGACGGCACTGGGAGCGCTGGAAAGCGGCAAGGTGACTCCGAGCACCTCCTATTACTGCGGCATGTCGCTGCTGGTGGGAGACCGTTACTTTCACAACCACAACACCAAGAGCGACGAGGGTGACATGAATGTCATCACGGCCATCAAGCGCTCCTGCAACACCTGGTTCTACCAGGCCGCCCTGGACGTGGGTGCGGATGCCGTGACGAACATGGCCCAGCGGCTGGGGTTTGCCGAGCGCACCGGCATTCCGCTGAAGGGCGAGGGACGTGGCAACCTGCCGACGAACGCGGATCACAAGATTCTGGGAGGTGAACTGGCGAACATTGCGATCGGCCAGGGGGCGGTGACGGCCACGCCGCTCCAGGTCTGCCAGTGCATGGCGGCGCTGGGTGACGGCGTGGTGATGCGCCAGCCGCTGCTGGTGAAGCAGGTCCAGACCATCAGCGAGGTGGTGGTGGAAGCCTTTGAGCCGAAGGTGCGCCGCCAGATCAACCTGGACCCCATCGCCAGGGACACCGTCGTGAAGGGCATGGTCGCCGTGGTTTCCGGGGACGGAGGGACCGGCCGGGCTGCTGGCATCAAGCAGGTGCAGATCGCCGGCAAGACAGGAACGGCGCAGTGGAAGCCCGCCAAGGAGCAGAACCTCGCATGGTTCACGGGATTTCTTCCGGCCAGTCAGCCGGTGCTGGCCTATTCGGTGGTCTATGAAGGCCGGCCAGGGGAGCGTGTCAGCGGTGGCGCGATCGCCGCGCCGATCGTGCATGATGTCTTCACCAAGTACTACGAGGGGGCGTCGACGGATGATCCACTGCTGGCGGCGATGAAGGACGTGCCCCAGGCGGTGGCCGTGGATGAAGGGAATCTGGACCCGAACGCGGCCGCCGAGGACGCCGCCCTGCGGCGAGCCCTGCCGCCTGCGCCGCCGCAGCCTGAGAAGAAGACCCTGGGAGGCTTTTTCCGAAAGCTTTTCCGGCGTGAATGAGGTAGTGCAGTGGATCTGGGAGAAGTTTCGGCCTGTTCATCATGACCATTCAAATTGCCACCCTTTGCGACTCGGCTTCCGACTATAACGGAAAGCTGTGCATCCTGGGAGCCTTTGACACCCTTTGCGCCCGGGAGTTTCCGGTCGTTCATCCAGCCTGTGCGCTCGTGGTGCGGCTGGTCTTCGAACCTGCGGATGCCGGTCATCACCAGTTTATGATCCGCTGCATGGATCCGTCCGGAAAAGAATGCGTGCCGCCCTTTGAGCCGCTGGTGGAGGTGGGCTTCCCGGGAGCCTTTGTGCCGTTTGTCACCCGCAACATCGTCCTGAACCTGCAGCGCCTGCGGGTGGAGAAGCCCGGCCTGTACCGCTGGCTCATCACGCTGGGCGGCAGGACGCTGGCCACCATTCCGCTGCGGGTGACCTTGTTTGACGAAAGCCGTTCCGCCACCGGGCCGGCGGGTTGATGTTTGCATAAGGCGGGGCGGTGAGGCAAGATGCGGTCCATGCACGAGGATTCATCCCCACCCTTACAGGAGACGACGGTTCGTCAGCAGGAGGGGGTGGCCATCCGGCAGCTTTCGGTTTTCCTGCAGAACCGTGTCGGAGCCCTGATGGCACTCACCAAGCTGCTGCATGATCATTCGATCGAGGTGCTCGGCATCTCCATGCAGGACACCACGGAAATGACCCTGGTGCGCCTGATCCTGAGCGATCCCGAGGGGGCCTGCATGTTGTTCATCGAGCGCGGCATTCCCTATGCCGAGTGCCGCATTGTCGTGGTGGAGCTGAATGAGTCCCGGCACCGCCTGACGGACTGCCTCTCCAGCCTGCTGGCGGCGGAGCTGAACATTGAATTTTGTTATTCCCTGCTGGTGCGGCCGAACCAGTTTCCGCTGCTTGCCATTCACTGTGATGACACGGAGATCGCCAGTGATGCGCTGTCGAAAAGCGGCTTTCGTGTGCTCTGTCAGGGGGACTTGTCCCGATAAAGGCGGCGGAGCTCAGGCCTGGTCGTCCATGAGCTTCGATGCCAGCCGGCGCATGAGGTGGCGCAGGGGCAGGTTGTCAGTCCGTTCACAGGCTTCGTCGAGATTGCGCAGGATGCGCAGCAGGATCTGGTCGACGCTGGCGGGCTGGCGGATGACGTCCTCGAGGGCGGGATTGGCGGCAGGATGATGCCTGGCGACGTCGCTGGCGAGCATGAAACGGCCGCGGTTGAAGCAGTCGACGAGCCAGCTTCGGCCCTTGAGCTCGACGCGTGCCAGGAAGTGACCGGGGAAGTTGCAGCCCTGGATGTCGAGCCCGAAGCGGTGGCCGAGCAGGCGGTAGAGGCAGCAAAGGCTGATGGGGTTGCCCAGGCCGGTGTCGAGCACCCAGAAGAGGTTGCTGTTGCTGGCCTGGTAGTAGGCCTTGCTGTTGCCGCGGAAGCGCACGGTGCCGTCACGCATGGCGAAGAGCCACTCGCTCAGCTCGCGGGCGTCCATGCGGCCGCCTTCGCGGAAAGCCTCCTCAGCCAGGGCGTCAAGGCGCTGGGCCAGGTCGCCTGCCTGGGTGCGCCAGCCGCTGAGGTAGGCGGAGATCTGGGCGATGCCCTCCTCAAGCTGGGCGTGAGAGCTTTCGAGCCAGCGCCAGCGCATCCAGGTTTCCTCCAGCTCCGCCCGGCGAGCGGGTTCGAGGAGGCGGCCGACGTGGCGTTCCTCGTCAATGGAAAGCGGTCGGCTGAGATGCTTCAGTCTTTCCGGCAGATCACGTCTCATGCTGGTGAACTCCCTTTGCAGCGCCTCCTGCACGACCGGGGACTCGTCGTCGAGCAGTGGGATGAGGTGTTCGAGCTGGGCGAGGCCTGACATGTCCTGTGATTAGCAGAATGTGGCCAGCCTTTCCAAGTGCAAACTTCGTCTTCAGGGATCATCATGGCGCTTCATGCGCATAGCGATCCTTCATTACACCCTTCCTCCCGTGATTGGAGGCGTGGAGCGGGTGATCTGCGATCAGGCGGTGGCGCTGGGGAAGCTTGGGCATGAGGTGGTGCTGCTTGACCGTCAGGGGGCGGGCGGGCTTTTTTCCAGCTCCGGAGCCGCCAGTTTTGACGCCGTCCTGGTTCACAATGTCATGAACATGCCCTTTGACCTGGCATGGACCCGGGAGCTGCACGGCCTGGCCGAAGGTCATCCTGAGGTGCGCTGGGTGAACTGGATTCACGATGTCTGCTCGGCAAACCCGGCCTATGCGCATGTCTGCTGGCAGGAACCCCTGCCGCCCATGCTGCCCGTGGCCGTGTCCGAGGCGCGGCGTGCGGATTATGCCAGCGCGACCGGCCTGCCTCTGGAAAACGTTCGGGTCATCCCGAACGGCATCGACCTGGCGAGGGTGCTCGGGCTGACACCGCGCATGGCCGCCCTTCCGATGGTGGAAAGGGACCTGGTCCTGGTCCATCCCACGCGCTTGGTGCGCCGGAAAAACATCGAGCTCGGCTTGCGGATCGTCGCCGCCCTGGCAGGTGCGGGTTGTGACGTGCTTTATTTCGTCACCGGTGCGCCGGATCCGCATCAGGCCGACGGGCTGGCCTACCTTGCGGAGCTTAAGGCATTGAGTGCGGCCCTGGGAATGGAGGAGCGGGTGCTTTTCCTGGGTGAGGCTGGTGCTCTGAACGAGGAGGATGTGCGCAGCCTTTATGCCTTGTCAGATGCGCTGCTGTTTCCGAGCCAGGGGGAGGGGTTTGGGCTGCCGCTCCTGGAAGCTCTGGCGCACCGCCTGCCGATTTTTTGCTCCGACCTGCCCGTTCATCGTGAGGTGCTTGGGTCTCATGGCTGCTATTTCCGCGTTGATGAAGAGCCTGGCGAAATCTCGGCACGGATCATGCGTTGGCTTGCCGTCAACCAACCCAGGCTCCCACGAACGCTACTCCGGCAGACCCATGACATGGTCAGAATCTGCCAGGAACATCTTGAGCCACTGCTGCTTGCAGTTAACGAATCCGCCATCACATGACCGCCCCAGACACCCTGACCGCCGAGATTCATGCCATCCTCGAAGCGCGCCACGGCGATCCCTTTGGTTTTCTTGGAAGGCATGTGCTGCCGGACGGAGCCATCGTGGTCCGCAGCTTCCAGCCCAAGGTGCATTCGGTCAACGTGGTTGCCCGCGACGGCAGCGGCTCGTGGCCTCTGGAGCGGGTGCATCCCCAGGGGCTGTTTGAGGGCAGGACCGGGCTCAAGGATCAGGCTTATGACCTGGAGATCAGGACTCTGGATGGTCGTACCCTGCGCCATGCGGACCCCTATTCCTTTGGCACGCTGCTGGGTGACCAGGACATTTATTTCTTCAAGGAGGGCACGCATCAGAAGCTTTGGGACTGCCTGGGCGCCCACCTACGCACCGTGGGTGGTATCAACGGTGTCCTGTTCGCCGTCTGGGCGCCCAATGCCAGGCGTGTCTCCTTGGTGGGCGACTTCAACCACTGGGACGGCCGTGTGAATCCGATGCGCAACCGCGAAGGCGTGTGGGAGCTCTTCATTCCGGGCATTGCCGAGCTGGCCCATTATAAGTTCGAGATCCTGGGCGCTGACGGCGCGGTGCATCTGAAGAGTGATCCCTTTGCCTTCTTCGGCCAGCATGGCACGCAGACGGCCAGCCTGGTCTTCAACCTTGACCGATACGGCTGGGGGGATGGTGAATGGATGCAGAAACGCGCCATCGAGGATCTCTACCATCGTCCGATGAGCATCTATGAGGTGCATCTCGGCTCCTGGAAGCGCATTCCAGAACAGAAGAACCGCTCCAAGTCCTACCGTGAGCTGGCCGACGACCTCATCCCTTATGTGAAGAGCCTGAACTTCACGCACATCGAACTCATGCCGGTCTCCGAGCATCCCTTCGACGGCTCCTGGGGCTACCAGGTGACGGGCTACTTTGCGCCGACGAGCCGCTTCGGCAATCCGGACGAGTTCCGCGAGTTTGTGGACCGCTGCCATCAGGCGGGCATCGGAGTGATCCTCGACTGGGTGCCGGGACACTTCCCCAAGGACGCCTTCGGCCTGGCGCGCTTTGACGGCTCCTGCCTTTACGAACATGCCGACCCACGCCAGGGCGAGCACCAGGACTGGGGGACGCTGATCTTCAACTACGGCCGTGCCGAGGTGAGGAACTTCCTCATCGCCAACGCGCTCTACTGGCTGGAGGAGTTCCACATCGACGGCCTGCGTGTCGACGCCGTGGCCTCAATGCTCTACCTGGACTACTCCCGCAAGCCCTGGGCCTGGGTGCCTAACAAATATGGAGGCCGCGAGAACCTGGAGGCCATCGACTTCATGCACGAGCTGAACCGGCTCGCCTATGAAAAGCATCCCGGCTGCACGATCATCGCCGAGGAGAGCACCGCCTGGCCGGGGGTCTCCAAGCCCACGGAGGCCGGCGGGCTGGGCTTCGGCTTCAAGTGGAACATGGGCTGGATGAACGACACGCTCCGCTACATGGAGGAGGATCCCGTGCACCGGAAGTACCACCACGGCGAGGCGACGTTCTCCATGCTCTACGCCTATGACGAGAACTTCATCCTCGTGCTGAGCCATGACGAGGTCGTGCATGGCAAGGGCAGCCTGATCAACAAGATGCCGGGGGACCGCTGGCAGAAGTTCGCCAACCTGCGCATGTTCTACGGCTGGATGTGGGCGCATCCCGGCAAGAAGCTGCTCTTCATGGGCGGCGAGTTCGGCCAGTGGCAGGAGTGGAGTCATGAGCGCAGCCTCGACTGGCATCTTTTCATGGGTGAGGAGCATGCTGCCTTGCAGAAGCTCGTGCGCGACATCAACCTGCTCTACACGACCCGCCCGGCCCTGCATGCCCTGGACCACGATGGCGGCGGGTTCCAGTGGCTGGACGCCAGCGACGGAGACCACAGCATCTTCGCCTTCCTGCGGAAGTCGCCCTGCGGCGACAAGGTCTACTGCATCATCAACGCCACTCCGGTGCCCAGGAAGGGTTACCGCGTCGGCGTCGCCGAGCCGGGCAGCTACCGGGAGCTGGTCAACACCGACGCTCCTTGTTATGCCGGCAGCGGCATGGTGAACCCGCTGCCGATGCCCGCCGGGCAGACGGAATGGCAGGGCCAGCCCTGGAGCATCGTCATCGACCTGCCGCCGCTCGGCACCGTCTGGCTGGGCAGGTGATCACTTTGTCCTGAGGCTGTTTTTACCGCGCGAAGATCTTGGCGAAGAACCTTTTCATCTCCTCCCAGGAGGCCTTGTCAGCGGCCTCGTTGTAGGCGGCGCCCTTGGAGTTGTCGTTGCCGGCCGCCTTCTGGGTGAAGGCGTGCACCGCGCCAGGATAGGAGACGAGCTGGTAATCCACGCCTGCATCCTTCATCTCCTTTTCAAAGGCGGCGATGTCCGCCGAAGTCACAAAGGGATCGTCGGCGCCATGCAGGGCCAGCACCTTGCACTTGATGTTTTTCCCGTCTTCCGGCGCCGGGCTGTCCAGGCCGCCGTGGAAACTGACCACTCCCTTGAGGTGAGCGCCGCTGCGGGCGGCTTCAATGCAGGCGGTTCCGCCGAAGCAATAACCGATGCAGGCGACGCGGGAGGCGTCCGTGCGCGGGTCCTTCAGGAGCACCTGAAGCGCGGCGTTGACGCGTTCGCGAAGCAACGCGCGGTTTTTCTTGTACTTGCCCGCCTCGGCTCCCGCCTCAGGGGGCTGGGGACGGATGCCCTTGCCATAGACATCCGCGCAGAAGACGTTGTAGCCCAGTTCAGCCAGCATTCGGGCGCGCATTTTTTCGTTGTCGCTGACGCCGGTCCACTGGTGGATGATGAGGACGGAGGGACGTTTGGCAGAACCCTGGTCGTCGAACGCGACCCAGCCTTCAAACTCGAGCCCGCCCGCCTGGTAGGCCACAGGTTTTTCAACGATTCCGCCCAGGGCGGGCAGGCTGACCAGGCTCAGGAGGGTGATGAGGAGAAGTTTCATGGGGTTGGTTGGAGGCTAGGCGGGGATGAATATGCTTCAAGCGTGTGGCTGAGGACAGTCAGGATGGGTCACCCGGACTTGCCGCAGATCTGGCAGTCCTTCCGGTGGGGAAGCTTGACGCGTCGGAAGCTGACCTTTTCCAGGTTCATGCATAGCATTTCGCCCGCCAGGGGCTCGCCAATGCCTGTGATGAGCTTGATGACCTCCATGGCGCCGATGCAGGCGGCGGTGCCGGAAACCGCCCCGAACACAGGGAACTGACGCTTCCAGCTCGGCGGCACTTCCGGCACATAGCAGGCCAGGCAGCCGGTCCGGCCGGGCAGGAAGGTGGTGACGCTGGCCTCCAGTCCGTGCATCGCGCATTCCACCATGGGTTTGCCGGCGCAGTGTGCGGCGGTGTTCAAGGCCAGCCTTTCCTGAAACAGCGGGGCGGCATCCACCACGATGTCCGCCTGCGCGACGAGCCCGTCGGCATTTTCTGCGCAGATGTTTTCCGGCATGCCAATGAGTTCGCAGTCCGGATTCAGCTCACCCAGCCTGCGAAGGATGGACTCCATGCGCGACTTGCCGACCTGGCTGCGGGTTTGCAGAAGCTGGCGGTTCAGGTCGGACATCTGAAGGGGGCCTCCATGGGCGAGCACCAGCCTGCCGACGCCGGCGGCGGCGAGCTCCAGGGCGACCAGTCCGCCCAGTCCGCCGACGCGGGAAACGAGCACCGAGGCGCCCTTCAGCCGTCGCTGGCCCTCCTCGCCAACCCCTGGCACCCACATCTGCCACTCATAAAGCGCGCGGTCGTTTTCAGTGAGTTCAGGGAACATGGACGATGTGGAACGCTCCGAGAAGGAGCCATGTTGCGTCGCCGTCAAACCGGTTGCCTGCGAGGTCAATCGACGCTTTCTTTTGAAATCCATGAAACGCCTTCCCCTTCATCTCCTGACGGTGCTTGCGATCTCGTCCGGTCTTGCCTCCATCCCGACGCTATGCGCCCAGGCCGCCGGCTCCGGAGTGCAGGAATTCGACCCGCGGGCCTTTCCAGGCCAGGTGGTCGATGACGTGGTCGTGCCGGTGCCGAGCGAAATCTTCAGCGTGCTCGACAAGCTGGGCGAACCGAACTGGCAGCAGGAGATCCGCAAGATCGACCTTCCCAGGACGGGCGACCGCACCAAGCTGGCGCTGCAGTTTGGCATGACGGTGGCCGAGGGTTTCGTCGCCGTGCAGGCGGAGAACAAGGAGTCGGTCAAGGACATCGGACGCGACGTGATCGACCTCGCGACCGCCCTGGGCCTGATCAAGTCCGTGCGGCCCCATGCCCAGGCCATCCTGGACGCTGCGGACAAGCAGGACTGGTCCTCGATCCGCCGGGAGTTTGACCTCACCCAGAAGACGGTGCGTGACACCATGGAGCAGATGAAGGACGCCGACCTTTCGCAGTGTGTGAGCATGGGTGGATGGCTGCGCGGCACCGCGAGCGTGACATCCGTGATCGGGAAGAACTTCTCCGCCGACCGTGCGGAACTGCTGAACCAGCCGATGCTGGTGGAGCATTTCATCGCGAGCATCGGGAAAATGTCCGGCTCCGTGAAGGAGCACGGCAACGTGTCCGACATCGCCAGGGGCCTGAAGGACATCCTGGCGAAGATGGAAGGTGCGGTGGACGGCTTCACCAAGGACTCCGTGCGGGACATCGGCAAGACCTGTGACTCGCTCCTCGACGGCATCAAGGCCGCGAAGTGAACCCATCCGCCCTGCCCCCCGCGTCCGGCACCCCTCACCCAAGCCCACCGCCATGCGCCTTTTCCACCATCTCCGTGCCGCCGCACTTGCCCTCCTGGCCTGCGCCGCCCTGCCGGCGTCCGCCACCGTGGACGACGCCCACAGCTTTGCCATGGAGGCAGCCATGCCGTTCGTCGAGCAGGGCTTCATCGTCCGCGAGGAATACTGGAACGGCGAGGTGAAGAGCGGTCAGAAGCTGATGATCAAGCACCAGATGTTCAAGGGCAACGAATACGCCTTCTGGCTGGGCACGGCGAATGATGAGGTCGCCTTTGAGCTGAAGGTCTATGATGAGAAGGGCAAGGAGATCACCATCGACGGCAAGAGCGACAAGATGTTTGCCTCCGTGCGGGTGAACCCTCCAAAGACCGGCACCTACACCATCGTGTTCTCCCTCACCTCCAGGAAGGAAAAAGGCTTGTACTGGGCGTTGGCCTACGGTTATCGTTGACCTTAGCCGCATGAATCCGCCGCCGCAGCTTCCTGAAGCCAACGATCCTGGCCGCCAGAAGGGCGTGACCATCACCGACATCGACATCCCGTTCGCGCGTCTGGTGGTCATCATCCTGAAGACCATGCTGGCCTCGATCCCGGCGGTGATTGTGATGTACGCCCTCCTCGCAGCCGTGGCCATCGGCCTCGTGATCGTCTTCGGCGGTCTGGGCGTGGTGCTGGAGAACCTCCAGCAGGGACGCTTGAAGCACTGATTTCCGCACCCTTCCGAAGTGAATGATGGATCACGCTGCGGCCCCGGGCCGTTTAGGAACGACCATGATAGAAACCCTTACCTACGAAACCCCGCAGTTCCTGCAAAGGCTGCTCGGTCATGACCTGGCCGGACTGCGCATCATCGCGGACCTTTGCGGCGCCCAGGTGACGTCGCGTGAGAGCTGGGTTCGCATCGAGGGGCCTGAGGCGGCCGTTTCAGCCGCACGGGAGGTGTTCATCCAGCTTGAAAAAGTCCGGCGCAACGGCGGGGACATCACTCCTGCGATGATCCGCCTGGTTGCAGAAAGCGTGGTGGCCGAGCATGGGGACGAACCGGCCGGGCTCATTCATGCCCTGAAGCTGGTCACCTCCTTGAAAAAGCCGCCAGTGCTGGCCAAGACCCGCGGGCAGATCGGTTATGTGCAGGCGATGAAGGATCATGAGGTGGTCTTTGGCATCGGGCCGGCCGGCACGGGCAAGACCTACCTGGCGATGGCCCAGGGACTGCATCTCCTGCGGGAAAAGCAGGTGCAGCGGCTCGTGCTCACCCGGCCTGCGGTGGAGGCAGGAGAGGCGCTCGGCTTCCTGCCGGGTGATCTGAAGGAGAAGATCTTCCCCTACCTCAGGCCTCTTTACGACGCGCTCTTCGAGATGCTGGACCCTGACGAGGCCGAACGAATGATTGAAAAAGGCGCGGTGGAGATCGCTCCCCTGGCCTACATGCGTGGCCGCACGCTGAAGAACGCCTTCATCATCCTGGACGAGGCGCAGAACACCACGACGGAGCAGATGCTGATGTTCCTGACACGGCTTGGGGACGGCGCCCGCTGCGTCATCACCGGCGACCCCTCGCAGGTGGACCTGCGCCGCCATGTCAGGTCCGGCCTCAGGGAGGCGGTGGAGGTCCTTCAGGATGTGCCCGGCGTGCGTTTCGTGACCTTCCTCAGCAAGGACGTGGTGCGCCTGCCCGTCGTCCAGCGCATCATCGACGCCTATGACCGGCACCGCGCCGCCGTTGAAAAGGGCCGCGCCCATCCAAAAGTGGTATCAGGCGACCCGGCCTAATTTCTGCTGTCAGGCCAGTTTTTTCCAGGTTGCCCACTGTCACAGTGGACACCGGCAATGCGTATTGCATACTTCCCGCCCGCATGGACCCGCTGCCTCCAGGCTCTCCGCCCCAGCCTCCCGCCCCCACGACGGAGGGGACGGGCTTCCCCGCCTTCAGCGCATGGGCGGAGGATTTTTCAGACCGCACCGTCGTGATGAAGGTGCCGGGAACGGGCATGACCGTCTTCAACCGCTACAAGCTCCAGCGAGTTCTTGGACGTGGCGGCATGGGTGTGGTCTGGCTGGCGGATGACCTCAAGCTGGAGCGTCCCGTGGCCCTCAAGTTCCTTCCCAGCCTCATCGGCCTGGACCCGGCGGCGGTAAAGGAGCTGAAGACGGAAACCCGGCGAGGCCTTGAGCTTTCCCATCCGAACATCGTCCGCATCTACGACTTTGTAGATGATGATGACACGGCGGCCATCTCCATGGAGTTTGTCGATGGCAAGACCCTTTCTGAACTGCGCCTGAACACCGAGGGCGGAGTATTCACCACGGAGGAGGTCTCGAAGTGGCTGCTCGGCGTCTGTGACGCCCTCGACTACGCCCATTTCCAGCGCAAGCTGGTACACCGCGATCTCAAGCCTGCCAACATCATGCTCACCACGCGGGACGCCGTGGCCAAGATCGCCGACTTCGGCATCGCCCGCAGTCTTTCCGACACGATGAGCCGCCTGTCGGTCGCCAACATGGGCGCCAGCGGAACCTTGCCTTACATGAGCCCCCAGCAGGCCATGGGAGAGCGTCCGCTGCCGACGGATGATGTCTATTCCCTCGGGGCCACTCTCTATGAACTCTTCAGCGGCAAGCCGCCGTTTTATCGCGGTGACCTGCCCATGCAGATCAATTCCAAGATTCCGCCCAGCGTTGCCGAGCGCCGGGCAGAACTGGACATCAAGGGTCGTGAAGAACTGCCCAAGGTGTGGGAGGATGCCATCGCCGCCTGCCTCAGCAAGGATCCCAACATGCGTCCCACCTGCGCCGGCATGCTGGCCGAGATGCTTGGGCTGAAGGTCGGAACGGGAACAACCCGGTCTCTTTCTTCCCTCGGCACCACACAGCGCAGTTCGACTCAACAGAAAGACAGTTCCAAGGGTGTCTTAAAACCCTGGATGGCCGTCGCCGCCATTGTGGCGGCCGGTGCCGGTGCCGCCTTCTATTTGAAGCAGCCAGTCGCAACCGCTTCGCCAAAAATGGTCCAAAAACCCGTGGCCAAAGCTGAGGTTGAGACCAAGCCCAAGGCCAAGGCTCCCGAGCCAGCTTCACCCAAGCCGCCCGAGGTGGCAAAATCCGAGCCTAAAAAGGCCCCGGCACCCCCGGCGCCCGTTCCCACTGAACCTGCAAAACCGGCTGCACCCGCCGCCTCCGTCCCGGCTCCTGTTGCGATGACACCGCCAGCTCCGGCTCCTGCGTCCAACCCGCCCGTCGCAGCCACGACGCCCCAGACGCCGCCTGCCCAGGCAGCCCCAAGTGTTGCAGGCGCTCCGCCGACCATGCCTGCTCCTGCTGCGCCAGCACCCAGCCAACCTGTTCCTGCGCTGGGGTCAGCCCCGATGCCTGGAGCATCGGCGGTCGTTTCACCACCGACCATGCCCTCGGCCCAACCCGTGCCAGTCACGCCGACGCCCCCTCTGGTTTCGGCCGTCGCTCCGGCACCGGTCGCACCGGCCATGTCTTTGGCCGCAGGTGTTGCGCCTGCTGCAACTGCAGCTTCGACCGTTGCGACGGCTCCTGCAGCCGTGCCGCCGCCGACTCTGACCGTGCCGTTGCCTCCGGGAGTGGTTTTGACGCCCGACCTCATCAGTCAGGTCCAGACGCAGCCGTTGGTGGCGGATCCCCCGACGGGTTTCTGGACGGTCGAACAAATTTTTCCGACCGCGCCTTTTGCCAGCTACACGCCGACTGGGAAAAGATACCTGCTGTTCAGGACGCAGACGCTCTTGAAGGAAAAGGGCCTCTATACCTCCACCGTGGACGGCAGGGAAGGAAAGGGCACTCACAATGCCATCCAGCTCTTCCAGGTGCGCAGCGGGTTGAGGCCCACCGGCCTGCTGGATGTGCCTACCCTGGCGGCGCTGCAGCTTTCCGCCGAGCAGGACAATCTCGCCTGGGTGCCGCCCGGAGGTTCCAGCTACAGTTCCGGCTCCTCTTCGGGCGGTATGGTGCCTTCACCAGGTTCAAGCCGCAGGATTCCCGTTGGCAGCCGTTATGAGCCAAAGATCGAGGAGCCTGGATTCCTCAAACGCAAACTGCGCGGGTTCACCAAGGACGACGAGGAGTAAATCCGGTCCGGAGACGGGCTTTTGCACGAGCCTGGGCGCGTGGAACGGATTCATTGCAAAGCGACAAAAAAGCCCCGCATTTCTCATGCAGGGCCTTGGAATGAACTTCCAGAAATCAAAACCGGGTCATTTCCGGCGCGTGGCTTTTTTCACTGCCTTCTTCGCGGCTTTTTTAACCGCCTTGGCGCCCTTGGATGCGGCTTTTTTCACCGGCGGCGATTTGACGACCGCCTTGAGGATGCCCGCGACACCACCTTCGCGCTTGAGGCGCTCCTGCAGCATCTGCTCACGGAAGGCGATGGCCTCTTCAAGGACGGCGTCGTGAGTCTCCTTGGTGTACCGGTAAACCTTGGAGATGGTCCGGCCGCGTTCGGCGCGCACGGACACGGCGATGAGGCGCGTGATCCTGCCCTTGGCCGTCTTGTATTTCCGATAGGAGATGCCGACGTGACCGCTCTTGTTCTTTTTATTGGTGGTGTGGGCGATGCGGCTGGCCTGCAGCGGTGACATGTCGCCAAGCGTCTCGTCACGATAGGCGCGCGCCGCCTTCAGGGAGCCCTTGACGCCGCCGTAAAGGCTGTCGGAGAAGTGCTTGGTATGGAGCGCACCGTCGCGGGAGATGCAAACCTGGAATCCGTGGGTCTGCTTGGCGGCATCGGACCGGGTGTCGATTCTTTTGATGTTGCGTTCAGAAAGGGGGTTTGAGCGTCGGCGCATGTCTTCGGATTTGGGGGCTTTGTATAACGAATTGTGAAGTAGGAGTCGGAGACTTGCGCCGCAACATGAAATTGTATGCGGGCTTTGGCACCGAAGAAGCCCTGTGGACACCAGGACGGCTTCAGATGTTCATTGATCTTCTCCAGCAAGCCTGGCTGCTTCCCGTTTGAGGATGCGACCGACTCGATGCTTCGCGAGATAGACCTGCGCGGCATTCACGCCAAGTTCCTTTTTCACACGCTCAGGGCTCCACCCTTTTAATACATAACAGGAAAAAATCTGAAACTGCCGGGGCGAAACCAGGGCCCTGACGCGTCTCAGAGCGATGTCCATGACCTGGTCCTGCCACTCCTTGTCCCAGAGCTTTTCGAGGGCCATGCCGTTCGGATCAGCACAGCGGTCGATGGGCGCAGTGCGCCGTTCGTCAGTTTCATCGAAATGCAGGTTTGCCTCCCGGCTCTGCTGCTTTTTTCTTCTTCGGAATTGGTCGAGAATCCGCCACCGAGCCTGGTTGAGGAGGAAGGATTTGAAGGAGCCCAGGCTGGTGTCGAACTTTTTCTTCTGAAGGTTCTTGGCGACACCGATGAAGGTTTCCTGAACGACGTCGTTGGCCTCGTCATCACTCAGCCCGGACTTGCGCGCGACATGAAAGACAAAGCCTGAGTAGGTGCGGTAAAACTCATCCCAGCTCGACCAGTCTGACCAGTTGTCAAGACGCTCGATGAGCGTCTTGCGTGTCGGAATGCCGCCGGAGGCCTCCTTCACGATGTCTTCTGGAATGTCTTTGGGGATGTCGTCCTCCATAGGGGATGGGAGCGGGAGTCTAGGACACGCCAGGGAGGTGGCAAGGGGAGAAAGCGGGGCGCTATTCCGCCAGCAGGAGGCGCTTGGCGGCCTGGAGGTGCGCTTTTTGTTCGTCGGGCAGCTCGGGGTATTTTAGCTTCATGCCCTGCATTTCAGCGAGAACGGCGGCACTGACGATCAGCCTCATGTTTTTCTTGTCATCCGCAGGGATGACATACCAGGGGCAGTCTTCGGTGGCGGTCTTGCGGATGGCGTCTTCATACGCGGCCATGTATTCCTTCCAATGGGCGCGTTCCTTGACGTCGCCCTCCTCGAACTTCCAGTTCTTGCTGGGCGTGTCGATGCGCGCCAGGAAGCGCTTTTTCTGCTCCTCCTTGGAGACGTGCAGGAAGAACTTCACGATGCGGATGCCGTTGCGATCACAGTAGGCTTCAAAGTTGCGGATGTCCGTCAGCCGGTCCTTGAAGAGCTTGTCCAGGTTTCGCGTGGTCTTGGCAGGCAGGCGCTGGATGCGGGTGACGATCTCCGGATGCACGCGGCAGACGAGGACTTCCTCGTAGTAGCTGCGGTTGAAGATGCCGATCCTGCCCCGGGGCGGCATGACCCGGGTGGTGCGCCATAAAAAATCATGGTTCAGTTCGTCATCGGTGGGGCGTTTGAAGGCATGGCTTTCCACCCCCTGGGTGTTCACGCCGCTCATGACGTGCTTGATGGTACTGTCCTTGCCGGCGGCGTCCATGGCCTGGAAGATCAGCAGCAGGCCCTGCCGGTCCTGGGCGTACATCTTCTGCTGCAGGTCGTCGATCTCGAGCCTGAACTGGGCGATGAGCTCTTCGTAATGGAGGTCGCTGCCGTAGAGCTTTTTGACCCGGGTTTTGGCCTTGCTGATGCGAAAGGGCCGGCCGTCGGGGACGCGGAATTGTTCAAGGTCAAGTCGGAGCTTCATATTCGGTGCGGGAGACGGGATGAGGCGTTGAGGGTCAATAGCAGGATCCCTGCGAACTGAACAGCGAGATTGCAAAGGGCGGCGGTAGCTGCCGTTTGATGATGAACAGCATTCTCCCTGGATGTGAAAGGCCTCAAGGCCCGGAGCCCGATTTATGCCCTAACCGCGGATGCTAGGGCGATACGTTGCAAATCAGCCTTCCTGCCCAGCATTCCCCTGTCGATTTCGGCCTCATTCGATGGATCGAAGTCGTAGTCTTCTCAGGGCATGCAGGCCGCCGGTCGCCTCGGCGATCCTGCATGCGCCGTCCTTCCGCTTCGGCCCGAACTTCTCGCGGTTCTCCTCGAACACACCCTCCACAAACTCGCGGCTCCCCAGCACCAGCCCGTCGCTGAAATACCTCACCCGCAGCCTCACCAGTTCCCCCGAACCCAGCTTGCCGCCCGCCTTCAGCACCGCCCGCGCCGCCTCCGCGCTCACCCCGCGCCT
>JBIJBP010000147.1:0-12412 GCA_044345155.1 Prosthecobacter sp. | reverse complement strand
CGTCGCCCATGGCGCTGTCACCGACGGTGCCGGGCCAGACGGGGGCCACCAGGGAGCCGACGGAGAAACCCTTGGAGGCGATAAGGTCGGCGATGCGCCTGATCTCGTCGTCGCTGGCGTTCGGGTCGGTGTGGGGCAGGAAGAGGAAGTAGTCGATGCCTTCAAACTTCTGGCCGTTGACGCTGGCAGAGGCGGTGAGGTCGAGCATGCGTTCCAGGCTGATCGGCGGTTCCTGGCCTTCGCCATCGCCCTTGCCGACGAGGCCTGGCCACATTGCATTGTGAAGTTTGGGGGAGGTGTTGCTCATGGGTCTGTAGTCTGGGTTCAGTTGGGATTTTCCTGGGGAAAGCGGCGCGATGATAGACATCTCGGTCTGGAACGCACGAAAAAAGGAGGGGCGATGAAGCTGTGGAACAGGTGGCCTTATTGGGCGAAAACCTTGTCCTGGGCATTGCCGCCCGAGATCAGGTAGGCGACGAGGTCCAGCAGTTCGTCCTGATTGAGGGCGTTGATCAGGCCGGGAGGCATCATGCTGACCTTGCGTGTCTCCTTCCTGGCGATCTCGGATTCGCTGAGGGCCATCTGGTCGTTAGGCGCAAAGGGGTTGGTCATGATGAAGACCTTGCCGTTTTCCTCCACGACGATGCGTCCGAGGAGGGTGCTGCCGTCCTTTTTGACGATTTCATGGCTGTCATACTGGTCTGAGATGACCCTGCTGGGGTCGATGATGTTCTCCAGGAGGTCGCGCAGGGTGTAGCGGTTGCCGGAGCCGGTGAGGTCGGGGCCGATGCTGCCGCCCTCGCCGTTGAAACGGTGGCAGGTGGCGCACATGACGCTGCGGTACATCGCCTCGCCGTTGGTGAAGCTGCGCCCCTTCATGCCGGCGCTGACGACCTTGACGGCCTCATCCAGGCTCCAGGCGCGGCCGGGGCCCTTGGGGGCGACGTAGTTGGGGATGCTGACCGCCTCGGTCTTGGTGCCGAGGGCTTCCAGTTCGGCAACTTCGGTGGGTGGCACAAAGGTGGCCATGGCATCCTTGCGGATGTTTTCGATGAATCCCTTGAAGCTGTTTCCGCCCTTCCAGGTGCGGGCGCGTGGGAACCAGGAGAAGAAGGTCTTTCTCAGCTCCGGCGTCCAGCCTGCGGTGGCGTTGCGCAGGGCGTACATGTAGGAGATCTGCTGGGCGTTCGGCCTGCTGCCGGCGGCTGCACGTGCGGCGTTGGCATAACCATCATTGCGGCTCAGGACGGTGTCGCTGGCGACCTCCTGGAAGTCATCCCTGGCAGTGGCCATGAGGGCCAGGGTCCTGGAGACGACCTTGGTGCTGTCGATGGTGGCCATGATCTGGGCCAGTTCACGGTTGATGTAGGGATCTTCGGAAGGATAACCGGCCTCCAGCTTTTCAGCGATCCTGGCGCAGATGTCAGGGTCGGGCTTGCCGAGCCTGATAAGGACGAGTTCAAGTGCGCGCAAAGCTGCCAGGGACTGGGCGTTGCTGAGCTTTTGACCTTCGAGGCGGGCGAGCGCACCGAGCATCTCGTTTTCAAGCTCCACGTTTTCAGGGGCGACGTTGCCGATGGGCTCCGAGGAGGTGCCGGTGGGCTTGGCGGCGGGACGACCTCCCGCATAGGCCGCCTTGGCGCCGCTGACCCGGGCCAGGGCGATGATGCCCTCCACCAGGGCGACGGGGTGGGTTTCGTTCAAGGCCTTGTCCTTCCAAAGCTCCACAGGCAGGCGTTCGATGGCGACGCGGGCGGCATAACGAACATGGCGGTCGCTGTGGCTCAGGTAGGGCCAGGCGGCGGCCATGGCCTTCTGAGGATCCACGCCGTCCTTGTGCAACTCTTCGATGGCGGCGCGCATGCGGAACTCCTCGTCCAGAGGCAGGGCCTCGGCGGTGGCGGTGGATTCATCGCCCACATAGGTCACGCGATAGACACCCGACTGGCTGCGCCGACCGCCCACGGCGAAGTACATCGCGCCATCCTGGGGGTGAATGACAACATCGGTGAGGGGCAGGGGCTTGCCGAAGATGAACTCCTCCTTTTCAGCAAGGTAGCTTGCGCCCTTGGGCTGGAGATGGACGGCCCACATGGTGCCATAGGTCCAGTCGTTGATGAACACGGCCCGCTGATACCTGGCGGGGAACTTCGCACCCTTGCCGCTGACGACGCCGGTGGGGCTGCCGGGGCCGATGTCGAGGGTCGTGGGCAGGCTGTCGGGGTAGTAGTTAGGCCATTTGCCACTGCCGCTGCGCCAGCCGTAGTCGGCCCCGCTGACGCAGTGGTTGACGCGGGTGGGGCGGTACCAGGGGCTGCCAATGTCCCATTCCATGTCGGCGTCGTAGGTGAAGAGCTCTCCGCCCAGGTCGAACGCGATGTCGAACTCATTGCGGAAGCCGTAGCAGAACAGCTCCAGGCCGCTGCCGTCAGGGTTCATGCTGCAGATGTAGCCGCCGGGGGCCAGGATGCCGCGGGCGTGGCCGTTGGCATCCCAGAGGCGGGGGACGATGTGGTCCTCGTTCCAGATCATGGCGGCTCGGCTCTGGGTGAGGCCCTCGGGCAGCTTGGTGTGGTTGCCGCAGTTGAAGAAGATGCGTTTACCATCTGGGCTGACGATCATGCTGTGCAGACCATGCTCGCCGCCGCCGGCCATGGTGTGCAGCTTGGTGATCTTGTCGTAGTGGTCATCACCGTTGCTGTCCTGCAGGCGGTAGAGGCCGTTGTTCTTGCCGTCCTCGTTCACCATCACATAGAGGCTGTCAAAAGCTGCGAGGAGTCCGTGGGCCTTGCCCATCTCAATCGCGAGCTTCTCGGGCTTGAGCTGCTCGGTTTTGCCGATGGCTGGGACGGCCATGCGGTAGATGCTGCCATACTGGTCGCAGGCGATGAGCCGCCCTTTCGGATCGACCGCCAGCGCCACCCAGGAGCCTTCCTGCTCCTTAGGCACATTGTAGAGCTTCTCGACCTTGAACCCCTTGGCGACGCCGACTTCGCTGGCGGCGATGGTCTCCGCAGGGCCTTCATTCTTCCTGCCGCCCGGCTTGCCGTCGAGCGCCCTCCCCCAGGGGCCCTTGCCATAAAGCTCGATCACGGCGGCGGGCTTCCATTCTTCCTTACCCGTGGCGGTGGCCTG
The DNA here is from genome assembly GCA_044345155.1 of Prosthecobacter sp. Taxonomy (GTDB): domain Bacteria; phylum Verrucomicrobiota; class Verrucomicrobiia; order Verrucomicrobiales; family Verrucomicrobiaceae; genus Prosthecobacter. The sequence continues at coordinate 9,277 of JBIJBP010000147.1, read as the reverse complement.
CCACTCGCCGCTGGTTTCCACAAGCGTCTTTTCGCTGCCGTTCGGCATCTTGATCACCAGGCGGGCGATGAGGGCCGCGATCCCCCCCTTGTTGCGGGCATGGACGACAATCTCATTCTTCTCGCCGCGCTTGATGACCTTGCTGATGTCGGCCTTGGTGGGCTCCTGCCAGTCGGGGTTGGTCAGCACCTTCTGACCGTTGAGGAAGGCGTCCGCGCCGTTGTCGCAGGTCAGCTCCAGCGTGGCAAAGTGGGCGTTGCCCGGGATCTCGAAGCTGTGGCGGAAGCTGACGGCGTTGTCCTTGGTGGCGTCCTTGGTCAACCAGATCCACTGCGGGGCGGCGGAGAGGCTGGAGGCAAGCAGGAGCGATGCGAGTAGGGGATTCAGGCGCATGGTGGTTGAGGAAGGGCTGCTTATACGCTGCCGGGCGGGGAAGCTAGCAGGCAAACCCCTGACTTGCTGGAAACGACATAGACTTTGCCATTGACGCCCCATGGGGGCCGCGTTCATCTGAAATTCGTGCCCGATCCCGCCCCCATCCAACGTCTGCTTCTCGATTCCGCCGGGGTGAACCGTTGCCTGGATGAAATCGCCGACGCCATCATGAAGCGCTGGCCTGAGGAGCAAAAGCTGGCGCTCGTCGGCATCTACAAACGAGGCGTACCCTTTGCGGAATCCCTGGCAGCACGCATGGTCGCGGCAGGACGGTGGGTGGAGACGGGCAGGATCGACATCACCCAGTATCGGGACGACCTCCAGTCGTTCACCGTGCTGCCCCGGCTTGAGGGCTCGGACATCGGCTTCGACCTGGATGACATGGTCGTGATCCTTTGTGATGAGGTTGTCTACACCGCCCGCACCTCCCGCGCTGCCCTGGAGGAGTTGCTGGACTTCGGCCGCCCCCGCTGCGTGCAGATCGCCGCCCTGGTGGACCGGGCAGGCCGCGAGCTGCCCTTCCACGCTGAATTTGCCGGCATCCGCGTGGATCTTCCCAAACAGGAACGTGTGAACGTGCGTTTCACCGCCATGGACGGGCGTGATGAAGTGTTCCTCACCTCCTGGGAAAAAAAGCCCGCCTGATTCTCCGCCACCCTCTTATGACGCCACGAAAAGACCTCCTCGACATCGCCTCGCTCACGGATGAGGAGATTGAGTTCGTCCTGGCGAACGCCGGACCGTTCAAGGACCTCTTCAAACGCAGCGTCAAAAAGGTGCCGACGCTCAAGGGACAGTCGATGCTCACCCTGTTCTATGAGCCGAGCACGCGCACCCGTTCCTCCTTTGAGGTGGCGGCCAGCCGCCTCTCTGCGGACGTGATCCACTTTGACATCGAATCCTCCAGCGTGGTGAAGGGCGAATCCGTGCTCGACACCGTCGAGACCCTGGAGTCGATGCGTGTGGACTACATCGTCGTGCGTCACAAGCAGTCCGGAATCCCCAGCCTCATCGCCCGCAACACCCGCGCCAGTGTCATCAACGCCGGTGACGGCTGGCACGCCCATCCCACCCAGGCGCTGCTGGACGCCTTCACCCTGCGGGAGAAGTTCAAGGACCTGCGCGGCGCGCGGGCAGTCATCGTCGGCGACATCCAGCATTCCCGGGTCGCCCGCAGCACCAGCCTGATCTTCCGCCGCCTGGGCATGAATGTCGCCTACCTGGCCCCCGGCTCCATGATGCCCCGGGAGACGCCGGACGAAATCGTTTGCTTCGGCAACTGGGATGACGCCCTGGCCTGGAGGCCGGACGTTGTCTACCTCCTGCGGGTGCAGAGCGAGCGCATGGACGAGCCGTTTTTTCCCAGCGCCTCCGAGTATCACAAGATCTACGGCCTGACCGATGCGCGCGTCGACATCCTGGGCGAGCGCGGTCTCTGGCTGATGCATCCCGGTCCGGTCAACCGCGGCGTGGAAATCACCGACAAGGGCATGAACTATGAACGCAGCCTGATCAATCAGCAGGTGGAAAACGGCATCGCCGTTCGTATGAGCGTACTTTACTGGCTCAAGCCGGGATCCGGGCTGGATTCGTAAAGCATGCCTCTTTGATCCACGTTTCCTGTCCGGACGTAAACCCACGCCGCCCCGCGCTTCAGCACCCCATGCGAATCCTCCACCTCACCCCCGGCACCGGCAGTTTTCACTGCGGCAGCTGCCTCCGGGACCATGCCCTGATCCGGGCCCTGCGCTCCCGGGGACATGATGCGATCATGGCGCCTCTTTACCTGCCGCTGGTAACAGACCGAGAGGTGAGCAACCCCGAACTGCCCATCCGAGTGGGCGGAGTCACGCTCTACCTCCAGGAGAAGATGCCCTGGCTCCGCTATGTGCCGCGTTTCCTGATGGGCTGGCTGAACTCACCCGGAATCCTGCGCTTTGCCTCGAAGTTCATCGGCATGACCAGCGCCCGCGACCTCGGCCGCATGACCCTTGGCGCCCTGGCCGGTGAGGCGGGCAACCAGTGGCCTGAATGGCAGCGCGCGCTGACCTGGATCAAGGAGGAGGTGAAGCCGGATGTCATCTCGCTTTCCAACAGCCTGCTCATCGGCCTCTGTCCCAAGATTGAGCGAGACCTCGGCATTCCAACCGTGGTTTCGCTCCAGGGTGAGGACTCCTTCCTGGACACCCTGGTGGAGCCCTACCGGGAGCAGTGCTGGACTGCCATGCGCAGCAATGCCGCCCACGTCACGCGCTTCGTCGCGCCCAGCCAATTTTACGCCAGCACCATGAGCGAGCGCCTCGGGGTGGCTAAGGACAGGATCGCCGTCATCCCCAACGGCCTCGACGTGACCGCCTTCGCCGCCGCCAAGCCGGATCCCAACTGGCCGGTCATCGGCTACTTCGCCCGCATGATCCACGGCAAGGGCCTGACCACCCTGGTCGACGCCTTCATCGACCTGGCAGGTCGTGGCACCCTGCCTCGGCTCAAGCTCAAGATCGGCGGGGCCAGGACTTCCGCCGACGACAAATACCTGGCCGGACTGCATCGCAAGCTGGCCGAGGCCGGGCTTTTGGAACGCGTGGAATGGCATCCCAACGTCAGCTTCAACGAGAAGGTGAAGTTCTTCCGCAACCTGACGGCCTTCTCGGTGCCGGCCACCTATGGCGAGGCTTTCGGCCTGTATGTCATCGAGGCGATGGCCAGCGGTGTCCCCGTGGTTCAGCCCAGGCATGGCGCCTTCCCTGAACTGATCGAAAACACCGGCGGCGGCGTGCTCTGCGAGCCTGAGGATGCCAGGCAGCTGGCCGATGCCCTGGAGTCGGTGCTTCTGGATGGACAGAAGCGCGAGCGCCTGATCGCCTCCGGCATGACCCGGGTGCGCACCGAGTACACGGCGGCAAAGATGGCGGAGAAGTTTGAGGCCGTGCTGATGAATTCGCGCTTGGCGTGACGCGGCCTTCAGGCTCCAATGCCCCACGCATGCGCTACCAGCCCCTTCCCGCCGAACTGTACCAGGCCAACCGCCAGCGGCTCTACAGCCTGCTGCCACCCCGATCCCTGGTCATCCTGCACGCCAACGACGTCCTGCCGACCAACGCCGATGGAAGCATGGGCTTCGTCCAGAACAGCGACCTCTTCTACCTGAGTGGCATCGACCAGGAGGAGACCGTCCTCATGCTATTTCCCGATGCGGCGGACCCGAAGCAGCGTGAGATGCTTTTTGTCAGGGAAACCAGCGAGCTGATCGCGGTCTGGGAGGGCGAGAAGCTCACCAAGGAGCAGGCTGCGGAGCGTTCCGGCATCCAGCGCGTGCACTGGCTGACGGATTTTGAGGCGCAGTTCCGCCTTCTCATGTGCCAATGCGAGGCCGTGTATCTCAACTCCAACGAGCATCCACGCGCAACGATCCCGACCGAGACCCGTGAAACACGGTTCACCCGGCGCTGCCAGGCCGAATATCCCCTGCACGACTACCGCCGCCTGGCGCCCCTGATGCATGATCTGCGCAGCATCAAGCAGCCCCTGGAGCTGCGGGCGCTCAGCGAGGCCATCCGCATCACTGAGGACGGCTTCCGCCGACTGCTCCGCTTTGTGAAGCCGGGGGTGCATGAGTTCGAGGTCGAGGCCGAGCTGGCCCACGAGTTCATCCGCCAGAGGGCCCGCGGTTTTGCCTACACTCCCATCATCGCCACTGGCGGCAACGCCTGCGTGCTGCATTACATCACCAACCACTGCCAGTGCCAGGATGGCGAGCTCCTCCTGCTCGACGTGGCGGCGAACTACGGCAACTACAACGCCGACCTCACCCGCACGATTCCCGTCAATGGACGCTACAGCCAGCGTCAGCGCCAGGTTTACGACGCTGTCCTGCGCATCTTTAATGAATGCCGCAAAATGCTGCGTCCGGGCGTCATCATTCGCGAGTACCAGGAGGAAGTGGCACGCCTGATGACCTCGGAGCTGATCGGCCTCGGGCTGCTGGACCGCGACGCCGTGGAGAAGCAGGATCCTGAAAAGCCGCTCTACAAGCGCTACTTCCCGCATGGCACCAGTCATCATCTCGGCATTGATGTCCACGATGTCGGCCACACCTGGAAGCCGGTTCAGCCCGGCATGGTCTTCACCATCGAGCCCGGCATCTACATCCGGGAGGAGAACCTGGGCGTCCGGCTTGAAAACAACATCCTCATCGGCCCCGACCGCAACACCGACCTCATGGCCTCCATCCCGATCGAGGCAGAGGAAATCGAGGCTTTGATGAACTCAAACTGAGAAGCGCCGCAAGCCGATGCCGGCCTGCGTTCAGGCCTTGGGTTTCTGCCAGCGGGACAGGGCCAGGGTCAGCCAGCCGGCCATCAGCAGCAAGCCTCCGATGGGAGTGACTGGCCCGAGCCATTTCCAGCCGAAATAAGCCAGCAGGTAGATTGACCCGCTGAACAGCAGCATGCCGTAAAAAAGCAGGTGCCAGCCGCGTGAGATGCCCTTGCCTGCATTGCCCAGAAACAGGGCCAGCAGGTAGAGGAACATCGAATGGGGAAGCTGATAGCGCACGCCCGTCTCCCAGGATTCGAGCCTGCCCGAGGCAGCCAGGGCGTCATGCACCGAACCATGGGCCCCCATGGCGCCAAGGGCCACGGCGGCAAAGCATGAAAGGGCGGCAAGGCGGAGGAGGTCGCGATCAGGTGACATGAAACAAGGGGCTGGGTTCGGCTGGCGGGCTGTGCGGTGGATTCAGCCGCACGTCGGCGGGGTATCAAGCGTGAAGTTTATCCTTCCAAGCGCAAGCCGCCCTTTGCTAGGCTGGCATCATGACCGCCCCAACCTGGCACCTCATCAAGTCATCCACGAACGAAGAATACGGACCGCTGTCTCATGAAGCCCTGCTTCAGCTGGCCGCCGAGGCGAAGATTTCCCCGATGGACAAGCTCTCCAATGATGGCAGGCAGACCTGGCGCCGGGCACCGATGGTGAGGGAGTTGCAGATGGACTGGCTCATCCAGATGCCGGACCAGTACCTCTACGGCCCGACCAATGTCGCCACCATCCAGGAGTTCCTGGCCACGGGGCAGATAGATGAAAACGTCGTGATCATCGATTGCACGGACGCGGGTGAGTCTCGGCTGGGCGACCTGCCGTTTTTCAAGGCCAGCCCGCATCATGTCCGCAGCGCCCACACCACCCTGGTCGGCGCTCAGTGGCCTGATCTGGAACGCGGGGAGGCGGAGGCCCATGTCCAGCAGCGGATCCGCATCCTGGAGCGCCAGCTGATGGAGGCCCAGCATGCCCTGGATGAGGCGCACCGGGCCCACAACATCCTGCGCCAGCAGTTCATCGAGGCCACCGGACGGGAGCCTGTTTGATCCAGGTCAAATCCACCCCCGCAGACGGTAGAGCAGCAGCCCGAACTGCTCGTGCATCCAGGCTTCAAAGTTCGTCAGCGACCCCGAGCCCGGCAGATGCAGCCACCGGACGCTGCCAATGCGGTTGAAGCTGGAGACGTAGTCGCAGGGCACCGCCTGCACCTGGAGGCCCGCCTTCACAAAGGTGGCGTGCGCCCGTTTCATGTGGGCGGCGGAGGTGACCAGGAGCAGCTGCTTCCAGCCTCGTTTGCGGACGATGTCGGCCACCTTCAGCGCCTCGTCGTGGGTGTCAGCGCACATGCCCAGGCTGAGCACCTCTTGACTTGGCTTGACGGCCTGCTTCAGCCATGCCACCACGGCATCGGCTTCGGAATAGCGGCGCGTCTTGTCCTTGTAATCGCCGCCCGCGACGATCAGCGTGCCCGCCTTGCCGGCCCCGAGCAGCGCCAGCGAGGTCGCCACACGGTCCGCGCTGCCATTGAAACCTGCGCCAGTGGGTTCGCTTAATGAGGGCTCTGCGCCGCCGCCCAAGCAGATGACGGCATCGGCGGCAGTGGCATTCTCCGGCTTGATCCTGGGAAATTGATCCTCCAGGTCACGCATGAGCCAGGATGTCGCCGGGGTGCAGGTGAAGAGCGTCAGGATCAGCCAGGAGGCGCCGGGCAGGAGCAGCCCCCGGGTTTGCCGCCGGAACAACCGCCAGATCAGCCAGGCTCCCAGCAGCAGCCAGGAGAAGCCCAGGGGAGTTGCGAAGACGGCCAGTTTTTTCAGGAGGAACATGAAAGGCCATCCTCCCTGGAGTTCAGGTGGTTCGTCAATGCGTGAGATGATGCTGGTGCGCGGTGGTCAGGGCAGGCGGAGCCTTGTTGAAAATTCCCGACACTCACCTTGCCAAGGGCATTTGCCCCGCTAGCATCTCCATCTCTGATTTTTCGCACGGAAGAGTGGCTGAGTGGTTTAAGGTACCTGACTCGAAATCAGGCGTGGGGGTAACCCCACCGTGGGTTCGAATCCCACCTCTTCCGCCATTCTTCGCCGCCGTCAGGAGGCGAAGAATTCCCTCCGTAGCTCGCAGAGCGAAGGATGGGCACCACCGTTTCCCCCCCGGCTTCGAATGGCACGCCCTCTGGTGACTGAGCTCTATGTACTACGTTTATCTGATTCGAAGCCAGGCTGATCCCGGGCAGGTCTACACGGGATTTACCGAGGATCTTCGCCAAAAAGAACCCCGCACAGCCCTTGGCCATGCGGGGTTTTTGATCGAGGTCAAAATCGAATCAGGGCAGGGGGCGGATCCAGATGTTGCGGAAACGCACCGGGGGCTCGTTCTTGTGATCCTGGAGGCGGATGCGGCCTGCGGCCGGGAAGCTGCCGCTGTAGTCCGTGATGTTCTTGTGCTTCGTGGGGCCCATGATCTTCGTGTGGTTCTGCACGCAGATGCCGTTCACAAAGGTGGTGATGTAGGCGGGTTCGACCACCTTGTCGCCATCCAGCTTCGGAGCCGTGAAGACGATGTCATAGGTCTGCCATTCGCCGGCGGGACGGACGGCGTTCACCATCGGAGGAGTCTGGCCGTAGATGGCGCCGACCATGCCGTCGGCATAGGTGGGATTGTTCCAGGTGTCGAGGATCTGGGACTCATACAGGTCCATGAAAAAGACTCCGGCGTTGCCCTTCTTCTGGGAGTTGCCCTTGGTGTGGGGCTCGCTCTTCCACTCGATGTGGAACTGGCAGCTTGCGAACTCCTGCTTGGTCCAGCAGTCGCCGCCGTCCACCAGCAGTTCGCCGTTTTCGATCTTCCAGGGGCAGGGCGCCCATTCGTTGGTCGCCTTGCCTTTGGCGTCCTTCTTCTTGGACTGGAAGGCGTCCGTGCTGGTGCCGTCGAAAAGCACGACGGCATCCGAGGGGGCGCCGCCTGGCTTGGCGCCGGGTGCCACGGCGACAGGACGCGGACGGTCGATGTCATGCACCTTCCACTTGCTGCCTGGAATGACGGGCGTGTCGGAATAACCAATGGGCGAGGGCTTGTCGTCGGCGGCAAAGGCGGTGCTTCCGGCAAGGGTGAGTAGAGCGAGGAGTCTGGAGGTCATCATGGGGGTGGGAAGCTGCAAACGAGCGGTTTTGCTGGTGTTTTCAAGCATCGTTTCATCCGGGAATCACGGACGCCGGGGAAGGACGATCTCGCCTGGCTCATGGAAGAAGCTCAATCGTGCGCCGCTGTCAGCGAGGTCGATGCGGGTGCATCCGGCGGTTTCCAGATTGATCAGGGGAATGCCGAGCGTGGCACAGTCCTGCCTCAGGGAGTCGGGCAGTCTTTCCTCGATGAACCTTGAGTCACAGGTGCTGATGACCGCGCGCGGCTGTGTGGCGCGCAGCAGTTCATTGAGACCCTCCCGGTCTCCGCGGTTCTGGCCTCGCACCAGGATGTCGCAACGAAGTCCGGGATGACGCTGAAGCAGCCGGGTGAAGGTGGCGTGACCGGCGTCGGACAGCATCAGGATGCGCAGGCCGTCAAGGTGAAGCAGGAGCACCAGGGCGCGGTCGTCCCCCTTGTCCTGGAGGTCGTGCGGCATGGGGTGCAGGACATCGATGCGGGCTGTCGCGTCCAGCTTGATTTGGTCGCCAGCCTGATGCCGGTGCCAGTGCAGGCTGTCCACCGGCACCTCGCGGGCAAGGGCGCGAAGGGAGCTGCGCCTGCTGTCACGCCTCCAGGGCTCCAGGACGCTGGTGTGGAGGCGTGGGCCACCTTTCTGAAAGGCCAGGAGAGCAGAGCCCGCATGGGCGCTGTCGGCGTGGGTGAGGATGATGCCATGCAATTGGTTGACGCCTTCCTGGCGCAGCCCGGGTTCCACGATCCTGCGCCAGGCACGTTCATTACCGCAGTCGATGAGCCAGTGTTCATCCTGAACCTTCAGGTGCGCTGCCGAGCCGCCGTTCGGAAGCTGAAAAAGACGCAGGCATGTCGGGGCGGGCTTTTCCAGGCGCAGATCGAGCGTGAAGGAGCTGCCTGGCAGCGAGGCGAACCAGGCTGCGGAGCTCATCATCGCGGCGGCCAGCCAGGAGTTGAGCAGGTTGGCGCCAGTCTGAAGGTTGCTCAGGCCGAAGGCGGCTGCGAGCAGGCTCAGGCAGGACAGCCCCAGGCTGAGGCCCGAGAGCGGCACGACGATCATGTTGGCCAGCACGGCCACCGGAGCGAGGGTACGAAAGTGGCCGAAGGTGAGAGGCAGGCTGCCGATCCAGGCGGCGGCCGAGGTGCAGGAAAGACCGGCCGCCTGCCTCCGGAACCAGCGCGTCAGGATGGAGGGAAAGGAGGCCAGGGCGGGGGGCAGGAAAGGATCCAGCTCCGTCCAGCCGCGCAGCTTCTGCATCAGTGGTGTGGCGAGTGCGGCGATGGCCCAGAGCACGCCGAACGAAAGTTGAAAACCGGGTTGGAAAAGCTGCTGGGTGTCCATGGCAAGCAGCACCAGCGCCGCCAGGCC
>JBIJBP010000249.1:0-3763 GCA_044345155.1 Prosthecobacter sp. | reverse complement strand
GCACCGCAGCGCGCCTGCGCGCGCCACCTTTCAAGATCATCGCTTTGGTTCCCATAGGTGCCACGCCTCTCGCTCCGCCTGCCTCCGCCTGCCACCCAGTTCACAGGGCGCTGCGCGTGACGCTTACAATCGGAGGCGAGGCACGAGCCGAGATAGACAACGAGGCACGAGTTGCCCGAAGGGCGAGATGAGCGAAGCGAACGAGTCAACCTGCGGCGATGAGGAGCACACTCCCTGCGGTGGGGGCGGGAGCGGGCGGAGCACTTCGGTGGTTGGCAATGGGCGGAGCCGCGAGCTTTGCGAAGCGCTGGAGTTCGCACGAGCAACGTTGCAGGCCGCATCAGTGTCTCGACTTCCACTTGCGAACGTTCTGCATCAAGCCTCCGAACATCGCAGCCTCGATCTTCATTCCACTGGCAGGATCAACGTTTCCAATCACTTCGGGCATCAACCGCTTGATCTCACCTGCTACTTTTCCTTCGAGCAGATTCAGATCACCTCCTTTTGCGGCCAAATCGATTAAGATCGCCGCCATGCGTGTTGTGCTGGATGAAAGAGCAACGTAGAACGCGAGAGAAGCCGGGCGTTCTTGTTCGGTCAAGTTGGTGATCCTCGTATCGACCTGCTCGTTGAGTTCACCGGCCAATCGATCAGAGATAGTCAGAAGTGCGGCCTTGCCTGCTCCCGCATCTTTAATTTGCCGCAGCACAGATGACTGTGGAGCGCAGCGTTGCACAGCGGCAATCATCGCGTCCATAGTGACATTGGGCGCAAGTGAAGCCACCAGTTGCTTGGCCTCTTCGACGTTGATATTTCCGTCTGACAATGCGGCAAGGGTGGACATCGAGACAGATTCTTCGATGTAGGCGGCGAAGAACAAGTTGGCGTAGGCATCGTGTTTGAGAAGCCATGCCCGAAGCTTCCCCATTGATTGCAGCACCTCTAGTTTTTCCGCTTTGTTGGCCGGGGTGACCACAACATCCACCGTTGAGAGCCGCTTCCAGACAATAGCGCTCACGACATCAATCGGCGAAGCTGCTCCGGTGTTCTTTGGCAAAGGCAACGGAGGGACTTCAATAGCAGTCGTAGCACTCACAAAATCGGGGAATGACTTTCCGGAAGCCTCTATGATGGGACGGAGAAGTTCCGTCGTGGTTGTGTTTTCAGCCCCGCAGCAAAGCACGGATGCCATCCAAGTAATGATAAAGAAGTATTTCATGGCGGTGAAGGCTATTCGGTTTCTCCGGGGGGCGTGATTGGCGTTCCAGGGCTGGGGTTAGGCAGTGTGATCCACCATGATGCGTTGAACTTTGAGATGGCACCATCGTTGGTATAAAGGCGCTGCACTTCAGTTTCCGTGGCGAATATTTTGCCTCCCTTTCGATCTGGTGGGTCGTGCCCAATCTGAACCGTTGCAGCTTCACGGCTTGGCCATGTTCGGTCGCGGGTCCAATCAAAGTCATACATGTCCTTTACAACTGCGTTCACAGTAACTGAGTCTAAAATGACTTTCAGTGAGTTGGAGGGATCGCGCTTGAGGCCAAAAACGACAGTTCCTTCTATATTTGCTCCGCCATAAGCTAATTTTAGATCGGTTCGCGTATTCGGATCAGGTTCATAGAACGAGATGGTGGTGCCCTGGGCAATCGTTAGCGGAGCCGAGGTGCTAGTCTGCAAAGACGGGTTCGCATTAAAGGGGGCGGCAAAACTTGTAACGTTGGCATTCCAGATGTTCTGCACAACTGACCTCAAGCCTACAGAGTCGTCACGATCAAGGGTGTCCTCCATCTTGTTCGATGCAGTGCTACCTTCTGGCAGCTTGAATCTTGGGATAGAAGTCTCACCATTCGAGGGGTTGTAGGTTGAGCCTGCGATATGGGTTGGATTGTCCGTCGCCGTGATTGGAACTGTGATTGGTGCCATTGAGGTTGCCTCATCAATGGTTGTATTGTTGCCGTCGAAGTATCCAAGAAAGTCCTGGGCAACGGGATACCAAAACGCATTGTCGCGTCGATCCAAGTAATCAAGCGAGGCTTGATAGTCAGCCTGCCTTACGGCGCGGATAACAAAGCCTTTGGTTGTCGAAGCCGTGTCGGTCACTACCTCATCAGCTGAAAGGCTGTTGTCAGAGTTTTTATCTACGCCAATCACAACACGATAAGCCTTGTCATGGACTGATCCCGTTGGAGTGAAGTCGAGTTGAGTCAGCCCAGATGGATCGACGGGGACACAATCGGAGAGAATTGGGCCACTACTGGATGCGCTTGTATCACGCAGGCCACAAAGAAGTTTCACACCACTTCCTCCTCCGCCTCCAGCGGTCTTTACAGTCAGCTCGACTTTGCCGCTTGAAGGCTCGGTTGCGACAAAGAGATTGTATCGAATCAAGTCTGCGGGGATTTTGATCAGGTTCGAGTATGACGGTGGATTCTTTGGGTTGGGTATCTTGTTCCACTTCTGATCACGCTCGAAAACTTCCTCTATCTCCACGGGGAGGAGGCGGAGCAGCTTTTCGGTGTTGGGTGCGGCGGGGCTCATGAGGTCCTCGGTCTCGATGGGGGGGCTGGTTGAACCCCCGGGTGGGATCACCATCTGCAGCGTCTTCCTGACCCGCGTCTCCGTCGCCATTCCAGCGCCTCCCTCAGCATCGAACTGCGTCACCGTCTCCATCACCAGCAGCGCCAGCGTCGTCCCCTGCGGCAAAACCACCGGCTGCCCATCCTTCATCGCCACCAGCCGAGCCCGGTGCTGCGTGGTGCTGGCCGTGATCTCGCGTTCCCGGATGGTTTCGCCGTTCTCTTCCCCTTCTATCCACGGACCCACATTGCTCCGGCTCAGCCCGAGGACGTGTTCCTCACGCGCGTGTGTCCACAGCACGGGTGAAAACGACTCGAAGGGGATCGCCAGGATGCTCTCCGCGTTCACCGGCGGTGCTGACTTGTGCCAGTCCTGGACATAAACGTTGCCGAAATCCGAACTCCCGTACTCCCGCCAGGCTGGGTCGTAGAGGATGCGCCAGGTTTCCACCCGCTGCGGGTCCCTCTGGGCATGGTTTGAGTCATTGTGGCCGTAATGGCCCGCTGGGCTGCTCATCGATGGGTAGCCGGCCTCCGCTCCGGCCCGCTGCGGCTGGACTCCCGGGGCGGCGGCCTTCTGCTGGGTTCTGTGATTGGAAAAACCGCCGGTGCTGTTGCTGCCCTGCACCGAGGCGCTGCGCCAGACATGCTGCCACTGGAGCGTGAACTCGGGGTTGGGCGGCGGGCTGCCGGGGCCGTCGCCCGGTCCTCCGCCTCCTGGGATGCCTCCCGTCTCCGCTGGCTGCACCTCCAGGCTCAGAGCGGCCTCGCGGCCGTTGCCCAGCCTGACGTAAATCGTGTGCCTGCCTGCCTGCGAGGGCGCCTGTGCGCGCACGTTGGCGTAGCCTGCCTCGTCGGTCCTCAGCGTCAGCGGGTTGGCGCCCGGGGACGGCTCATCGCCTTCCTGGATGAAAATCATGTCCGCCGGGCCGCTGAAGCTAACCTCCTCATCGGCCAGGGCCGTGAACCCAAGGCGCAGGCCTCCTGCACCCACCACCTCGCGGATCGCCTGCACGACGATGGGTTCGGGCAGGACCTGGCCGGCGATGGCGGTTTGCAAGCCTCCGCGCCGCACGCGCAGATACGTCGTGTCCGCCACCCGGGGGTTGGTGCCGGAAAGGAACTCCTCCAGGTTCGTCCAGCCGTCGTGGTCGGGGTCGATGCGCCGCATCCATTCCCATTGCAGC
>JBIJBP010000146.1:0-12699 GCA_044345155.1 Prosthecobacter sp. | reverse complement strand
GGGTTCGGGGGAACTGGTGAGGCTGCGGGTGAGGTATTTCAGCGACGGGCTGGTGCTGGGGAGCCGCGAGTTTGTGGAGGGTGTGTTCGAGGAGAACCGTGAGAAGTTCGGGCCGAAGCGGAAGGACGGCGCACGCAGGATCGCCGAGGCGACCGGCGGTCTGCATGCCTTGAGAAGGCTGCGGCTTCGCTCCATCGAATGACAATGAAATCGACAGGGAAAAGCTGGGCAGTAAGGCTGATTGGCCCGGCTTCGCTCCTGAAAATCCGATCAAAAGATCATTCATCATGCGCGCCCTGAAAGCTGGGGGCTTGGATCATACGCATGAGCTTTAGTTGAAATGTTGATGACGATGACAAGCGCGATGAATCATGGGGCAATACCAATAATCCAAAGCCGCCCTCAGGCTTAGCGCGACCTTGGCGCAACAGCTTTCAAGTCCTGGAACACTGGCCATGGCGGGATGAGGTTCTGTTTATCTGTCATCGCCATGATGCGGCGGACGGAGAAGGCCGCACGGAAAAAGAAAAGGCCGCCGGGGAGACCGGCGGCCCTGACTGTGTGAATGGCTGAATCCGAACCTGATCAGTCGGCGGGAGCTTCGGCGGCGGCCTTCGCGGCCTCGTCCTTCTCCTTCATGGCGGCCTTGCGGCTCATCTTCACCTTGCCCTTGTCGTCAATGCCGATGCACTTGGCGGTGACGATGTCGCCCACCTTGACGACATCCTCGGTCTTGTTGACGCGGAAGTCGGCGAGCTCGCTGATGTGGATGAGGCCGTCCTTGTTGCCAAACAGGCGCATGAAGGCTCCAAAGTTGGTCGTGCTGACCACCTTGCCCGTGTAGATCTTGCCCACCTCCACCTCGGCGGAGACGGAGCTGACCATTTCGACCGCACGCTCCATGCCTTCCTTGCGGGTGGCATAAATGTAAACGGTGCCGTCGTCCTCGATGCTGATCTCGGCTCCGGACTCGGCCTGGATGCCCTTGATGTTCTTGCCGCCAGGGCCGATGAGCTCGCCAATCTTGTCGGGATTGATCTTGAGCACTTCGATGCGCGGAGCATGCGGGCTGAGAGGCTGCACTTCCGCGATGGCCTGGGCCATGGCCGAGAGAATCTCACCGCGGGCGCTCTTGGCCTTGACGATGGCCTCTTCCAGGATGCTCAGGGGGATGCCGGGAAGCTTCAGGTCCAGCTGATAGCCGGTGACGCCTTCCGTGGTGCCGCAAAGCTTGAAGTCCATGTCGCCGAAGTGGTCCTCGGAACCCAGGATATCCACCATCGTAAGATAGCGCTTCATCTGGTCGGCCGAATCGAACTCGGTGACAAGACCGACGGAGATGCCGGCCACCGGACGCTTCAGGGGAACGCCAGCGTCCATGAGCGCCATGACGCCCGAACACACGGAGGCCATGGAGGTGGAGCCGTTGGAACTCATGACCTCGCTGCTGACTCGAATGGCGTAGGGGAACTTTTCCTTGGCGGGGATCACCGGCTCAATGGAGCGTTCAGCCAGGGCTCCATGACCGATTTCACGACGGTTCTGGCCGCCAAAACGACCGGTTTCACCGACGGAGAACGGCGGGAAGTTGTAATGAAGGATGAAACGCTTCGAATCAGGACCGCCTGCATAGGTGTCCATCTCCTGGGCTTCGTCAGCCGGAGCCAGCGTGGCGATGGCCAGGGCCTGGGTTTCGCCGCGGGCGAAGATGGCGGAGCCATGGGTGCGGGGCAGCACGCCAGCCTCGCCGGAAAGCGGACGGATCTGGTCGATGCCACGGCCGTCACAACGATTGAGCTTGTCCAGGATGGAAATGCGGAAGGCCTTCTTCTGAAGATAATCAAATGCCTGGCTGATCTCAAAGCCGGTGGCTTCAGGATACTTGGCCTTGATGGCGGCCTCGACTTCATCCTTGAGGGCGCCGACGGCCTTGCCACGGGCAACCTTGCCGGGCTGGTAAAGGGCGCCTTCGATGCGGTCCCCGGCGATCTGGTAGGCGATCTCGAGCAGTTCGTCCTTCACCAGCATGAGGGGAACAACGCGCTTCGGCTTGCCACAGAGGGAGGCGAGCTCCTCCTGGGCCTTGACGATGCCGACGATGTTCTCCTGGGCGAAACGCAGGGCGGCGACGAAGTCAGCTTCGGGAAGTTCGTTGGCGGCACCTTCGATCATGATGACGTCGGTCTTGTTGCCAACGTACACGAGGTCAAGGTCGCTCACTTCACGGTCGCTATGAGTCGGATTGATGACAAACCGGCCGTTCACACGCCCCACGCGCACAGCGCCGATCGGTCCCGCAAAGGGAATGTCGGAAATGCAGAGGGCTGCAGAGGCACCGTTGATGGAGAGGATGTCCGAATCGTTCTGGCCGTCCGCGCTGAGCAGGATGGAGATGACCTGGGTGTCGTAGAAGTAGCCCTTCGGGAACAGCGGGCGCAGAGGACGGTCAGTCATGCGGGCGGTGAGGATTTCCTTCTCGGTCGGACGACCTTCGCGCTTGAAGTAACCGCCGGGGAAGCGGCCGGCAGCGGATGCCTTCTCCTTGTACTCAACGGTAAGAGGGAAGAAGTCCTGCCCGTCCTTCACTTTTGTGGCGGAGACGGCGGTAACGATGACAATGGTGTCGCCGAGGCGAACAGTGACGGCTCCGTCCGCCAGATGGGCGAGCTTGCCGGTTTCGATTTCGATGTTCCCTGAACCGCAGGGAACGCTGACTTTATGGATGGCCATGGTGGCTGTATTTGGGTTTGTGTTGTTTTAGGGGGAAAGTGACCGCCTCAAAGGGGACGTGGCTTCGGCAGGAGGAGGTGTGCTCTTCGTCTTGGCCCCGGAATCCTGATGAGTGCAGGACCAGACGGAATTGCTTGAAACACAGGGCCTCAACCCCTTCGTTCCATGCTGCCATGCGAAAAGGGGCGATGCCCGATGACATCACCCCTTTACAACGGGAAAACTGGATTAGCGGCGGAGACCGAGGGTCTTGATCGCCTTCTGATAGCGATCAACTGCCGTCAGTTTGAGATAATCGAGCAGCTTGCGGCGGCGGGCGACGAGCTTCAGGAGACCACGGCGGGAGCTGTGATCCTTGGCATTATTCTCAAGGTGGCCGGTGATGTGATTGATACGCTCCGTCAGGATGGCGACCTGGACATCGGCGCTGCCGGTGTCTTTGTCGTGCAGTTTGAAGCTGGCGGGGGCGGTTGCGACTTCGCTCATGGTGGGTTGATCAGGGGGAGTGCCAGACAACTTGTCGGGCGTGTGGTTTCAAGTGGGAATTTGAAGGGCCGCGATGATTCCACGAAAGCCCGTCTTGGCAAGGGGTTTTTCACAATGGAATCCCGACTTTTTCCTTTTTTTACTCGACCCTGCTGAGTCGCAACGGCAAGGAATCCCGCTGAATAAAGAAAGGCGCCGCCGGAGACCGGCGGCGCCTGACTTCTTGATACATCAACCGATCCAGCAATCACTTGCCAGGGACAGGGGCCGGAGCACCGGGAAGGGACGGCAGTCCTCCAGCAGGGGCCGCAGGAAGTCCAGCAGGAGCGCCGGGCAGGCCGGGAACACCACCAGGAGCGCCAGGAAGCCCGCCCGGTGCCCCAGGAAGCCCGGGAACTCCACCAGGAAGCCCGCCCGGTGCCGTCATGCTCGGATCTCCCATGAGTCCAGACTGCATGCCCGTATTCAGGATCTGCAGCACCTGCTGTGGCATGTTCTGGCTGGCCATGGTGAAGATGTCATAGCCGCCAGCCATCGCCTTGGGCCCCACAGCAGGGCCCTTTTTCGTGGCAAGCTGCTCAACCTGCACGGAGTTGTCGTTGCGGCCGATGATGATCTTGCCACCACGCCAGGCGCGCCCCTCCTTGGGCTGCCCTGCGGCGTCGCAGTTCCACTGGGGTGGCCAGCTTGGAGCGAGAGGGTTTTCATAAACCAGGGGCATGATGCCGTTGCTGGAGGTGGTCTGCCCCTGGGTCAGCGCCCAGTGGTTCTCACCCGCCTGCAGGGCCTGGTCAAACGAGGGTTGCGTGCCGATGTTGCCATCGGGAACAAACTTGGAGGCCTTGGCTCCGAAGATGCGCTCATCCTGGATGATGTCCTCCTGGATCAGCACGCGGAAGGCATCGTTGGCCGTGATGGCAGGGCCGCCTGTCTGCGGATTGTTGTAGGTGTCCGGGTAGATCGAGTTGTTGTCATTGGCGAAGATTTTCATCGCCATGATGATCTGACGGCAGTTGTTGCTCGTGGACGTCTGGTTTGCCATGTCCTGGATGACGTTGAAAGTGGGGACCGCCAGGCTCGCGAGAATCGCGATGATGGTGATCACCACCAGGAGTTCAATGAGGGTGAAACCTCGTTGGAGTGCTCGTTTCATAGTAGTGCGTTTTAGGGTTGGGTTTATGATGTTATTTTATGCCGCAGGGACCAATTAATCCCAGAGCAATTTGATTAGACTCGCCAGCCTGAAAAATGGCGAGAAAAATTTCAGCAGCAGCGAAAGGAAACCCTTTCAATAAATCATTGCTGAAATGGATTCGTTGGTGACAAAAAAAGCTCGCCTGCTAGGCTCGTTGCTCATTTCAACAAAAAAGCCGTGCGCTTTCCATCCTCAAAGACCTTTCAATTGATCAAAAGACGTCCACCACAGCTGGCGATGTGGACCATTTTTTCATAACCCTCCCCGGGAACGATTGCGTTTCACCCCCTCATGTTTGTCATGCGAAATTCCTTCTGCGCTGCATTGATTCTGGCCTCCGGGACTTCCCTGGTGCTGGGCCAGGCCCCTCCCGCCGCCCCGGGCGCTCCTGCTGCTCCAGGCGCCCCCGCCGCGCCAGGCGCTCCTGCTGCTCCCGCCGCAGGCGGTGCCCTCAACATCCAACAGGAAACAGAAGCCCTGATGAACGCCGCCCTGGGCTTGTTCCAGGAAGGCAAGTATCAGGAGGCCCTGTCCAAAATCGCCGATGTGGAGAAAAACCTCAGCGGCAAGCCCTTTCCCCAGGTGTTGTTCGTCAAGGGTGCCTCCTACTTCAACCTCAACGACTACCCGAACGCCATCACGGCGCTCGAAGCCTACCAGACCAGTTTCGCTGATGGCGAATACATCAATCCGGTGAGGATGGCGCTGGGCCGCAGCTACATCAACAAGGGTGAGCCGGACAAGGGCATCGAGATTCTCAAGGCTCTCGTCTCCAGCGCCCCCGCCATGAAGGCCGAAGCAGGCCTCTTTGTGGCTGAAGCCCTCAAGAAACAGGGTAAAAACGACGATGCCATCGCTATTCTGAATTCTGTGCTGACCGACGGCACGCGCAGTGCTGAAGGCATCCAGGCCGCCATGATGTGCGCCGACCTCTATGTCGCCAAGGGCGAACTCGACAAGGCCGGGGAGCTCATGGACAAGGTCAAGGGCTTCGCCTCCGGCGGCGACAACATTGCACAGATGAACAACATCTACCTCAAGCTTGGGGATCAGATGCTGGAAAAGAAGAGTTTCCGCGAAGCCCTGGGAGCCTACCAGCTGGTCCGCAAGAAGAGCGAGATCACCCGCGTCCAGAAGGAGCTGATCGCAAAGATCGAACAAAGCCTCAAGACTCCGGGCAAAGGTCCCATTCGTGGCACCAAGGAGGAGCTTGAGGAGAAGCTGAAGACCAACAACAGCCTTCTCGAGGAGATTGAAAAGCGCGCCGACTACGACGCATCGCTCTACTACCGCCTGGGCCGCTGCTACTTCGAAATGGCCCGCCTCTGGGAGTCGCTTCTGGCTTTCGACGTGATCGTCAAGGACTTCAAGGAGTTCCCGCAGCGTGATCGCTGCATGTTCGGCATGATCATTGCCAACGCCCAGCTGAAGCGCGTGAACGCAGCCCGCAAGCTGTGTGAAAAATACATCGAGGAATTCCCAGATGGCGCCGACCTCGGAACCGTGTCCGAAATGTTCGGGATGCTTGCCTATGAAAACGGCCAGATGCAGGAGGCCGTCGACGCCTTCAACAAGGCGGAGGGCTTCCCCAAGGCCGAAAAGGAACGCCTCCGATTCCTGCGCGGCAACGTGCTGTTTGAAATGCAGCGTTTCGACGACGCCAGGACAACCTTCGAACTCCTGGTGAATGAGTTCCCCCAGTCAGCCTACAAGGACGACGCCATGTACCGGGTGGTGCTCAGCTACTTCTATCAGAATGACTCCATCAACGTCACCAAGTCCATCAAGGCCTATCTCAAGGAAAATCCGAAAGGCCAGTATGTGATCGACGCCCGCTACCGCCTCGCCTTCATCAAGTTCCAGGCCCGGGACACCGAAGGCGCCATGGCCGACCTTGAATCCATCGCCAAGGACGCGCCCAATGACACCAACATCGGACAGGTCTATGCCCTGCTGGGAGATGGTTACAACCAGAAGCAGGACTATGAAAAGGCCCTGGAAAACTTCGCCCTGGCCGTGGACAAGGCCAAATCGGACGATGTTTTGAGCTATGCCATGGACCAGACGACGGACCTCTACGCGTCCATGAACAAGTGGAAGGAACTTGGAGACATGTGGGAGAAGTACCTCAAGACTCACAAGGACAACGAAGAGCAGGAACTCAAGGCCGTCCTCTGGATCTCCCGCGCCAGGGTCAAGGAAGATAAGAAGGATGAGGCCACCAAGCTTCTCTCCACAGCCATCAAGCCGAAGATACCCAATCCAGCCAACGAGCAGGTCGAAGGCCTCATTCAGCAGCTGGTCAGTCTGGTTGCCCCCAAAAGGCGTGCGCGAGCAGCAGCACCCGCCGCCCCCCCTCCCCCTGCTGAAGGTGCAGCCAAGCCCGCTGAGGCTGCCCCATCCACGCCCCCCCAGCCACCCACCGCCACCTTTGAGGAGGTGGAAAAACAGCTGGAAACTCTGCTGACGCCCCCGGAGGCAGCCATGAACGGCACGGCCCAGATGCGAATTCTTTTCGCAAAAGCCTGGCTGGCCAAGACCATGCGGGAACCCGAAAAAGCTGAGAAGCTGTTCACCATCATCATCGAGGTCGCCAAGCCTGACGACCTCAGCCCCATGCTGCTTGCCACAGTTGGAGACAATGCCCGAAAGAAGGGGGACCTCGACAAGGCCACCGCCTGCTACAACCGTCTGAACGAATTCTTCAAGGACACCGAGTATGCCGACGGAGCCGCCGTCGGGCTTGCGGAGATCGCCTTCGAGAAGAATGAATTCGACAAGTCACTTGAACTTTTCCGCAAGGCCCAGGAGGACTATGCCGGCAGCTCACGACTGCTTGACGCCACACGCGGCGAGGCCAGGACCCTGTACAAGCTCAAGAAGTTCGACGAAGCCAAAAAGATCTACGAAAACATCCTCAATACCAAGGAGTGGCGCGGCGAAGCTCATGCGGAGGCTCTGTTCATGCAGGGTGAGATGCTGAGCGACCAGAACAAGCCCGGGGAGGCCATCTCCTTCTACCAGCGCGTCGTCATTGCCCACCAGAAGTGGAAACCCATCCTCGCCAAGGCCTACATCCAGGGCGCCAAGGCCTTCATCAAACTCAATCGTCCCCAGGAACTGCCCGACCGCCCCAACTCCGACAAGGAGGCCGCCAAGCTGATGCTGGTCGAAATGACCAAGCGTCAGGATATGCAGAATCTGCCTGAACTCAAGCAGGCCCAGCAACTTCTTGGCACCCTGTAAAATTCCCACCCGCCATTTATTCAATTCCCATGTTTCGTTTCCTTCCCCTGCTGCTTGTGCTGTTCGGCTTGATGGCAAGCCAGGCCAGAGCCCAGTTTCTGATCCTCAAGGATGGCAGCCGCATCCCCTCGTCCGAGTTTCACATCGAAAACGGCAAGATCATCCGCACCATCCTCCTCGGTGACAACAAGACCGCCACCACCGAACTGCCAAAACAGAACGTAGCCTCCCTGGACTGGCCCGAGGTCGTTGAAATCAGCGAAGCACGCAGCCTGATGTCCCAGGGCAAGCCCGAAGATGCCGTCGCCCTCCTCGCCAAGGCCAAGGGCTTTTTCGAAATGTTCGAAACCATGCCCGGCTCCCCCTACACGGATGTGTTCTTCACCTATGTCGAGGTCCTCAGCCAGGCCGGCAAGTTCGAGGAAACCGTCAAGTTCATCCCTCAGCTGAAGATCCTGCCCCTCACCGACGCCCAGAAGATGCAGCTCCGCATCATCCAGCTCGACATTGACCGCCAGACCTCCTCGGAGTTCACCTCCATCATTGCCGAAGCCGAAAGCATTCTCAGTGAAACCGATGACTCCAGCGTCGGCGCATCGATCTGGGCGATGATCGCCGACATCTACGCCCGTCAGAAACAATGGGAAAAAGCGCTCATGGCCTACCTCCGCATTCCGGTCTTCTACGGCACACAGGTTCAGCGTGTGCCAGATGCCGAGCTCAAGGCCGGGCAGATGCTCGTCAAGATGAAGCGCTACGAAGATGCTCAGGCGGTCTTTAAACGGCTGGTGGACACCTACCCGGGCTCGGCCGTCGCGGACCTCGCCGCCAAGGAGCAGTCCAAGATCAACGGCATGAAGAACGAACCCGAAGGCTCGGAAGAAGACACCGAGAAGAAAGCCGACGCCAAGACTGCAAACGCAGCAGCTCCTGCGAAGTAAATAAAAAAGCCTGACATTCCCTTCCCAACAGACAACATCACCCAATCCTCACAACCCCTAGTCCCATGCACCTCCGCCAACCCGCCAAACTGACCCAGACCATCGTCCGCGCCGCCGCCTGCGTCCTGCTCCTTGCCGGCAACCTCGCCATTGTGGCCCCCATTCACGCCCAGGAAGGAGCGGCCCCGGCCGCCGGTGCAGCCGAGGCACCCACCAAGGTCGAGCATACCCTCATGGACCGCTTTCATGAAGGCGGCTGGGTGATGTATCCCATTACCGCCTGCTCTGTGGCGCTGATCTGGCTCACCGTTGACCTCTGGATGCGTACCGGCCTCAAAAAGATGGCACCTCCCGCCCAGGTCGCCCAGCTTCAGGACCTCTTCCGCGCTGGTGACTATGTCGGGGCCTACCAGTTTGCCAAGGCCAACAACTCCTCCTTCTGCGATGTCTCCCGTGTCGCCCTCAGCTTCGTTGGTGACGGCGAAGAGGCGGTCGACAACGCCCTCTTCACCGAGCTTAACAAGGTCAACTCCACCATCACCACCCGCATCAACTACCTGTCCGTGATCGGTGTCTGCACCCCGATGATCGGTCTGACCGGCACGGTGACGGGCATGATGAGCGCCTTCGCCACCCTGGGCACCAGCGGTGTGGGCGACCCATCCAAGCTCTCCGGCGCCATCGGTGAGGTGCTCATCGCCACGGCTTCCGGCCTCTTCATCGCCGTTCCGGCCTTCATGTTCTTCTACTTCCTCCGCAACCGCCTGCAGTCCTCCATGACCGGCCTACAGGATGTCGTAGGCGCGCTTTTCCGCAAGATGCCCTACAGCCACCTCAAGGATGCCCACGTCGGTGAAGAGGAATTCTACGCCGCCATCCCGAACTGGGTCAACGGAGGCGAGGCCGCCGTGGCCGCCGCCTGATCCCCTTCCCTTTCACACATCAACAACAACCCTTAACCTGACACCACTATGGGCGGAGGAGGCGGAGGCGGAGACGGCGAACCAGAGTTCCAGATCGCTCCCATGATTGACGTGCTGCTCGTGTTGCTCATTTTCTTCATGAGCATCACGTCGGCCCAGGTGCTGCGCATCGACAAGGACATCAAGCTCCCTGTCGCCGCCGACGCCAAGAAAAAGGAGGACAAAAACACCATGTTCGAAGCCGCCATCAACGTGCGCTGGCTCTCGGGCAAGCAGGAGTCCAAGATCAAGCTCGATGACCGTGAGATGTCCAACGAGGAGATCGTTGACACGCTCACCCAGCGCAAGAACAGCAACCCAACCTATCGTGTCGTCATCCGCGGAGACCGCGACACGCCGGCTGTGGAGATTCAAAAGGTCATGGCACTCATCGCCCAGTCCGGCATTGATGACATCTCCTTCTCCGCGCTCAACCAGGAATAGCACCCATGGCCCACGGACATCACAACAAACGCACAATCGAGACCGATCAGCTCAACATGGGCTTTCAGATCGCGCCCATGATCGACGTCGTCTTCGTCATCATGCTCTTCTTCATGGTCATGGCCGGGGCGGTGAAGGTTGAGCGCGAGCTCAAGACCCAGCTTCCCGGCATCGGCACCCCTGCCCTCAACAATGATGATGTTCCTCCGGATGAAATCATCGTCACCGTGGAGGAAACCGGCGCCGTGACACTCAACGAGGAGGAGTTTGACTCTCCCGAAAACAAGTCCCTGCCCAACTTCACAGGTACTCTGATGAAGCTAAAGCAGGAGGCCGACAGCCGTAATGCCAAGGTTATGGTCACCATCCAGGCCGAGGAGCAGGCCCGTTACGAGCGCGTCATTGATGTCCTCAATGCCATGGCCAAAGCGCGCATCGGCAATGTGACCTTCACCGTCGGTGGTGAGGAATTCTGAAGCGCCCGCCAGGCCTCAGCACCCTTTCAGCCGGGAACCCTCGTTCCCGGCTGTTTTTTTGCCCTGGCACCTGCCCCGCCCTTCCCACCCACCCAGCATCCCCCCTTCTGCCGCCTTGACGCCTGTTTCACACTCCTTTAGTATCCTCTGATGAGACTCCCCTTCCATAGCCTCCGGCCCTTGGTATTCCTGGCAGTCGCAGTGTCCTGCGCATCCGCCCCCCAGGCATCGGCATTCCTTGGCCTTTTCGAAAAAAAGGAGAAGGCTGTTCCCGGCAGTGCGGAACGCAACGCCCAGGAAGAACAGGCCTCCACCATGCTCCTTCAGGCTCGCGATGCCCAGTCGAATGGCCGCACAGGCAAAGCCCAGTCACTCTATCAGCAGATCATCAGGCAGTTTCCCTTCACGGCCGCGGCGGCTGAAGCCTCCTATGCCAACGCCGTCATCATCAGGCAAGGCAGCGGGCTCCAGCAGTCGTTCGACGCCTTCCAGACCTTCATTGACCAATATCGTACCAGTACGCGTTTCGATGACGCCATCCAGCAGCAGTATGAAATCGCCGAAATCGCCAAAGGCGGCAAAAAGGAACGAAGCCTGATCCTGATCCCTGTCAAAATGGGTGGGGATGAAGTGGTGGCCATGTATAAAAAAATCATCGCCAACGCCCCTTTCGGCAAACTTGCCCCCCTGGCCCAGTTCAGCATCGGTGAGGTTTACCAGGACATGGGTGAAAAAAACCAGGCCGTGGCAGCCTATCAGACGGTCGTCGACAACTACCCGAACACCAAACAGGCAGGCGAGGCGCAGTTCCGGATCGGCTCCATCAGCAGCGTGGCCGCCAGCCGCAGTGAGGACAAATCCAACCTGCTCGCCGCACGTGACGCCCTGACCACCTACATGACCGTCAATCCCAAGGGCGAAAGGGCGGGTGAGGCCGAGCTTGGCCTGCGTCAGATCAACGCCGTCGAAGCAGGGCAGTCCCTGAACGTCGGCAAATTCTACATGCGCATGGGCAAGCCCAAGGCGGCTGCCATTTATTTCAATGAAGCTCTCAAATACGGCTCCCCAGAAGCTTCCGCCGAAGCTCGTACCTTGCTCGCAGAGCTGGCGGCCACCGATCCCGAGGCGGTGTCAGCCGCCCAGAAGGGTCAACCAGACCAGGATTACACCGTTGCTGCGGCCAAGAACCTGAAAAACCGGGAAGACTATGTCGGACCGCTCGCGCCTGAGCTCGCTCGCTTGGGGCAGAAGCCTCAAATGCGTGCAGGCAACGACAATTTCCTGCCCATCCCCCTCTCGGAACCAACCCTGCCAGCCACCCCAGGTGCCACTCCTGCCCCCGGCAACCTGTTGCCACCAGTTGGTCAGCCTCAGGAAAAGCCAGCACTTTTGCCAGTGCCTTCCTCACCCGCCACACCTGCCGTTCCTCCGCAGCCAGCCCCCGGAAACCTGCCCGTCCCGCCCAAGCCGCCGGCACCCTGATTCTTTGCAGCCATTACGCGCCACGCAGCCTTTTCCGACCTGGATGAAAACCTACCTCCCCTTGTTCGCCACCAGCATCGCCCTGCTCCTGTCAAACTGCGCAGGCTATCAGCTCGGAGGGCAGAAGCCCAACCACCTCCAGGGCATCACCAAGCTTGCCATCGGCACCTTTGAAAATCAGACCCTTGAACCTCGCATCTCCTCTGTGGTGACCAACGCGCTGATCAAGCAAATCCAGGTCGACGGCTCATACCAGATCGTCTCCAGGGAGAATGCGGAGGCTGTTCTGGAAGGATCCATCGCAAGGGTTGACCGTTCCCAGTTCCGCTCCGTCCGCCAGAACGTCCTCCGCACCTCGCAGCTCCAGATGCGTCTCAGCGTCGGCTACACCATCAAGGATGCCGCCTCAGGACGCACCATCCACACCGGACGAGGCAGCGCCAACTCCTACGTCATTCTTGACAGCAACGTGCAAAACTCGGAGGCCCAGGCCCTCGAAGACGCCGCTCAGCGCCTCGCTACAAACATCGCCAACGAAATCTCCGAAGGCTGGTGAGCACTGAGGACCGCGACGAATTTCAACAGGAGCCTCCCCCCGGGGCTGATGATGAGTCCTGTGGTCCCTTTGAAACCTCCGGCATCCAGGCCTCAGGCCTCCCCGCCGCCCTCTACCTGACCGCCACACCCATCGGCAATCTTGGCGACATTACGCTTCGTGCCCTGGAGGTCTTGAAGCA
>JBIJBP010000145.1:0-12702 GCA_044345155.1 Prosthecobacter sp. | reverse complement strand
GGCCTGCGCTCCAGCCTGCAGAGCATCCATGCGCTTTATCCCAGCAGCCCGGCCACCGGCGTGCGGGTCATGCTTCAGCTCCTCACCGCGTCGCCCGAGTTCGTGACGGAAAAGTAAGTTATTCCTGCAAGCCGCCCTCCCCCGACCATTCATGAACGCAGAAAACCTTCCCTCGCTGCTGACCCGGAGAAGCTTCCTCGGCAGGAGCGCCTGCTCGGCGATGTCCACCGGCTGCCTGCTGAACACCATCCTGACGCTGCGCCGCGTCAACGCCGAGGCGCTGGACGTGCTGCAGCCCGGCACGCCCTACAAGGCCATCGTCTGCGTCTTCCTCTACGGCGGCAACGACGCCAACAACCTGGTCATCCCGCGCGAGGCCGGCGCTCATGCCAAGTATGCCGCCAGCCGCACCGTGCTCACCATTCCGCAGGCGGACGTGCTCGCCCTGAACACGCTCAACGACGACGGCCTCCAGCTCGGCCTGCATCCGTCGATGACGGGCATGCGCGACCTCTACAACAGCGGCAGGGCGGCGCTGTTGGTCAACACCGGCACGCTCATCGCTCCGGCGACCATGAGCGACTACCGCAACCGCACCGCCGCCATTCCGGAGAACCTCTTCTCCCACAGCGACCAGCAGATGCAGTGGCAGACCAGCGCCAGCACGATGAACGCGGCCTACAACCAGACCGGCTGGGGCGCGCGCATGGCGGAGGCCCTGGTCGGAGCGCAGCAGCGCACCAGCGTCTCAATGCTCGTCAGCCTGAACGGCACCAACTTCTTCCAGGTCGGCAAGACCATGTTCCCCTTCCGTCCCGGTCCGGGCGGCACGCCGGTCTTCCGTCTCGGCCAGGGCAGCGCGGCGCAGGACGTCACGCGCTACACCGCCTTCCGCAACATCCTCAACGCCGAATATGCCAACCTCATGGAGGACGCCTTCGCCGACCTGTCGAACAAGTCGATCATCGAGGCCGACACCATCAACGAGGCGCTGAAGGGCACGAGCGCCTTCCCGACGATTCCCAACTCCGGACTCGGCGAGCAGCTGCGCACTGTCGCCAGGCTCATCCAGGCCCAGGGCGCCCTCGGCATCACACGCCAGATCTTCTTTGTGGCGACCGGCGGTTTTGACACGCACGGCCCGCAGCTTGCCGACCATGCCAACCTCCTCGGCGGCGTCAGCTCGGCCATGAAGGGCTTCCAGGACGCGCTGGACACCATCAACATGGGCAGCAGCGTCACCACCTTCACGGCGAGCGACTTCAACCGCACCTACGACAGCAACGGCCGCGGCTCCGACCACGGCTGGGGAAGCCATCACCTCATCATGGGCGGCGCGCTCAACGGCGGCAGGGTCTACGGCTCCTTCCCCGACCCGGACATCAACCTCGCCGGGCACCCGCTGAACACGGGCCGCGGCAACTGGATCCCCACCACCGCCGTGGACCAGTATGCGGCGACGATGGCGAAATGGTTCGGCCTCAGCGACACGCAGATCCGCGACGTCTTCCCGAACATCATCAACTTCGACGCGAACCTCGGCTTCATGAAGGCGGCATGAAGAAGCTTCTCCGCCCCCTGGGTTTCGGCGGCCTGCTGCTGATGGCGGTGCTTTTCGGCCTCATGCTTGGCAAGGGCGGCGGACTGGTCGGCCTCTGGGAGGATGTCCGCGGCCTTTGGACGCGGCCGGTGAAGGGCATCGACCCGAATGATCCTGTGCTGAAGGCCGGGCTGCCTGAACCCGATCCGCTGGCCGGGCTGCCGGACTCGCCCTTGAACGAACTCCTGAAGCCGGACCTCACGCCGGAGCAGCAGACCCAGGTGGTCGGGCAGATGCTGATCGACTACTGGACCAGCGTGCGCAGCCTGCCGAACGGCACCTGGGAGGAGGTGCGCGAGCAGCTTGCCGGGCATAACAAAAAGCAGGTCGCGCTGGTGCCGAAGGAGCACCCGGCCCTGGCCACCAACACCTTCCGTGCGAAACCTGACGCGCCCGGCATTCACCTGCACGTCATCTCCGGCAGCGGCTGCGCCTTCCAGCTCATTTATGAAGGACCGGACAAGCAGCCCTTCACCGACGACGACCTGGTCCGCAATTTCCCGCCGGACCTGGAGTTCAAGTAACGCTGCGCAGAAGCTTCGACATCAAAGATTGAGCGGACAGGAGCGGGCGGTAACATGCGGCTGCATGAACATCCATCATCTGGAGCTCTTCTATTATGTCGCCAGGCATCAGGGCGTGAGCGCGGCGGCGCGTCACATCCCCTACGGCATCCAGCAGCCCGCGATCAGCGCCCAGATCATCCAGCTTGAGGACAACCTTGGGACGCCCCTGTTTCAGAGGCGGCCCTTTCAGCTGACGGCGGAGGGCCGCGAACTGTTTGCCTTCATCCAGCCCTTCTTCCAAAACCTGCCCAAGGTGGTGGACAAGCTGCGTGGCGAAGAAAGGTCCCGGCTGCGCATCGGCGCTCCGGCGGCCATTCAGCAGAGCTATCTGCCCAGGCTGCTGAAGCTGCTGCGGCACAGGTTTCCTCAACTGCAGTTCTTTCTGAACTCAGGCTCGCAGGAGGAGTTCGAGGCACTGCTGCTGGCGGGCGAGCTTGACCTGGCGGTGACGAGCATCTTCAGCAAACCGGCCGCCGGCCTGCGTTATCGCGACCTCATCTCCCTGCCGATGGCCCTGCTGCTGCCGGAGAAAAGCCGCGTGAAGACCGCCGCTGAACTCTGGGATCAGGACAGGATCGGCATGCCCCTGATCTGCGTCGAGGCCTGCGACCCCATGTGCCGGACTTTCCAGCAGGAGTTGAAGCGACGGAAGCGGGAGTGGTTTCCCAGCCTGGAGCTGTCCTCGCTGGACCTGGTGGCCGAATACGCCGCGCAGGGTTTTGGCGCGGGCCTGGTGGTGGGCCAGCCAGGGGAACGGCCGCCTGCAGGAACGCGCAGGCTGCGCCTGGAAGGCTTTCCCGACCTTGCCTACGGAGTGCTCTGGAACGGCAGGCCCACGCCGCTCGTGGAAAGCTTTCTCGAGGGTGCCGGCGAGATCGCCAGAGAATTGAAAAAGCAGCGAGGCTGAGCGGATGAAGCGGTCACGAGCACCGAGCAGGATCAGCGCAGGGAATCACCCGCATGGTGTCATGGAATGGATGCGGAGTGCGTAACTTTTGCCTCAACATGTCGCGCCTCCCGACCTTCGCTTTTTTCTGCCTGCTCATGCTGATGGCCTGCCGGCCGGGCAAACCCTCCGCTTCAGCGCGCAAGGAAACCCTCACCTTCTTTGTCTCCGGCCTGGAATGTGTCGCCTGTGCGGAATCGGTCCGGCAGTCGATCAGCGGGCTGGAGGGCATCGAATCCATCCGCATGCGGGAGGGTCTGGAAGGTTATGCACAGGTCTGCTTTGCGCCGGAGACCGTCACGGCGCAGCAGATTGCCCAGGCAGTGCATGAGGCCAGGCCGCTGCATGGCACGCCCTATGAGGCCACCCTGCGACTTCAGCTGACGGGGCAGAAAAACCCGTCCGAGCTGACGGCGGTGAAAACGCTGCTGGCCAACCAAAAGCATGCCATCGAGGCCGAGCCTTTCTGGGATGCCTCGGACCAGATCCTCCTGCGCTTCCTGCCATTGGAAAAGACGACGGAGACCCGGGGCGCGAAAGGCTGGAGCCACGAGCGGCTTTCCGCAGCGCTCAGCCAGCCCGCACCGTCGGGGCCGGGCCTGAACAACCGCTGGGTGAGCGCCGGCGATCCCTCGGTGAATCCATGAAGGGTCAGGCCGCACGGTCTTTTTTCGTCCGGTTTTTCGCGTGAAAACGGGTATCGTGTCAGTCCATGACCTCGCACGAAACCCGCGCCGCCCAGCTCTTCCTCGCCCATCACGACTTCGTGAAGGGGGTGGCGCTCAAGTACGCGCCCTGGCCTGGGCTGATGGAGGACATTGCGCAGCAGGTGTTCCTGGAGTTCATCGGCAAGGAGGAGCGCTGGGACCTGGAACGCGACCTGCGTCCGCTGCTGGCCACGATGACGAGGCATGTGGCGATGCGGCTCTGGCGCGAACGAACACGCGAGAAGCCGGAGGTCGTGCAGAAGCTGGCGGAGCACATCCGCCAGCTCGCCGAGGAGCGCGACGCGGAGCCTCGATATGAAACGGAGATCGGCCTGCTGCGCGAGTGCCTGCAAAAGCTGCCGGAGAAAAGCCGCGAGCTGGTGCAGCTTTATTACTATCATGACATCGCCACGCCGGAGATCGCCGGACAGCTGGAGATGAAGGCGGACACGGTCTGCAGGGCGCTGTCGCGGGTGCGTGACAAGCTCCGCGAATGCATCCAGCGCCAGATTCAGAAGGGAGGGCCCGCCCATGCGTGAATCCACCCAGGATCCCGAGGTGCTGATCCAAAATTATCTGGAGGACCGGCTCACTGAAACGGAGGCCGGCGCACTGCTGGCGATGCTTCAAGCCGACCCCGCACTGGCGCAGCGCCTGACGGAACAGCTGAACCTTGACGCCATGCTGAGCGAGGTTTCGGCCGGAGCGTCGGCGGCCCCCGCCGCACCTGTCCTGAGACCGGTGCTGAGGCGTGCCCGCTGGCTGCCCGTGGCCCTGGCGGCGGCGGCCGCCGCCTGCGTGACTCTGGCGGGCACCTGGCTCATCCGTCCAACCCACGATGCCGAAGCCACCACCAACGCCGTGGCCGTGCTGATGCGCGGCGTGAACGCCGAATGGGAGGGCGGATCGCCCCTGGTCGGCACACCGCTGACTCCGGGCCCGCTCAGATTAAAGCGCGGGCTGGCGCAGATTGAATTCTATCAGGGCGCACGTGTCACCCTGGAGGGGCCGGCCGAGCTGGAGCTGCTTTCCGCCAGCGAGGCACGCTGCACAAGCGGAAGGCTGAGCGCGCATGTGCCACCTCAGGCCCGCGGCTTCCGCATTCAAACACCCAAGGGCACGGTAGTGGACCTGGGCACGGACTTTGGGCTGGATCTCAACACCCCGGAAGCTCAGGTGCATGTGTTCAAGGGCGAGGTGGAGCTGCATCCGGACGGCTCCGCGATGCAGCCGCTGAAGGAAGGTGAGGCGATGCTGCTGGCGGACACGGCTCGCAGGCTGGCTGCGGACCAGCGCGCCTTTGCCTCGCTGGAAAACCTGGACGAGCGCACGGCGGAATCCCAGCGCATGGCCTTTGAAGGCTGGCTGCAAAACGCCGCCACCTGGAATGCGGACCCGGCCCTGCTGCTGCGCCTGGATTTCCAGGACGCCAGCCAGACGCGCACCCTGGCCAACCATGCACTGCTTTCAGCCGGCGTGCCGGCCGGCAGCATCGTCGGCTGCCAGTGGACCCAGGGCCGCTGGCCAGGCAAACGTGCCCTGGAGTTCCGCAATGTGAGCGATCGTGTGCGACTCAGCATCCCCGGAGAACACGAGGCCCTGACGCTCGCCGCCTGGGTGCGGGTGGACGGGCTGGACCGCGCCTACAACTCGCTCTTCATGGTCGAAGGTTACAAGGACGGGGCCGTGCACTGGCAGATCACCCGCGATGGCAAATTGCGCCTGGGGTTGGCGGGAAGACTGGGCCATCCGTCCAGGGACCACGACACGGAGGCGATCCTCACGCCGGAGCGCTTCGGCCAGTGGCTGCATCTGACGACCTGCGTGGATCCGGTCGCAAAGGAAGTGCGCCATTATCTCAATGGCAGTCTTGCAGCACGTGTGTCACGACCGGTGATGTTCCCTTTGCGCATGCCCCTGGCAGAGCTGGGCAACTGGAACAATGGCGGCCATGAAGGCGCGACGGCAATCCGGCATTTCAGCGGGCTGATGGATGAATTCCTGCTGTTCCGCCGCGTGCTGAGCGAGACGGAAATCCACAGGCTGACGCACTGAACCGCCCTGGCGGCGGACTCGATTACGAGCCGGGAGCCTTCGGGGTCACCGTGTAGCGGGCCGGATTCTTTTCGTAGGTGTCCATGCACTCCACGCAGCAGAAGGCGACGTTGCCTTTCTCGGTGAAGATGCGGTAGATGATGCGAACGGCCTTACCGTCGACCGGGCATTTGTCGTTGATGGCCGGGCCGCCTTTGGCGAAGACGGCGGTGACGCTGACGATGGCGAGCAGAAGGGCTGGAAGGATGGCTTTCATGACACGTTGAGGTTGATGCGGCGCAGGGGCCGTCATGAGCGCTTAACGTGTAGAAACCCAAAGTCCTAGAGGGCTGCCAAGGCCTGCGCAGTGTTGCACAAGCCTTGCACACCACCTGGATCAAAACGGGATGTCGTCGCCATCCAGACCGTCGGTGATCGGGCCTTCGCCGAAGTCGTCGTTCTGCTGCGGAGCAGGCCGTTGAGGGGGGCGCTGAGCAGGAGCCTGACGCTGCTGAAAACCACCACCACCACCGCCGCCACCGCCACCCGCCGGACGACGGGCCTGCTGGGGAGGTGCGCTGTAGCCGCCATCGCCATCATCGGCTTGCTGGCCACCACCGCCGCCACCACCCGTGCCGCCGATGAACTGCATGTTTTCGCAGACAATCTTGATCTTGTTGCGCTTCTGCCCGGTGGCCTTGTCCTCCCAGGTGTCCATCTGCAGGCGGCCTTCAATGAAGAGGGAGCGGCCCTTGTGCAGGTACTGCCCGGCCAGCTCGGCCTGCTTGCCCCAGAGCACGACGTCGAGGTAGGTCACCTCTTCCTGGCGCTCGCCGGTGGCTTCATTGACAAACCGACGGTTCACGGCAAGGCCGATGTCGCAGACAGCGGTGCCTTTCGGAGTGTAGCGGACCTCCGGATCGCGCGTGAGGTTGCCGATGAGCATGACTTTGTTCAGACTGGCCATAAGACCTGCACCTTAGCCACCCGACTCCGGCCTGGGCAAGGTTTTTGTCATCTCGCCTGGACTCCAGATTAGAACTTGGCGGCGGCGGGACGTGCGGCTCATAGTGCCTCATGGCCTACCTTCTCGACGCCTTCGTCATCCTCGCCTATTTCGCCCTTATCATCGGCATCGGCCTTTCCCAGCGAAGCAAGAGCGGCAGCGTGGAGGGCTTCACCCTGGGCGACCGTCAGATCGCCTGGTGGGCGGTGCTGGCCTCCATCCTGGCGGCGGAGATCAGCGCGGCCACCTTTCTCGGGGCTCCGGAGGCGGGCTACAGCCGCCGAAACTGGAGCTACGCCCAGTTTGCCATCGGCACGGTGATGGCGCGCATCATTGTGAGTTTTCTATTCATTCCCATTTTTTACAAACACGGGGTCATTTCCCTCTACGAGTTCCTGGAGACCCGCTTCGGGCCGGTGACCCGCAAGTTTGCTTCCATCAGCTTCATGGTCACCCGCGTGCTGGCCATGGGCACCCGGCTCTATGTCTCGGCCATCATCCTGGTGCTGGCGGTGGCCATGTGGCAGGGGGCGGCGGTGCAGCCACAGACCAAGTTCTGGCTTTATGCCGGGGCGGTGGTGGTGGTGACGCTGCTGACGGCGCTCTACACCTCGGTGGGCGGT
This sequence comes from Prosthecobacter sp., assembly GCA_044345155.1. Classification (GTDB taxonomy): domain Bacteria; phylum Verrucomicrobiota; class Verrucomicrobiia; order Verrucomicrobiales; family Verrucomicrobiaceae; genus Prosthecobacter. Next base: position 5,220 of record JBIJBP010000145.1, on the reverse strand, counting down.
ATCCGCGCGGTGATCTGGACGGACTTCATCCAGGTCGGCGTCCTGGTGGCCTCGCTCGGTTTCACCATCCCCTACCTGCTGGGCAAGATCCCCGGCGGCTGGGACACCGTGGCGGCGACGATCAAGAGCCCGGTGTTCTTTGAATTCGCCCGCCCTGCCGACCCCGGCGCCTGGGCCTGGGTGAAGAATGTGCTGACCCAGGAGTACACGCTCTGGGCGGCGGTCATCGGCAGCACCTTCGTGACTATGAGCACCCACGGCATCGACCAGGACACGGTGCAGCGCATGCTGACAGCGAAGAACCGCCGCCAGAGCGCCTTCGCCACCATTCTCTCCGGAATCGTCGACCTGCCCATTGTCTCCGCCTTCATCCTTATCGGCGTCATGCTCCAGGCCTACTACAGCGCCCATCCGACGCCCAACCTGCCGGTCGAAACCCGCGAGGTGTTCCCCTTCTTCATCATGAGCGAGATGCCGGCGGGCATGCGCGGCCTGGTGACGGCAGGCATCCTGGCCACGGCCATGGGCTCGCTCAGCACGGCCCTGAACGCGCTCGCGACCAGCCTGTCGCGCGACTTCATCCTGCCGCGCCTCGGCCCGGGGGCGAGCGAGCAGCGGCAGGTGTCGGTGCTGCGTATGAGCACGGTGTTTTTCGCCGTGCTGATCATCGGCGTCGGCGTGGTGACGGCCTGGTTCATGGCGCACAACCCGAAGGTGGAGATCCTGCCGCTGGTGCTGGGCATCCTGGGTTTCACTTTTGGTTCGCTGCTCGCCGTGTTCCTGCTCGCCGTGCTCACCCGCACTCGCGGCAACGACTTCGGCAACATTCTGGCGATGATCTGCGGCATCCTGGCCGTCCTGTTCCTGAGCAACGTGCTCGGCATCCAGCAGCGCCTTGGTATCGAAACGCCCTTCGTGCTGTCCTTCCCCTGGCGCATCACCCTCGGAACCCTTGTGACCTTCAGCATCGCCATCCTCTTCCCCACCCCGCCGGAGCGGAGGGAGGCGTGATCGGGGGTTTGAAACGTTGCCTTCCGGCTTCAATATTGTCCCCACCCTTTTCATGCCCGCCTATCTGGTTGCCGCCAGCGACCTCCGAAGGTCTGATGAAGATCGCCTTGGCGGATGGCCATAGGATCAGACGGCACGCTCAAAGGCCGGAGCATTTCTCTCGGAGGTGTGGTTTCACTAGCGCGTGAAACCAAGTGGTTCACCGCCAAAACGGCGTTTGATTTTACTGAAGATTGATGTTTTACTAGCCAAGTAAAACCATGGGAAACGCTAAAACCATCGACTCGGAAGCTCTGCTGGACGGCTTTTCACGCTGTCTGAAAGAGGCGGCTGTGACGGCGGCTGCCATCTCGTTGAAACGGGGATCCAGGGGTGCGGCGGAGGTCTTGCTGGAAGGCTCCGAGCAGCAGACGGAGCTGCGGCTGCCGGTCAGTTCGTTTCTGTATCCCTCACGTCGGCTGCTGACGGAACCCGATCTGGTGCGCCGTCTGGTGCTGAGCCCGCACCTGCCCGAGGCGCTGGCGGCGGACCTGCGTGCGGCGGGCATCAGCCATGCGGATCTGAACGGGCGGTTGTTCGTGAAGGCTCCGCATTTCGTCATCGACCGTGGGCCGCGCTGCCAGCAGCACCGGGGGCCGACAGGCGTGGTGGATGTGTTTTCAGGCAAGACCAGCCGCCTGACTCGGGCGCTGCTGAGTGTGCGAGAGAAGGCCTGGACGCAGGAGGAACTGGTGGCCCACACGGAGGTGTCACGTGGGCTGGTATCACGCGGGCTCGCGTGGCTGGTGAAGAATGACTATGTGACAAGCGAGGCCACAAGCCACCGGCAGGCGACGCGCTATCTCGTGAAGGATTGCACGTCGATGCTGAATGCGTGGGCGGCGGCGGATGACTGGACGAGGCGCTGCGAGATCCATGAGTTCTCGGTGCTGTCAGATGATTACCTGCGGAATGCGGAGCGGCTGCAGGAGGTGCTGGGCAGTGGCGGACTGTGCTTCACGCAATGGATCGCGGCCTGGCTGCGGCGTCCCCATACCACGCCGCCCGTGGTCTCCGCCTATCTGCGTGACCGGACGTTACTGGAGCGAGCGCCGGGCCGAAAGGTGGACTCTGGCGGCAACGTGTGGCTGATCGTGCCGAAAGATGAGGGTGTATTCTTTGAAACCCAGGAAGTGCGGAGCATGACGCTGGTGACAGATGCACAAATCTATTTGGATCTGATCAAAACCGGCCAGCGCGGCCCCGAAGCAGCCGCTGAACTTCGGAATTGGGAGGGCTTTGGCCGATGAAACACGACACCTATGACAAGTATCCGGCGGACAGCCTGGATCTTCCGGAACGTGCGCTGCTGACGGTATGGGATTGTCTGGCCGCGTATCGCGATGATCTGGTGCTGGTGGGCGGACTGGCGATCAAGCACCTCACCCGAGCGCCGAAGGTGGGCCAGCCGGGGCCGGTGACACAGGACGTGGACTTCGGCATCAGTCTGGCAGCGGAATCTGGCATGTATGGCAGTCTGCGGGAGACCTTGGCCGCGCATGGCTTCCGGTGGGTGAAAAGTCGCTTTCTGCGGACATTCCCCGGTTTCGATCTGTATGTGGACCTGCTAACGGATGACGACAAAGCAGACACGGGAACGGCGCTGGTGGACGATGGGCTGACAGTGGGCATCGTGCCAGGAATCAACCGGGCACTGGAGCACGCGCGGCTGGTGGAAGTCTGTGGTAAATCTCTGACCGGCGCGGATTTGCAAGCCGAGGTGAAGGTGGCCGAAGTGGGGCCGATGATGGTGCTGAAGCTGAACGCCTTCGGCGGTCCAATGGGCCGCAAGGCGGGCAAGGATGTGCATGACCTGCTTTATCTGACGATGAATTGCGACGGCGAGGCCGACCATGCCTTCGCTGCATTTCATGCGGAGAAAGCCGCTGGAAACCGAGGCGTGCCGCACGCTCTCCATGCGGCAAAAACGTGGTTCTCTCATCTGAATGCACCGGGACCGATGGCCTGCGCTGCTTTCCGTCTCAACAACCGGCATGAATTGCCTGCTCTAGCCACAGAATCTCTCCGCATTCGCCAGCAATGCGTGACGCTTGCCGAAGCGCTGCTAGCCTAGTCACCTCATGTCCGAATATCTCCACGTCGAAAAGCCTTTCCTCGACAGCTCTCGACGCTGGACTGGACGGTGGTGGATCAAGGGCATGTCATGATCCCGAGTGATCCAGCCAATAGCCTGCGGAAGACCTTTCGTGAGTTATTGTCGTCCACGAACTCTGCCACCTGCACCATCTGGATCACTCGGCTGCCTTTTGGAACGAGGTGGACAAGGTGCTGCCAGACTTCGAGGAGAAAAAGGCGTGGTTGCGAAGGAATGGAGCCTCCCTGGACTTGTAGACAGCACCTGAGCGTAGATCCATTCGGCCTTCATGATGACGCGCAGCGGGCTACTGCCACGTTCTTCCAGCAACGTCTTTTTGCCACGCTTTCAGACGTCATCCCAACAGTGTTCTCCATGGACAGCCAGACGCCGGGTCAGTGGTTGAAGAGGAAGGCCGGGGAGTTGATCAGGGCCCAGGCGAGGTCCTGGGCGTTGGTCAGTCGTTTGTTGGCGAGCTGGCGGGCGCTGAGCTCGGTGTCGCGGCGAAGCTGCAGGAGCTTCGGATCCAGCACGATGGGCTTCTGCGCGTCCGCATGCTTCGCCTCAAGGGCGAGAAGCTGGGGGTCCACCGGCACGGGCTTGCGGGCGTTGGCGAGCACCTTTCTCTGGGACTGGTAGTCGCGGAACTGGTTGAGGAAGTGCTGGGTGAGCACGGCGTTCTGCTCGGGCGTGCGCTTGGGCGCCTTGATCGCAGCGGCAACGGCGGCGGGCACGCCGAAGCGGACGACGGGGCTGTTGGTGACCCACAGGCGGAAGCGGCCGGGATTGTATCTGCCGTTCTGGAAGTTGCTGGTCATCTGCACGGAGAAGCTGGTGCCGCCTTCGTTCATGACCGGCTTTTCAAAGGAGAAGACCGCCTCATGACGGAAGCCGCCCTCGGGGCTGACGGCCCAGCCACGGTCGCGGTTGCCCTTCTTCAGCGCCTCGGTGACAGGGAAGTTCGTCTGCTCGAAGTCGGCCTTCGGATTCTTCAACGTCTGCGCCACGCCAGCTCCGCGCACGCGCTTGGCGTCGGCGGGCTGGGTGGTGACGACGAACTCTCCGAGGACGAAGTTGCCGTCAGGCGCGAGGCCGGGGCCGTTGTTAGGCAGGCGGTCGTCGGGCAGCATCTCCAGCTTGATGGCGGTGATGTTCGGCAGGGCAGACTTGCCGATGAGCAGGTAGTTGCCGCTGCTCTGGCGGCCTTCCGGCAGGGCCGTGGCCAGCAGGGAGCCGTCGGGCAGGACCTCGATCTTCTCGACACCGCCGGCGCGCTGCACCTTGACGTCGAGCGGGTGCCACTCGGTGCTGAGGTCGAGGTAGTTCTCCCACTTCGGCTGGTTCATCGGCGCGGTGTCAAAGGCGGCCTTCACGTTGACCTCGGCGGCCTTGATGGCGGCCAGGCGGGCGTCCTCCTTCTTCTTGACCTCGGGGGCGATCTTCGCCTTGTGGGCCTCCAGCTCCTTCTTCGTGGCGTCGATGGCGGCCAGGCGCTCCTGCTCAGCCTTTGCAATGAGCGGCTTCTGCTCGGCTTCCTTCGCCTGCTGCTCGGCGGCGAGCGCCTTGTGCTCGCCATCCATGCCAGCCATGCTGGCCAGCGCGGCGTTGATCTCCTTGCCGGTCGGGCGGCGGTTGAGGATGCGGACGAAGATCTCCTCGACGAGCTTCGCATCGTCCTTGATCTCGTTCGTCAGCTTTGCGATGGCGTTGTTCGGATCGCTGATGGCATCGCCGACGGTCGGGCCGGACATGAGCGCCATGACGGGGCCGAGGTTCACGTCGTTGCTGCGCTCGCATTCGCAGACGGACTCACGCGCCGGCTTGCCAAAGTTCGTCAGGAAGCCGTCGGGAAGCTGCGTCTGACCGTCGATGAGCTGGGCGGCGCGGGTGCCCTTCGGCACGCCGGGGATGTTTGGCATGGAGCCGGTGACGGCGAAAACAGAATCAAAGAGCACCTCGGCGGGCAGGCGGCGGGCCTTGGCGTGGCTGTAGTTCACCTTGTCGTCCTCGTTCCACTTGTTGGTGTCGAGCGCGAGCTGGTAGGTGCGGCTCTGGACGATGAGCTTCATGAGATG
>JBIJBP010000248.1:0-3849 GCA_044345155.1 Prosthecobacter sp. | reverse complement strand
GGAAGCTGAAGTAGCTGTGCGGCATCCCGGGGCGGGCACCGACAATCACATGGTCCATCAGGTTGATGCCGATGATCTCGGAGGCTTCACGCACGCGGCGGGTCATGCGCCGGTCGGCATCACTCGGGTCGGTGCAACCGCTCGGGTGATTGTGCATCATGGCAAACGCATGGGCGGCTCCCACGATCACCGGCCGCAGAATTTCCCGTGGATGCGCGCAGGTTTCATTCAACGAGCCCAGGCTGACCAGATGCCAGCCCACGGCTTCGATCTTGGTGTTGAAAAGAACCACGGCGAACAGCTCCTTGTCGGGCTGATGCAGCGGTGAGGTTTCGATGTGGTCGATCCAATACTGCATGAGCCGGTCGGGCGCATTGCACACGACCGGATCAACGACGGATTCACGAACGGACTGGATGGTGAACTGGCCAAAGGAATAGCGGGCTTTGCGTTGCATGGCCCTTGGGCCTCATCACCGTGACTTCATGTGTCGCGCCGTTTTGAGCGCCATTTGACGGAGGCTCAGGTGAGATTCGCGTTTCCTAGCGGAAAGGATCGACTATTCAGGCCGAAGCTCATAGCTGCATCGTAAAAGGTGCATCATTGACGCTCAGCAATGGGGGTATGGGCTTTTGAAGCCTCGGAAGCCTTATTGCTCCCCAAAAGGAGCAAAATGCTCAATTTGAACATGAATGGCTTGAATTCCTGTTTGAGTTGGCTGTAATTGCACCCCAAAAGGATCAAAAATATGAATCTGGCATCCCTGGTGCGTTTCCATCGCAAAGCTGCGGAGCTTTCGCAGATCGAGCTTGCGGCCCTGGCCAACGTCAGTCGCAAGGTCGTGCAGTGCATCGAGTCCGGCGGAGACCAGGTGTCGTGGAAAAATGTGCAGGCGGTGCTTGCCGTCCTGAATGTCACGCTGGCCCCAGCAGGTCCGTTGGTTTTGCAGTGGCAAGCTGGCGTGGAGCATGAAGATCAGAAATCATGAAAACCGTCTCTCCAGCGCAGCAAACGCCTTCACGCCGGGCCATGGTTTTCCAGCAGAATGTCCTCGCGGGACGCATCGCCCAACTGGAGGGTGGCCAATGGAGCTTCGCCTATGAGTCTGGCTACACAGGACCGCCGGTCTCTTTGAGTCTGCCTGTTCGGCTTGAACCCTACCTTTTTGCAGATTTTCCTCCGTTTTTGGATGGACTGCTTCCAGAGGGCGCACAGCTGGAGGCCTTGCTGAAGCAGCTGAAAATTGACCGCCGAGATTGCTACCGGCAGTTGATCGCAGTGGGGCAGGATGTGGTTGGGTCGCTCAAGGTGATCGAGGAGGGCGGAAAATGAACCGCTGCCGAATCACCCTGGAGGCGATTCCCGACGGAATTCGCTACAGCCGAGTTGGCCTCAAACGCCTGGACGCACGCCTGATCGACATCCATCCCTTGCCTTACACCCTGGCGCAGCAGTTGGAAGAAGCCGCAGCGCGGGCTGACAAGATGTCGGTGCAAGGCGTGCAGCCGAAGCTCAGCGCCGTTTTGCGCATCAAGGAAAGTCGCTTCGAGGTCGTGGACCGAGGCGGCCGGTTCATTCTGAAATCGTGTCCGCCGCAATGGCCGGAGGTGCCAGCCAACGAGGCCCTGACGATGACTCTGGCTGAGCGCTCCGGCATTGAGGTGCCCGTGCATGGGTTGGTGGAAGCGACCGATGGCTCGATGGTGTACTTCATCCGACGTTTTGATCGCGCTGGCCAGGGCGAGCGGCTTCCTCTTGAAGATGGCGCTCAGCTTTTGGGACATACCCGCGATACAAAGTACGACAGCTCGATGGAGCAGGTGGTGGCCATGATCGACCGATTCTGCACGTTTCCGGTGCTTGAGAAGCGCAAGCTGATGCAGCGGGTCTGGTTTTGTTTTCTCACGGGCAACGAGGACATGCACTTGAAGAACTGGTCGCTTCTCAGCCGCTCAGGGCGGGTGGTGCTGAGTCCTGCCTATGATTTGCTGAACACGAGCATCATCCTGAAAAACCCGCAGGAAGAGACCGCTCTGCCCATCCGTGGTCGGAAGCGCAACCTCAGTCGGCGCGACTTGCTCGAATACCTTGCAGTGGAACGCTGCGGACTGCCATCCGATCTGATGCGAGCTGACCTGGAGAAGCTGCTGGCGCAGGCGGAGTCTGAGTGGCCTGCCAAGATTCAGAGCAGTTTTTTAAGCGAACCAAAACGTGAAGCCTACCTGGCCTTGGTGCACGAACGGGTGGCGCGGCTGCGAAGCCAGAAGGCTTCATAGCCTTTCGGCAGCCGCCAAAAGCGGTGGTGCGCTACGATTCGATCAAGTGATCAAAGAGGCCCGGCTGGAGCGGTTCCAATGCGACATGCTCCGCCTTGAAGAAGTCCGCTTTCGTCTTCCCGCGCTTCTTGCCCTCACGCGTATGGCAGTCATACGCATACTCAGGGATGGCCACATACTCCCCGCTCTCACGCAGTTCCTGCGCAAGGGCATCGGCTTCCAGACCCGCCTGCTGGTCATAGACCATGTTCTGCAAGTGATCGGGGTCACGGCTCTTTTTGGAAAGGCACAGCAGGATGACCGCCTTGCTGATGAAGATGCGGCCCTTCGCCTGCTTCGGCGGCACACCCTCGTTGATGACAAGGTAGGAATCATGCAGCGCTTTCACTTCCTGGGTGAGGATGCCCCAGCAGTCCTCTGCGCTGACGGTTAAGAGACGCTTCCACACATACTTGCCAAAACCGCTGCTCCAGAGCTCCAAGGCCCAGTAGCCGGCCAGGGCGGCATCCCCCCTGCGGATGGCCTTCTGCATGGCCGAGGAGACTTCGGAAAAGTTGTAACCGCGAAGCGTGCGCAACTGCATGGGGTTGGCAGGGAAAAGGTCAGGAAGGTCCATGGAGAATTCCCTCGTCACCGTGACTTCGGGAATCCATCCGTTTGCATCACCAAATGATTGCAGGTGAGGGGCTTGAGTCGCAGTGAATGGCGGGTGCCTGGAGGTGCTGCCGCAGCCTGCACTTCGTTGCGCAACAAGCTCAGCCCTTGCGAGGGCTCCAAATCGTGTCGATCTCGTCATCCTGAGGGATCAGGTGCCCGTAGTGGTTTTCCACCACCTCCACACCGTCGCCCAGCCAGCGTGCCACCTTGTAGATCGACGTGCCCCGTGACACATGCAGGCTCGCAAACGTGCGCCGCAGGTCATGGAATGTGAGCTCCGGAAAACCGCAGCGCTTGGTGAGGTTCACAAAGGAGGCTCGGAAGTCATAGCGGTAGCGATAGGAACCGTGCGTGGCCTTGGGCTCCAGCATGAACGGCTCTTGCAGCCCGTAGGAGGTTTCAATCCAGTTCCTGAACTCACGGGTGAGCGGCACCGAGCGGTTGTCGCGGTCCTTGGGCTGGAAGGTGGCTGTGGCTTGGATGTGGATCAGGTTGTTGTGCAGGTCGAACCAGTCCGGCCGCGCCTCAATGATCTCATTCTTGCGCATCCCGGCGTGCAGACCGCAGTAGATGGCAAACTTGAGCCCCGGCTGTCCATCGCAGGCATCGAGGAGCTTTCTGGCTTGGTCCGGGAGCAGGAAATGACGCCGACGGCGCAGAGGGAGCTTGGGTGGCTGCACGCCCGCTGCCGGGTTGATGGGCAGCTTGCCCTTTTCCACCAGCCACTTGAACCAGCCGTTTACGGACTGGAGGTAATGCCAGGCCGTGTGGGGGTTGCGCTGGCGGTGATGCTCAAACCAGGACTCGACCATGGCGCGGGTGAAGGCCCTTGGGTTGGTGACCCCAAGGAACTCGATGAAGCTGCGGATCACATACTTGCGCGTGGTCAGTGTGGTGGAGGACAGGCCGTGGTCCT
>JBIJBP010000037.1:0-39247 GCA_044345155.1 Prosthecobacter sp. | reverse complement strand
GGCAAAGGCCAAGGACAGTGTCGCCAAGGACAGCCCTGCCAAAAAGGACGCCCCCAAAGGCGAAGGCCCGAAGTCGGGCCCTCCTGCGTCACCTGAAAACAAGCCTGAAACCCAAAAGCCGGAGCCAGCCAAGCCTGACGCCATCACCCGGCAGCTGGATGAACTGCGCGCCCTCCATGCCGTGCTGACCCAGGCAAAAAACGCCCCCGATCTCGTCAGCAAGGCCACTGAACTGCCCAAGCCCCTGGCCGCGGGCCTGTGGCTGAAGCTGGGTGACAAGAAGAAGGCCGAGGACCTGCTGAAAAACTATCCTCAGGATCTCGCCGGACTCGCCGCCAAGGCTGAAATGCAGCAGTCTCTGGGCAAGACCGAGGACGCCAGGAAAACCTTCGAGGAGGTGCGCAAGCTGGCCTTTGCCCTGCAGCCCGACCTGCCGGTGAAGAAGCGCCTCGACACCCTTGCAGGAACCCTGGGGATCAAGGGGGAATGGCGGGCTGCCCCAACCAAGCGGACCGATGTGGGTGTGCGTCCGCCTTTGAAGGAACTTGGCCCCCTTTACTGGTCACCACCCAAGGCCCCGGAATGGCAGGCCCTGACCCTGGATGGCAAGGAGTTCAGCAGCCGCACGCTGACCGGCAAGCCTCATGTGCTGCTCTTTTATCTAGGAGCCGCCTGCACTCATTGCATGGAACAGGTGAACGCCTTCGCCAAGGCCGCCCCCGACTACGAAAAAGCCGGCATTTCCCTCTGCGCCATCACCCTGGAGCCGCTCTCCCTGGCAGGCCGTGTGGCCGAACAAATGACGACAAAAAAGCTGCCTCCCTTCCCCGTCCTGGCCGATCCTTCACTCGAAGCCTTCAAGACCTTCCGTGCCTACGATGACTTTGAGGAGGAGGCCCTGCACGCCGCCGTTTTCATCGATGCGCGTGGCAGCCTGCGCTGGATCGACATCAGCTGGCAGCCCTTTACGGACACGGCTTTTCTGCTCTCCGAGGCCCAGCGCCTCATGAGGCTCGACTGACCTGCACTCATCCGGCTATTCGAGCGCACCGCCCCAGTCGCTGGGCATGCGCCAGTCACCACGCGGCGACAGCGCCACGGATCCGACCTTCGGCCCGTCAGGCATCGAGGAACGTTTGAACTGGTTCTGGGCAAACCGCCGCAGGAAGACCGCGAGCCACTGATCGATCACTCCGGCATCGTGTTTGCCAGCAAAGGCAAGTCCTGCCAGATAGCGGATCTTTTCCGCAGGGCATCCATGACGCACAAAATGGAAAAGGAAGAAGTCGTGAAGCTCATAAGGACCGACGGTGTCCTCCGTCTTCTGCTCCATCTGTCCGTCGGCTCCAACCGGCAGCAGTTCAGGTGAGATCGGCGTGTCGATGATGTCATGCAGCACCTCCCCGGCCTCCGCCGCATGGCGTTCCGTCGCCGCCCATTCGATCAGGTACTTCACCAGTGTCTTGGGCACGCCAGCGTTGACATGATACATGCTCATGTGGTCGCCATTGAACGTGCACCAGCCCAGGGCCGCTTCGGAAAGGTCCCCCGTTCCGATAACCAGGCCGCCCGTCTGGTTGGCGACATCCATCAGCACCTGGGTCCGCTCACGGGCCTGGGCGTTCTCATAAGTGATGTCATGCAGGCCTGGCGGTTGACCGATGTCTGCGAAATGCTGATCCACCGCCGCCTTGATGCTGATAGTGCGCAGGGAAACGCCAAGGGCCTCGGCCAGCTTCTCCGCATTGCCCTTGGTGCGGGCCGTGGTGCCAAAGCCAGGCATGGTGATGATGACCGCCGCACTGCGCGGCATCCCGGCCAGCTTCAACGCCTCGATCAACACCAGCAGGGCCAGCGTGGAGTCCAGTCCACCCGAAAGCCCCAGCACCGCGGACCTGCTGCGCGTCTGCCGCAGCCGACGTGCCAGCCCCATGGCCTGGATGGCAAAGATTTCCTCGCACACCGCCCGGCGGTCCGCCCCGGCGCATGGTACAAATGGCAGGGCGGAAAGTGGTCGCAGCAGCCCTTCCCCGCCCTTCAACTGGCCACCCAGGGCGAAGCTCACCTTGCGGAAAACCGGCCTGGCCTCGTCATCCCGGAAGGCCGCGCTTTTAAATCGCTCATGCTGCAGGCGCTGAAGGTCCACATCCGCCACCGCCGTCTGAGTTTCGAAGGAAAACCGCCGCGTCTCAGCCAGCAGCACGCCATTCTCCGCCACCAGCCCATGACCTGAATAAACCACGTCCGTGCTCGATTCACCGGCACCGGCTCCCGCATAGACATAAGCCGCCAGGCAGCGTGCCGACTGCTGCGCCACCAGCCCACGCCGATACGGGGCCTTGCCCAGCACTTCATCGCTCGCCGACGGGTTCGCCAGGACGGTCGCACCGGCCAGTGCCGCATGGCTGCTTGGCGGAATCACCGTCCACAGATCCTCGCAGATCTCCACTCCCAGCACAAATCCAGGCAGGTCGGTGGCGCTGAAAAGCAGGTCCACCCCGATGGGAACACCGTCGATATCCGTCTCCACCATCGTCGCCGCCGGAGAAAACCAGCGCCGCTCATAAAACTCACCCGAGTTTGGCAGGAAGCTCTTCGGCACGTAACCAAGCACCCTCCCATCCGCCAGCACCGCTGCCACATTGTAAAGCCGGCACTCCACGGCCAGTGGCAGCCCCACCACCACCACGCAGCCAAGCCCGGCCGTGCTTGCCGCCAATTCTCCCAACGCCTGCCTCGCCTTGTTCAGCAGGGCCGCATGATGAAAAAGATCCGCACAAGAGTAGCCGGTCAGGCTCAGTTCCGGAAAGACGATTAACCGCACCCCAGACATGGCCAGAGCGGCTGTTTCACGCCTCAATATCGCCAGGTTGGCGGCGACATCGCCAAGGACGAGTTCCGGTGACACCACCGCCACACGCAGAAATCCGTGGTGTTCTCGTAAATTGGCTGGGTTGGGCTGATCGGACATGAACGTTGAAAATAGCACGGTTGCCAGGATTCAAAAGACCGGTTTCTGTCCCGTCACCACCTGTAAGTTCTTTGCCAGAACAGGATAAAACCTTGCAGCCTGGTTTATAATTATTATAATTTAACACTCTTTCACCATGTTAAAGCGCCTCATTCTATGGTCTCTCTTCGCCGGGCTCGCCCTGGCAGGTGGACTGATGGCGCATCAAAAGGGGGTCTGGCGCACCTTTTCCCTGATCCTGTCCGAGCGCCTCAGCGGCGAAAGTCGAAGTTACTCAGCCATGAGCTTTCGGGTCGATCTGGTGGACCGGCTGAATTACGCGCGCATCGCCGCGAAAATGCCCGATCTCAAGGTGGACCCTGACCTGGACAAGTGGATGGACCAAAACTTCCCCACACTGGTCCTGGATGACATGGATGCCGTCACCCGCAAGATTCAGGAGGCGCTGCCTCGCTATTTCCACCTTTCCATCTGCACTGCCAGCGGCCCCACCCTGAAGTCACTGCTCGCTGAATTTCAGGAGTTTGCCTCCAAGACGGGCCCCAGCATGACCCATCTGGGATTTGCCATTCGAGAAACGATGGGCGGACTCAACCAGCAGGCTCTCGTCGTCGTGGGCCAGCGCCTGCTTGATTTCAGCCCCGAGATCCTGAGCGAATCGCGACAGGAGGCCTATTTCAGCCGCTGCCTGCACTGCAAGCACCCTCACATCGTCCGGGTTTCGCTCAACCAGCACAGCCTCGGCCTCGAATGCCCACAGTGCCGACGCACCTATGCCGTCGTCGCCGCCGATCAGAAAAAGAAATTCCGTTATGTGAACGAGTTCCTCACCGGCTATGCCCCTCCAGCGGTCTTTTCCAAGGACATCGCCCGAATCAACGAACTCTTCACCATCTGCGGCGCCGTTCATGGCAACTGCATCTACACCCGCGATCCAGGCCAGCGAAAGGATGCCACGGACGCCTGGCAAACCAGCCTGGAGACCCAGCAGATCGGCCAGGGTGACTGCGAAGACTCAGCAATCTACCTCTGTGACTGGCTGCTGACCCGCGGCTTCCAGGCGCGGGTGGCACTGGGACGCTATGGCGATCTCGGGGGCCATGCCTGGGTCGTCGTCCGGATGAACAATGTCGAGTACCTGCTCGAATCCACCGAATCCACGCCGGACATCAACGACCCCCCAATCGCCAGCAAGGCAGGCAGCCGCTATGTGCCCGAGGTCATGTTCGACCGCTTCGCCCTCTACGTCCGCTCAACGCCAGGCCAGAGCTGGCGGAGCGAAAACGACAGCTACTTCTCCAACAAGACCTGGACGCGCATCGAGCCTCGTGAACTCAATCCCGCCAGCGAACCTCTGACACGCAAGCACACGGCGGAATCTGCCCCGATCCCTCCCGAAAAACTGGCACGCACCTCGGCCCCCAATCCAGCTGCCGCCCCGTTCATGGAACTGGAGGAAATTCCCCGCGACGCCGCCGTCTGGCGCATGCCACTGCCCGCCCAGGGCAAGAAGGGCAAATGAGAACCGGAGGAGAGTTCTTGGCAGCGACAGGCGTTTGATCGCTCGTCCGGTTTTCACCCCTCGACGGGGATGCCTGACGAACTTTGTGACATGAACCTCCTCCGCAGCCTCCTCCTTCTGCCCTTGCTCGGCATCCCCCTGTCCGCCAAAGCCCAGCTCCCGCTGGAAATCAAGCCGGGCACCCGCATCGCCCTCATCGGCAACTCGCTCTTCGACCGCATGCGTGACGACGGCCAGTTCGAGGCACTGCTGCACCAGCGTTTCGCCCGGGAGAAGCTGATCGTCCGCAACCTCTCCTGGTCCGCCGATGAAGTGGCCCTACGCCCCCGTCCCGACGGCTTTGGCGATCTCAACCAGCACCTCGCCGAGCACAAGGCCGACATCATCCTCGCCGCCTTCGGCTTCAACGAAAGCTTCAAGGGAGAAAAAGCACTCGGCGAGTTCACCACCCTGCTCCAAGCCTTCCTCATCGAGCTCAAGGCGCATCGCTACAACGGCAGCTCCGAACCGACCATCGTCCTCGTGAGCCCCACCGCCGCCGAAAAGCCCCACGAGCACCTCAACGCCCAGATCAAGCTCTACACCGAAGCGATCAAAAAGGTCGCCGCGGCCGAGAAAGTGGCCTTTGCGGATGTTTTCACCGATTTGACGCCCAGGACGACCAATGGCGTGCATCTCAACACCGCCGGCTACGCCGCCTTCTCCGAGCGCCTCTACAACCAGCTCACGCAAGAAACCCCGCCGAAGCTCAACGAAGCCGTCCGCGCCGCCGTCGTCGAAAAGGAGGACAAGTTCTTCCAGCACTACCGCCCGCTGAACTACTACTACATCAAAGGCGGCCGCATGGAGCCCTATGGCGTCGTGAACTTCCCCGGCGAACTGAAGAAGCTGCTGCAGATGACCGAAGCACGCGATGAGGCCATTTGGGCCACCGCCGTCGGACAGACGAAACCCGTCACGCCCGATGACACGAAGACTGACGCACTCCCCACCATCACCGGAGACCGCCCCATCAACGAATGGCTCTCTCCAGCCGATGAGTTGAAGGCCTTCAAAATCGACCCGCGCTTCGAAGTCAGCCTCTTCGCTTCCGAAGAGGACTTCCCAGACCTCTTCGTGAAGCCCATCGCCATTCGTTTTGATGGCAAAGGCCGCCTGTGGGTCAGCACGAGCACCACTTACCCGCAAATCATGCCCGGCGAGGCCCCGCAGGATCGCATCCTCATCCTCGAAGACACCAACGGCGACCACCGCGCCGACCAATGCAGCGTGTGGGCCGACAAGCTCGCCATCCCGCTCAGCTTCGAGTTCGGGAATGGCGGCGTCTTCGTCTCCGACCAGCCGCATTTAAGCTTCCTCAAAGACACCGATGGCGACGGCAAGGCCGACCACCGCGAAAAACTCCTCACCGGCTTCGGCACCGAGGACAGCCACCACGCCCTGCATGACTTCGTCTGGAGCCCCGAGGGCGATCTCATCTTCCGCGAGAGCATCTTCCATCACAGCCAGGTCGAGACGCCCTACGGCCCCGTCCGCGCCCGCGAGAGCAGCTTCTTCCGCTACACCCCCGCCACCGGCAGGCTGCTCGCCTTTGGCAGCTACATGAGCACAAACCCCTGGGGCATCACCTTTGACGACTGGGGCTTCCACGTCGGCAGCCATCCCGTGTTCGCCAGCGCCGTGCACGCGCTCAATGCGCCCTACCCCGACATCCACATCCCCGCCGGCAACTACTTCCCCGCCTACAGCGGCACCTGCGGCCAGGAATTCCTCACCAGCAGCCACTGGCCGAAGGAACTGCGCGACAAAAAACACTTCATGCGCGTCCGCTACAAGCCCACCAACGAAGTCGAACTGCACGAGTGGGTGGAGCACGACACGCATTTCGAGGAAAAGAAAGTCGGCATCGTCTTCCAGAGCACCAACCTCAGCTTCATCCCCGTGGACATCCAGCAAGGCCCCGACGGCGCGATGTATGTGGCCGACTGGTACAATCCCGTCAAAGGCCACATGCAATACTCCCTGCGCGACACCCGCCGCGACAAAAAGTCCGGCCGCATCTGGCGCATCACCGCCAAGGATCAAAAACTCGAAGAAGCACCCAAGATCGCCGACGCGAGCATCCACGACCTCCTCGAACTGCTGAAGAGCGAAAACTACCGCACACGGTATCGCGCGAAGGTGGAGTTAAGGGAGAGAGGAGCACTGCCCAAGGCGACCGCCACTGGCCCGCAGCAAGCTTTGGAATTCGCATGGCTCGGTTTGTCAGACCGGTCCGAACTGTCCGACTCGTCAGACCCGAAAACACGCGCCGCAGCCACGCGCACCCTCCGCTGGAGCAAAGACAGCGCATCTCTCCGCACCTCCGCCAACGACCCCAGCGGCCTCGTCCGCCTCGAAGCGGCCATCGCGGCGAGTTACATCGGCACGCCGGAGGCCTTGGAGGCCGCGCTCGATCTGCTGAAGCACCCGATGGACCCTTACCTCACCTACGCGCTGCGCACCTCGCTCGATTCCCACACGCTGCAGCCGCTTTGGAAAGGCAACACCGCGTTCATGCAGAAGCATCCCGAATTGGAAAAATTCCTCAAAGACAGCGAGCCCACCAAACCCGCGCTCATGGCGAAAAAGAAGAAACCCGAGCCGCCGAACCCCTTCGACAACCAGCCCGGCCTGCAAACCATCACCATCAAAACCATCCCCGAGCGCCTGCTCTACGACCTTCGCGAGTTCAAAGTGGCCCCCGGAGCCCCCGTGAAGCTCGTTTTCGAAAATCCCGATGTCACCCCGCACAATCTCCTCATCGTCCAACCCGGCGCGGCGGACGAAGTCGGAATGGCGGGCAATGAGATGGCGAAAACCACCGACGGCTTCGCCAAGGGCTTCATCCCCGACAGCCCGAAGATCCTGCACAAGACGAAGCTGCTGCCCCAGAACGAACGCGAAATCCTACGGTTCAAAGCACCGGAGAAACCCGGCATCTACCCCTACATCTGCACCTTCCCAGGCCACTGGCTGGTCATGAAGGGCGAGATGATCGTGCAATGAATCCAGTCCCGGGCTTCAGCCCTCATAACTCCCCAGGCCTCCGCAAACCTGCCAAAGCCTCAAGGGCATACGCATCCAATTGGCCAGTGATTGTCCCTCATGGCCTTAGTGGCAGGATTGACATGATTCGCAGGATGAACAGGATTTTTCAGAGCTGTTCATCCTGCAATCTTGTGAATCCTGTGGCAAAAACCGCTTTCTCACCTGGATACTTAAGTCCCGGCTGAAGCCCATGGCTGATTTCCAGGCCGGACGCGCTCCTATTTCAAATCTCCGCCAAACACCTGCCTTCTCGCCTTCATGAACGCACGCCGTGCTGAGCGAGGCTGCTCACGCAGGTAGGCGCGCCAGAATGTCGCGAGCACGCCCGGCTTCGGACTAACCTTGAAGCGTGCAAAGTTTCGATGCAGCGCCCTCAAATCGCGAAGAACCCGGTCGGGACGCGGCAACAGCTGAATCCGGATGCCCTCCATGTCGATGAACCAAAGGCGACCCCGGCCATCCTCAAGCAGGTTCTCGCAGCGCAGGTCCCGGTGACGCAGCCCACAGGCATGCAGGCGCCCGATCATTTGCCCCAGCGTCTTTGCATGCTCGACATCGCCGCCCGCTTCAAAAAAAGGCCGGTAGGTGACCGAATCGCAGACACGCTCCATGACCAGGTAGCTCGGCCGGGCCGGGCCGCGCCAAGGCGCATAAGCCGCCGCTAGCGCCCTTGCAACAGGCAGGCCTGCCTCTTCAAGCAGCCTAGCCTTGCGGAACGCAAAGGTCGCCTTGGATGGCCGAAAAAGGTCAAGCAGGGCATCCGAGGCCTTGCGGGCGTTGTAACGCTTCACGACAAGACGGTCATGATAGGCAAAGTCCGATTTGTTGCGGAACAGGCCCTGACGGCGGCTTCGGATGTTTTTCTCAGGATCAGCCAGGATGGCATCCAATTCCGGATAATCCGACGCAGCCATCGCATGAACGGTCCAGCACGTTACACCTGCCCGAACCCGCCTTGAAGTCAGTCTCAGGCCGGTGCAGAGCCGGAGGCAGTAGGAAATCACTCGTGAACCAGCCTGGGTCAGCATCCTTACCGCCATAAATGATCAGGACACACGAAACAACCCTTTCTTCAACGCTGGAAGTTTCCGCTCGTCAGAAAGACCGGACCACCTCATATTCCCACTAGTAGCTTATGCGTGCCGCCGCCCTTTGTCTCTTCATGCTTTCCATGGCCGCCCAGGTGCTGGGTCAGCCGGCAAAGAGGCCCACCCGCTACCGTGACTGTGACACGCTCTGCGCTGACTTGAACGCCGCCATCCAGCGCCATCCGGGCCGTCTCGGCATGTGGCTGGAGGATGCACTGGTGATTCATGAATCCTGCGCGGCGGAAATCGTCTCCTCAGCGATCGACGCCGTGGGCAACCAGCCCGAACTCGTCCGCGCCATCCTGGAAACCGCCATCCACGTCGCCCCAAGGCGCGAACAACAAATTCGTCTGGCCGCCCGGCGTTTCAAGATCCCCGCCGCCGCACAGTGGCTGGAACCACCGGCCCCGGAGATTGTCGAGGTCCGGCGTGCGCTGGCTGCCGACAAGCCTGAACCCACTCCGCTGGAGGAAGTTCGCCGTGCCGTCGTTCCTGTCACGGCATCCGCAGGCCCGCCCAAGGCAGACAGGAAGTAATCCAGATCAGTCCTCGATTCCGGCCAGCCTCCTCGCATGGCCGAGCGTGTCGATCTCATCCAAGCCCTTGTCCCTGCGGATGGCCTTGATGCGCGGAAAACGCAGAGACAGTCCGCTGTCATGCCGGGAGCTGGCCTGAATGGAGTCAAACGCCACCTCAAGCACGATGTCAGGCACCACGCTGCGCACGCGTCCCCTCTGCTCCAGGGTGCTTGCGGTGAAATGCTCCGTCAGCTCCTCGATCTCCAGATCCGTCAGGCCGCTGTAGGCCTTGCCGATCACACGCAGCGCGCCCTCGGAATCACGCACGGCAAAAGTGTAGTCGCTGAGCACATGCGCACGCCTGCCATGCCCCTGTTCCGCCTTCACCACCACCACATCCAGGGTGGCAAAGGCCTTCTTCAGCTTGAGCCAGGCCTTGCCTCGACGCCCGGGCGTGTAGGCGCTGGCGGCATCCTTGATGATCAAGCCTTCATTGCCACGTCTGCGCGCCGCCATGAACAACATTTCAATCTCCTCCATCGATGAAGCCTTCGCCACCTGGATCAACTCAACACCATCATCCGCAAAACTCAGCGACTCCAGGGCTTCGCGGCGCAACGACAAGGACCGGTCGAGCAATGAGCTTCCGTTCAGCCACAAGAGGTCAAAGACCACATACTTAACGCTTACGTCACTTGGCAGGAAGAGGTCGGCCTGGTCCCGGCGGCCAAGCCGTTTCTGAAGGTCAAAAAACGTGAGCCTCCTCCCTTCGGCATGGGCGATGATTTCGCCGTCCAGAATGACCTCCGCGTCCAGTGAAACCATGGCTTTCAGGATTTCAGGAAACTGAATCCCGACCGCCTTGAGGTCACGGGTGAAGACCTCCACGCGCCCACCGCAACGATGCACCTGGGCCCGGATGCCGTCGAACTTGTCCTCCACCCAAAGTGCCATTCCCCCTTCCTTCTCGACACTGGCTGCGCACATGCGCTCCCAGATGTCCGCCGCCGTCTCCTCCGGGGACGCCAGCATGACCTTGACCGGCACGAATGGCTGCGGACGGGCATCATCAAGGCGCCCGTTCCGGGCCAGCACCGCCGAACGCCCCAGGTCGCCACAAAGCATCGCCGCCTCGCGAACCCGCTCCGCACACTGCCCAAACGCAGAAGCCACGGCCTCCTCAATCAACCCCTCTTTTGACCCCATGCGCAGATCACCGGTCAGCAGCCTCACCAACCAGGAGCCCGTGTGAGACGAAAGCCGGGCAAATACCTCGCGTAACAGCTGTATTCTGGCCATCTGCCCTTCTGCCTGGCGCAGCCGGTCGAAAAGTCCGGCGGCCTCCGACAGCGTCATGGGGGCTGGTTGCAAGCTTGCCCGCCGCAGGACCAGAAAGGCCGTCCGCCCTGCATCAGCCTGGCTGCGGGAAATGGCGCGGTAGTCCGCATCCGACACCCCGCTGACCTCCTGAAGCGCCCGTCGGATCAGCGCCCAGCCTGTGTTGAGCGGCACCTCGCTTGCCGAAGGATCTCCGGTCAAACCGGCACAATAACGCACCGCCAGAATGAGCTCGTCATCGTCCAGAGCTTTCAAAAAACCGGCCAGGATCTCCACCTTGCGCAGCCTGGACGACTCAGCTGCCGTGCTCGCACAGACGGCGGCCCAACTGGAGAAGCTGGCCCCGGCTTCATGCGAAAGCTCCCGAACTTCCGAAACCTCTTCAGCAGCTGCTGAAGACACGGCCGGAAAAAGAGGCATCTCCAGCTGATCGGCCTTCTCCAGCGTCCAGGCCTCAAACCCGCGCGCCCTCAGGTCGGCGGCGAATTCCCGCGTATGGCCATGAACGAGATAAACCCGCCGGGGCTTCACCTGCTCCACCGTCTGCACAAGCTCCGGATAATCCGCATGATCGCTGAGCGGAAAAATCTCATCCACCTGATACCGGAACCTTGCCCCGGGCTGCAACGCCCAGCCAGACAGCATCGCCGTCCGGCAGACCTTCAGCTTCTTCAGAGCCGTCGACCTGCCGTTGCTCGGGGGAAACAGCAGCACATGACCGCGGGCATTCGCCGGATCAAACAGCCGGTATTCCGGCAGCCCGCCAAGCACGTGCTTCACGGCCTCCGTCATCTCCCACACGGACTTGTGCAGCATCACCGGAAACCCGGCTCCGCCCAGGGCGCACAGGATTTCCTGCGCCTTGCCCAGCGAATAGCCCAGCAGCACGGGGATGCCGCCGTCCTCGATCGTTTCCCGCACAAATTTCAACACCTGCCCGATGACCTCGCGCGCCGGCGGAAACCGGAACATCGGCAGGCCGAAGGTGCTCTCCATCACCAGGGTGTCGGCGGCGGCCAGTTCGCACTTCTCGGAACTCAGCCCCTGCCGCAGCTTGTAGTCCCCCGTGTACAGCAGCGTGGCGCCGTCGCTCAGACGCGTCAGGTGCAGCATTGCCGAACCCACGATGTGACCCGCCGGAAGCAGGCGCAGCTCCCAGCCCTCCCATTCAAACGGCGTCCGCATCGGCAAGGCTTGGAACACGCCGTCCTTGCTCAAGCCGTAGCGTTCGCTCATCAGGTGCATCGTCAGCTCCGAGCAGAAGGTCGTGCGGTGACGGGCCACATGATCCGCATGGGCATGCGAGATGAAGGCGCGGTCCACGCCAAAGTGCGGGTCCAGCCACAGGTCCGCCTCAGGCAGGTGGATGCCCCGGCGGTGAGTGACGGCAAGGAGTGGCGGCGGCATGAAGGGATGCAAGGATACGAGCGGAAGGTGGAGCCGAAAAACTGAGTTTTCAGTTTGAGCGCAGGAACACTCCCCCCCTACTTTGCCGACTCCCATGCCTGAACTCATCTTTGCCACCTCAAACGCCCACAAGGTCCAGGAAGTCGCCGCCATGCTTGGAACTCAATGGCAGGTTCAGGGCCTGCGCAGCTTCCCCCAAATCCAGCTTCCCGAGGAAACAGGCACCACCTTTGAAGCGAACGCCATCCTCAAGGCGGAGGCGGCCAGTGCCGCGCTTCCCGGGTATTACGTCATCGCCGACGACTCCGGCCTGGAGGTGGACGCCCTGGGCGGCGAACCCGGAGTTTATTCCGCCCGTTATGCCGGCCCATCCGCCACGGACGCGGACAACCGGGCACGTTTGAAAACCGAGTTAGGCCGGCTGACCAACCCCCTGTTCCCGGGCCGTTTCCGATGCTGCCTCGCCCTGGCCCTGAATGGCAGGACCCTGCACGTCACCCATGGCACGATCGAGGGCATCCTGCGCCTCGTCGAACAGGGTGAAGGCGGCTTTGGCTATGACCCGCTCTTCCAGCCCGTCGGATTTCAGGACACCTTCGGCGTACTGCCGTCGGAAGTGAAAAATCAACTCAGCCACCGCGCCCAGGCACTTGGACAGTTGAAGGCGTGGATGGAACAAAATCTGGCCTGAACCTTTCCCGTCCCCTCCGTTTCCTGCCTCGTCCACCCCCATGCACATCCCAACCCTCATCGAACACAAGCGCGATGGAGGCGAACTGTCCCCGGACGAAATTCACCAGGTCATCCAGGCCTTCACCGTCGGAGACATGCCGGATTATCAGATGAGCGCGCTGGCCATGGCCATCCTGCTTCGGGGCATGTCCACCCAGGAAACCGCCGCCCTGACGGAAGCCATGCTGCACAGCGGCAGCACCCTGCAATGGGCCGCCGACGCCCCCATGCGCGTCGACAAGCACAGCACCGGCGGCATTGGCGACAAGACCAGCCTGATCATCGCCCCGCTGCTGGCCTGCGACGGCGTCTGGGTGCCAATGATCTCCGGACGCGGCCTCGGCATCACCGGCGGCACGCTGGACAAGCTCGAGTCCATCCCCGGCTTCCGGACCCAGTTGAACGAACCGGAAATCCACCGGGTCATCCGAAAAACAGGCTGCGTCATGGTCGGCCAGACTGCGGACATCTGCCCCGCTGACAAAAAGCTCTACGCCCTGCGTGATGTCACCGGCACGGTTCCCAGCGTACCCTTGATCACCGCAAGCATCCTCAGCAAAAAGCTCGCGGAAGGGCTCAACCGCCTCGTCCTCGACGTCAAATTTGGCACCGGTGCGTTCATGAAGACCGAAGCTGCGGCGCACGAACTTGCGCAAAGCATGGTGCAGACGGGCCGCGCTCTCGGTGTGCGAGCCGGCGTCCGGCTCAGCCGCATGGACGAGCCCACCGGTGAAGCCGCCGGCAACGCCCTGGAAGTGGCCGAAGCCGTCCGCTGCCTCCAGGGAGACGGGCCTCCGGACCTGGAGGAGATCGTCCTCGACCTCTGCGCCGCCGTATCCATCTCATCCCGCGAACATCTGCAGCATCTTCTTCACAGCGGAGCAGCCTGGGAGCGCTTCCAGCAGATGGTCTCCGCCCAGGGCGGCAGACCGGCCGACCTCACCCGCATCACCGAGATTCACCGTGCCCCGGTCATCCGGGAACTCAAGGCCGACCAAAGCGGCAGGGTCACCCGGATGGATGCCCGCATCATTGGCCAGGCCATCCTCGAACTCGGCGCAGGCCGGGCCAGGTCGAGTGACAGCATCGACTTCGCCGTTGGCTGCGATCAGCTTGCCAAGACAGGCCAGGCCATCGCCTTTGGCGAAGTGCTGCTGCGCATCCACGCCCGCAGCACCACCGCCGCCGACGCTGCGGAATCCAGCATCCGTCAGGGCATCCGCATCGAGTGATCATCCGGCCCTTTTTCCTGTTTGACGCCCGCCAGCCTTCATCCACCATCACTTTCGCCATGCCCAAAGCCAGCCTTTCCAAAGACGAAGTCAAAGCCATGCTCCTGCTCGCCTGCGAGCGCATCATCGCCGCCGAACCCCAGCTTTCCGAAGCGGACCGCAACCTCGGCGACGGCGATCACGGTCTCGGCATGCAGCGCGGCATGACTGCCGCCCGGGAAAAGCTGGAGGCTGGTGATGCCGAATCCATCGACAAAAGCTTCTCCGCCGTCGGCATGGCGATGATGAGCAGCATGGGCGGAGCCTCAGGAGCCATCTTCGGAACCTTCTTCCGCAACGGCGGCAAAGCCCTGGCAAGCAAGGAAACCTTCGACGCCGCAGGTCTCGCCGCCTTCCTTCAGGCGGGAGTGGAAGGTGTGAAACAGCGCGGTGGAGCCGCTATCGGTGATAAAACGGTCGTGGACGCCATGCAACCTGCCGCAGAAAAGGCCGCCGAAGTCGCAAACCAGCCCCTGCCAGAAGCCATCGCCGCCGTTCACAAGGCCGCGCTTGAAGGACTGGAGGCAAGCAAGGCCATGGTGGCCAAGTTTGGCCGCGCCAAAACCCTCGGCGACGCCTGCATCGGATTCCCGGACGCTGGAGCCATGTCTGTCACCGTCATCATCGGCGCCTTTGCGGACTACATCCACGCCTGAGGCCAGGTCGAAAAACTCGGCGGCCTTCCATTCAATCAAATCAGCAAAAAGTTCATTGCTGCAAGGTCTGATGCTTCGGCACAGGCGGGGCTGAATTGAACCACAAGCCCCTCTAGGACTGCGCCAGTCAAACCAGGCTCTATTTCGCTTTAATATTTTCAGCCAGCGGCTTGGCCAGAACGGGAAAGACTTGTCTCCCTCCCCGGCCTGACGGAGACATGGCCGATGACCCGCAAGGAGGCCTGGATCGCACTCAACCTGATTCCACAGGTGGGGCCAGTTCGCGTCCAACGGCTGATGGCCCGGATGGGTTCCCCCGAACGGATCCTGACAGCCAGCACCGCTGAACTCCTGGAGGCGGAAGGCATTGGCAGGACTCAGGCCGACCTGATCACCGGATGGGAGTCCCAGGTGGACCTAAACCAGGAACTTCGCAAAATTCAGGAACGCGGGCTGACCATCCTCACCCAGGATGACGAACTTTATCCACCCCTGCTGAAAACCATCCATGATCCGCCCCTGGTTCTTTACGTCTGGGGTGAGGTGACCCCGAAGGATCATCATGCCATCGGGGTTGTCGGCAGCAGGCACGCCACTCCCTATGGCCTGAATGCCACCAAGAAGATGAGCTTTCAGATCGCCTACAGCGGCTACACCGTCATCAGCGGGCTGGCCCGGGGCATCGACACCGCCGCCCATGAAGCAGCGCTCGCCGCCAAGGGACGCACCATCGCCGTCATCGGCGCAGGCATCGGCAAGCTCTATCCTCCGGAAAACATGGCCCTGGCCGAGCGCATCGCCCAAAACGGCGCCGTGATCAGCGAGTATGCCGTGGACCGGATCGCGGACAGGCAGACCTTTCCATACCGCAACAGGGTGGTCGCAGGATGGAGCAGCGGATTGCTTGTCACAGAAGCACCGTTGAAAAGCGGCTCGCTCATCACCGCCCAGCAGGCCGTGGATGAGGGCCGGACCGTCTATGCCGTGCCTGGCCCCATCGACAAACCGACCTCGGCGGGCTGCAACCGGCTGATTCAGCAGGGTGCTAAACTCGTCATGAACGGCGATGATCTCCTGGACGATCTCATGGTCCTCTTCCCCACCGCACCTTGCGCCCCAAAGCTCGAAACACCCAGGCCTGCGATAGCCCTCTCCCTGGATGAAGAGATTCTCTACAAGGCCATCGATCGGGAGGAACGGCACATAGATGACCTCATCAGCAGATGCGGCCTGACGGCGGCCACCGTCAACGTGACCCTGATGCGGCTGGAGATGAAGCGGCTGATCCGCGCCCTGCCCGGCCGACGATACCTTCGCCTGGTCTGATCAGGCCACCACGCGAATTTCCGCGAGCTGCGGCTTCAGCAGGTCCGCAACCAGCCGGGCAAGATCCACCGGCAGCGCCGCATCCACCTGGGCCCGGGTCGCCAGAGACCACTCCAGGCGCAGATATTCGGAAACGAGATTCGTCAGGCTCAGCTGGAAAAAATGCGCCACCGCCGCCCAGGCCGTCAGAAAGTGACCAGGCGACTGCCCGGATTCACAAGCACGACGATAATGCCCCAGGACGCCCTGATAACGCGCCTGCCGGGTGGCTTTGAACAGCAGTCGGCCAGCCTCCTTGCTGGCCTCGGCTTCGGATCCTTCAAGCCTTCCGGAAAAGGCGTGGTCGGCATGCTGCAGCGCATTCAGGTCGTTGTGCAGAACCGCCTGCCAGGCCCGCATCAGGTGAGGTGTCAGCACCTCCGGAAGCCGCTGTGACACAAAGACATCCCAGTCCGCCCTGAATTGCCTCATCGGCCCGCCCCCTTTCGGCAGAAAATGCAGGTGTTCACGACGACGGCGGATGCCTGAAAGCAGCCACTGAACCCAGTCCAGGCCGCGAGACCAGTCCTCCATGGCCTGAGATTCCGACTCATCGGCATCCGCGAGCAGCGTGAGCGATGCCAAAGATCTGCCAGCTGGCGCAGGCATGGGCTCCCTGCCCGCAGAAAGCCGCGGTTCAGTGTCATCCATGCGTTGCAGGAGCCGGAACATCCGGCCAGTATGGATGGCACGCCTGCATCCTGCGAATTGAAAAGTTTCCATGTCAAAACACGCTGAGCTTGACACCCCCTCTCCATCCACCCCACGGCCCTACTACCAGTGTGTACGATGCGGAAACTGCTGCCGATGGCCGGGCGACGTCAATGTCACCGCCGAGGAAGTGACCGCCATCGCCGCCCACCTCGGCATGGAAGAAGCGGAATTCATCGCCGGCTGCACACGGCTCAACGCCAATCGCACCGGCCTCTCGATCATCGACAAGCCGAATGGTGAATGCCTTTTCCTCGAAGGAGTGAACACCTGTCGGATCCAGTCCGTCAAGCCGGTTCAATGCTCAGGATTCCCCAATGTCTGGAACTTCCCCGGCTGGCGCAACCAATGCGAGGCCGTCGAGGTTCCGCCTCCCGCCGGATGAAAAGCACATGCTTTCTGCCAGCTTCCGGCTAGAGCTGACGCTCTTCCGCCCGCCTTCCAATGCCCTCCCCCGGCCGCCTGATCCGCCTCTCCCTCGTCCTCTTCCCGCTTGGACTCATCCTCACCAGCATCGCCTCGTTCGGCTTCTGGTGGCACAAGCGTCAGCAGGTGGAGGAGCGCAGCTTTGCCTATGCCACCGCCCTCCGGCGCGATCTGAATGAGGCCGCGATCCTTCGTCACTCGCAGATCCTGCGTGAGGTCCTGAGCAGCCCTGCCCCGCAGCATCTGGCCGCCGTAGCCAGCTACATCGACTCCTCCATGAGTCCGGAAAACATGGGCTATGCCCCGCTTCGTGACCGGTTTTATCACCAGGGCGAAGAGATTTCGAATGTCGAAGCTGAATTGACAGGACGGCAGCGCCCCAGGGAAGTTCACCTCGTTTTGGCCCTTTATGGCGACCCAACCCATCAGTCCGGCGAAATCCAGGCCCTGGCCGGCATGCTGAGCCTGGGTCATGCCATGGCGGGAGACCGGCGTGACCACACCCTGAGGCTCGCAGCCGTACCCCTGGGAGTGAAGGATTCAAACGACCTCAACGCACTCAACAGGCTTGCCTCGTCCAGCCTTAACCGCCAGGAACGCTTCGTCCAGATCATCGTCCTTGGAGGTGTCAGCGAAGAAAGCCGGAATCAGGTTCGCCAGGCTTTTCGTGTCGAACAAACCGGCACCATCGTGGATTTCCAACCTGCCACGGAGGATCCCTCCTCAACCCTGGCGCAGATGATGCGTCTGAAAGACCGGCTCTGATGCATCCACAAAGTCACGGTGCATGAGGTCAACGTTTGACCACCACATGACCATCGACAAAATGCAACAGCCGGTTCTTCAGGCCGCTCTTCGTCTGACGATGGATAAATACCGGCGTGTTCTCGATCCTGTACTGTTGCTCCATGGGAGCCACCATGTGTGATACCCAGTCCAGATACCACCAGGACGCCCCAGCATTCTCACCCTCGGCACAGCGAACATATTCCAGGGATAAAAGCTCCCCAGGATGGCGCGAAGACTCTTCCCGCTCTTTGTGTTGCAGATAGTGAGCGAAATCCTTGGTATAAATGATGCCACAGGGGTGGCGCTTCATCTCCAGTGCCATGACGAGTTTAAAGAGGCTGCCATAGATACAAGAGGTTGAGCGTCGGTAAGCAAGCAAAAGAATGCTGAAAATGTTCTTTTGAACATTTCCCATGAGTTCGCATCAATGACCTCACCAATCTTCATGGTTTCATTCGTAGATTCTTGTAAACAAGCGTTTCAGCAGCTCTTCATAAAACATGTGAATCATCACAGGCACCTGCGAAACCTCTCTTTTTTGTGACTCATTTCGCAACTTTATCTATTCTCCTTGGTGCAGGGGTGATGAATGAGCAAAAAAAGCCTTGCCATTTTGGTAATTATACAGCAGTTTTGTCTCAATCCTGATTTTTGCACTTTCTTCAACAGGCGCAGGCAATCCCTCAAAGACTTCATACCACCCCTTTATGGCTGACATCTCTTCACCAGAACTCATGACCGTTAAGGAAACATCGGAGTATCTCCGCATTCCTTTGCCAACGGTTTATTACCTCGTTCAGCGCGGCCAGCTTCCAGCTGTTCAGATCGGCGGCCGCTGGCGCATCAAGCGCAGCCTTCTTGATCGGGATGTGCTTCGCAAGGAAGAAGAAGCGGGTCAGCCAACCGTCATGGTGGTGGATGATGATCCCGCCCTGCAGGCCCTCTTCAAACAGTTCCTCAAAAAAGCAGGCTTCGGACGCCTCGTCGTCGGAACAGGCGCAGAAGCCATCAGCCTCGCCAAAAAGCAGAAGTTCGACTTCGTGTTCCTCGACCTCAAGCTTCCAGATGTTCCTGGTGATGAAGTTTACTCCCAACTCAAGGAACTTCACCCCGACCTTCCGATCGTAATCATCACCGGTTATCCCGACAGCGAGGTGCTCAGCCGCATCCTCAGCCACGGTCCGGTCACGGTGATCAAGAAACCCCTGGAGTACGATCAGCTCAACAAGGCTGTGAAGCAGCTCGGTCACAAAGGCTCCGAAGCCGTGGTCTGAACGAATCGGTCAAGCATTCTGGCCGGACGGGAACATCTCGTCCGGCCTTTTTTATTGTCCCTTTGCCGCCATTATTCTGATAATCATTGATTCCTGCTCGCAGGGAACTGCTGCCCCTGGCGCAGAGCTTCAGTTGCCCGGCTCGAACTGAATAAGGCTGGCAGTGGAAATGGAGCCCTCATTTCGCTCATGAGCCATCTATCAACACTGGTGCCCGTTCACCCGTGTCAGCTGCGAAAAAATCAAAACTCCAGTTGCATCCTGATGGGCAGCGCTATACTCCGCGCCCCTGCAAAACGCAGCCCTGCTCGGGTGGCGGAATTGGTATACGCGCAAGACTAAGGATCTTGTGCCGAAAGGCTTAAGGGTTCGAGTCCCTTCCCGAGCACCACTTGTCTGATCCATCGAGACAAGGCCACCGGCACATAGACCGCAACGGAGGCTGGTTGAACAGGCTTCATCAGCTCCTGCCCCCAACGTGATTTCGTCGACCTCCCTGTGAATCCTGAACTCTCCTGGCTTTATTCGACCCAGCTTTACGGCATCAAGCTTGGCCTCGACAACGTCCACCGCCTGCTGGCCGCCCTCGATCACCCTGAAGCCGGGCTCAAGTTCATCCACGTCGCAGGCACCAACGGCAAAGGCAGCACCTGTGCCTTCATCCAGGCCATCCTTTCCAAGGCAGGCGTTCAAGCCGGCCTCTTCACCTCTCCGCACCTGGTCCGCTTCAATGAACGCATCCGTGACACTGAGCGCGAAATCTCCGACGATGAAATCGAGGCGGGCCTGAAAAAGCTTCGCGAACTCTCTTCAAGCTGGGAGGCACATCCGACGTTCTTTGAGCTGACCTTCGCCCTTGCCCTCGACTGGTTCAGGCGGCGTGGCCTCACCTGGGTCGTGCTTGAAACCGGCCTTGGAGGCAGGCTGGACGCCACCAACGCCATCACGCCTGAAGTCAGCGTCATCACCCGCATCGGCTTCGATCACATGGAGCAGCTTGGCGACAGCCTGTCCAAGATCGCCACCGAAAAGGCGGGCATCATCAAGCCTGGCATCCCCGTCGTCACCGGCCTGCAGGACCCTGCGGCCATGGCCGTGATTCAAGACACCGCCAAAAAGCTCAAGGCTCCCCTGCTGATCGTGGATAGTCCCGTCGAAGGCATCAAGCTCGGCCTCCAGGGGCCGCATCAGGCCTGGAATGCCGCCGTCGCTCTGGATGCCGCCCGCGAAGCCGGCATCTTCCTCCCCGCCATGCTCCTGGAGGAAGCCCTGCTCTCCGTGCAGTGGCCGGGACGATTTCAGGCCCTGCAAAACGGACGGCTCATCCTGGATGGAGCCCATAATCCCGAGGCCGCCCTGGTACTGGCCGGGACCTGGGAGCAAACCTTTCCCCATGAAAAGGCCGACATCATCTTCGCGGCGGCAAGGGACAAGGATGTCGCAGGAGTCATCCAGGAGCTCATTCCCATCGCAGCTTCCTGGCACCTGACCACCTTTCAGTCATCCCGGTCCATGCCCCCCTCTCAAATCCGGGACATCATCGTCAGCTTTGACGCCCCCAAGGTGCCGGTTCTGGAACATGCCAGCGCGGCTGACGCCCTTCAGGCACCGACTTCCCGACGCAAGCTCGTGTGCGGCTCGCTTTATCTCGTCGGAGAAGCCCTGGCCTGGCAGCAGAATCAGGCGGATGGGTTTCAGCCCAGCCTTCAATAATCCAGCTACATTCGGCCCACCGGCAGCGACATCGGCCTGCCTTTGAGGAATTCGACCACGCCTTCACTGATCCCTTGAATGAGCTGTTTCTGGTGGCTTTTCTGGCTCAATCGGCCCGCTTCCGCCTTGTTCGTCAGAAAGCCGCACTCTACAAGGACTGAGGGACAGGGCGTGCGCCTCACCACCACGATCTGACTGTCCTTGATGCCACGGTCCTCGGCTGCCACTGCGGTCGCTGCTCGACGCTGAACCAACCGAGCCAGTGCCTCTGCAGCCTGCGCCTTTCTCGGTTCCCCGCGTAACTGACCAAAAACCGGCCCCGCCTGCGAGGAATAATAGGTTTCAATCCCGGACACCTCAGGTGCCGAACTGGTGTTGAGATGCAGGCTGACAAAAGCCGCCGCCCTTGCCTCTGCCGCCATCTGGCAGCGTTCCTCAAGCTCCAGGTACCGATCCGTGCTCCGGGTCATCAATACACGCACCCCAGCCTCAGCCAGCTGCTCCTGCAGCAACCGGGCGAGTTGGAGACTCAGTGCCTTTTCGACGATGCCGTTCGCCACGGCTCCGCCGTCATGCCCTCCATGTCCGGCATCCACCACCACCAAGGGAGCATCTGCGGCCTCCCAGGGCGGCAGCGAGAGGTCAGGAACCTTTTCCAGCCGCCAGGACACCCAGCCCAGCGCCAACACTCCAAGAATCAAGGAAATCAAAGAGGGCATCCCAGCCAGGACAGACCTGAAGAAGCTGAGAGACAGCAACATGCGGAAGAAGTTTTTGAAATTTTGTTAACCTTTTTAAAATTTTTCTTGGTGCCAATTATCTACAGCAGTAAACTATTAGCATGAAAGCTAGTTCCTGTGCAACTTCACTGACGCAACTTATTGGACTGCACTTCTGCTGGGCCTTCCTGAGCGCTGCCATGGCCCAGCCTTCGGTTCCCCAGGCTGGAGCTGGCATGAATTACTACCCGCCAGGCGCCGTTCAGCCGCCCGCGTATCAGATGCCCGTGGCTCCCAAGCCACCCACTCCCCCTCCCGGCCAGCCACCGCCTGGGTTTGCCCCCATGAACTATTATCCCCCGGTCATGAATCCGCCGAAGGGACAGACGAAATCGGCTCAGCGAAAAACTACCCCAAACATCACAAAATCAAGTTACAGGCCTCCGGCAGGCAAATCCCCCGCCCCCCAGCCCAAGGGAAGCAGCTCCTCAAGCCTTGAATCCAGGGTGGGTAAGCTGGAAAGCAGCGACCGCAGGCAGGATCTGCGCCTCGGACGCCTGGAGCGGGATGTCGGCCTGCTGCCCAGCAGCGATGGAGGGGGTGTGGCGGACATCGTCCAGGCAGGTGCAAAAAATCACATCGTACGCCCCGGCGACACCCTTTTCAGCATCGCCTCCCGTCACGGCACCAGTGTGGGAGAGCTCCGCGCACTCAATCATCTGAGAGACGACGACCTTGACATCGGCATGACCCTGCTTCTGCCCGACGCCGGAGGCAGTCCCGGCAAGCTCAACAGCGCCGCCACCGTGCATGTCGTCAACAGCCAGGAAAGCATGGCAACCATCGCCCATGCCTATGGCGTGACTGAAGACACCATCGCCAGGGCAAATCCCAGCGCCTACGCCAGCGACCTGCGCGCCGGAGAGCGCCTGGTGATTCCCAACCCCCGACGTCTTCCCAGCGCTTCCTCCTCAAGTTCCCAAGGGGCTGCCAGCACAACCTCCGCCACCGTCACCAGCGGCAGCCACATCGTCAAAAAGGGCGAAATGCTCGGCCGCATCGCCTCCAGCCACGGCGTCTCCCTTTCAAAGCTCATGGCTGCCAACGGCATCAAGAACCCCAACAAAATCGTTATTGGCCAGCGCCTGATCATCCCCGGCCAGAAGACCCTCCGCACCAATCCCCAGCCACCGCTTCCTCAGGCGGACACAGACACCACCCCGCTTCCGAACCTGCGCCTGGCCGAAGCCGCCCTCCCACCGTCCCAGACTGCAACTGCTGCCAGCAACGCTACAACGAATCAACCACCCCTGCCTCCGATTGAGCCCTTGGTTTCACCTGCCCCGTCCAAAGTGACCCAAGGGTCTCCCATGCCCAGGGGCATCGTCTCCTACCGCTCGCTCAGGGGTGACACCATCGAAAGCATCGCTTCACTCTTCAGCACCACCGAAGCCAACATCCGTGCCATCAACAAGTTCAGCACCGACAAGCAGATCAAGGAAGGCGAAGAGTTGTATGTGCCCACCGTGGGAGCCGTTTCGGTCAACTGACCCATCCTCCTGCCAATGGCGGATTTTGCCAAACCGCACGCGACAAATGCCCGGACTCAAGGCTAAAGAAAGCCTTCATGTCCTCTCCCTCGCACGCCAGCACCCTCGCCCAAGCCCGCCTTTATGGCATCGTTGACCTTGGCTATGTGCAGCCCCGGGCAGTCGTAACCATGACCCGGGACCTTTGCCAAGGAGGCGTGGACCTTTTGCAACTAAGGGCGAAAAACATCGAACCAGCCACCATCGAATCCCTATCCCGGGAAATGCTAGGGGTGACCCGTGATCATGGTATCCCCCTCATCATCAACGATCATCCCGAAATCGCCGCCTCCATCGGCAGCGATGGCGTGCATGTCGGCCAGGACGATGATTCCGTCGCCAGGGCCAGACAGGTCGTCGGGCCGGGGATCATCGTCGGCAAATCCACCCACAGCCTCCCCCAGGCCGTGGCGGCTCAGGCGGAAGGGGCCGATTATATCGGCTTCGGCCCTCTCTACGCCACCGGCACCAAGCCTGACTACATCCCGGTGGGGCTTCAGGACATCGCCGAAGTTCATCGCCAGGTCCAGATTCCGATTTTTTGCATCGGCGGAGTCAATCAGGCGCGCATCGGCGAAATCATCTCGTCAGGAGCCAGGCGTGTCGTCGTGGTTTCCGCCTTCCTGCTTGCCCCCGATGTTCAAACGGAGGTCCGGCAGCTGAAGGCCGCCCTTCCCTGAGGCTTTGCCAGCCCCCGACTTGTGCTATGTGCTCTCTGCTGATGCGTCCCTTCATCACCCATTTCCTGATCTTCAAGGCCTGCTGTACCATGGCCTGGTCGCAGGCTGTCGATGCTCCGCGCCCTTATTCCCCCCTGCCTCCGATCCTTCAGGAATGGGCTGAAACCCAGAAAACGCTGCCGGACATGGCCGTCGCCTTTCAGCAGACACGCTCGATCCCCGCTCTCAAGTCCCCAGTGAGCACCACGGGACGGTTCTGGCGGTTTCAGGACGGTGCCTTCCGCTGGGAGTTGGGCAATCCGCCCGCCACAATCCTGGTCCATGATTCAGAAGAGTTCCGGGTCCGTGAATCCTCCGGCTCTCCCTGGCACACACTGGAGGAAAATGATCCACGCTATCGGATGTGGGCCAGGTTCTTGAGCGGGCGGGAAGCCTCCCCTGAAGACCTCTCCAGGCACTTTGTCGTCAAACAGAACGATGACCAGCCCGGCGTGGCCACGGTCACCCTCCGTCCCAAGGCCCCCTTTGTTCGGCGTTACCTCCGGCAGATCGACCTGCAGATCAGCCGTGAAGAAAAACGCCTGCTGCAGCTCCGGGTGATCCAGGGTGATCAGTCAACCCTGCTGATGACTTTTGAAAAGCCGGCCACCGTCAGCGCGGAGGAAAAAACGCGGCTTCTGGCGCGCTAGCAGGCAGGCTCACTCCACGTCGCCAAAGCCCGAATTCACCAGCTCCTCAAGGTCGTTCATCGCCTCCTGCGCATCTGCTCCCTCGGTGGTGAGCTTGATGATCTCGCCACGTCCGGCGGCCAGCATCATCAGCCCCATGATGCTTTTGCCATTCACCGGCTCGTCATCCTTCTCCACCCAGATGTCGCACTTGTACTTGCTCGCACGCTTCACGAACTGCGCGGCGGGACGGGCGTGAAGGCCCATCTTGTTGCGGATCGTGAGGTCTTTCGTGATCATCATGGTGGTCGGGTCGGCGCGGCGTTTTCCTATTATCAACCTAATTGGTCCTGCGCCATCTTTTTTAACAGCCTTTGATCGAACTCCACGGCGCTGTTGTAGCCGAAGGCACGCAGCTTGTAGTTCAGGGCCGCCAGCTCGATCAGGCCCGCCACGTCACGCCCCGGCGCCACCGGCAGCTCAACCCGGGAGATCGGCACGCCCATGATGTCCATGTGCTCGTCCTCCCTGCCCACCCGCTCCAGATCCCCGGCATCCTGGACATGCACCAGGTGAACAATCAGGTCCAGGCGCTTGCTCAGGCGGACACAGCCGACACCAAACAGAGCGGCGACATTCAGGATGCCCAGACCGCGGATCTCAATCATTCCCCGGGTCACGTCCGGCGCCGTGCCCACCACTTCCCGGTCCTCGATGTTGCGCAGCCGCACCGCATCATCCGCCACCAGGCTGGCGCCGCGCTGCAGCAGGCCGATCACGCTCTCACTCTTCCCCGTGCCGCTGTCCCCCTGGATCAGCACCCCGATGCCCTGCACGTCCACCAGGCAGCCATGCACCGTCGTGGAGGGCGCAAAGGCCGTGTCCAGCTTGATCGTGGCGATGTTGAGGAACTTCATCGTCAGCATGCTCGTCTGGAAGACCGAAATGCCCGCCTCGTTGGCAATCTGCACCAGATCCTCGGACAGACGATGCCCTCGCGCCACGATCAAACACGGGATCTCCCAGGAACAAAGCTGGCTGAACCTCGCCGCGCGAAGCTTGGGGTCCAGCGAGTCGAGAAAGGACAGCTCGGAGTTGCCGATGACCTGGATGCGCTTGTAGGCGAAGTAGCTGAAGAAACCGGACAGGGCCAGGCCGGGGCGGTTCACCGACGGCTCCATGATCTTGCGTGCAAAGCCCACGTCCGTGCCGATCAGCTTCAGCTTCAGCGCCTTTTCATGCTGGCCGAAAAACTCCCCCACGGTGATGGAGGTGGTACGCTTGATCTTGGTCGGGGCGCTCATGGGCTTGGAATGGTGGAGTGAAGACAGGTCCGGCCGGACACCGTCTCCATGCCATGTTCCGGACGGCTAGGCAAGGCTGCGACTCCCCTCAGGCCTGCGTGACCCTCACCGGCGGCCCTTCAAAGCGGGGCTTCGTCCGCAGCAGGGTCACGTCAATAACAGCCTGCACCCGGGCCAGATGTTCACGCAGATGCGTCATCAAACCCGGGTTTCCGGTGACATCCCTGGCGTCAAAGGCCTCCGCCTGCAACCCGTGTCTCCGCGCCAGAAAAACCGCCCGCTCATTATGAAAGCGCTGCGACACGACGACGAACCGCTTCTGGCCGAAAATTCGTTCGGCACGGACGACGGAGTCCAGCGTACGGAAGCCCGCATGATCACAGTAGACGGCCTCTGCGGGCACGCCGCGCCGAACCAGGTCCTCCTTCATCGCCGTGGGTTCATCATAGCTCTTCGTGCCGTTGTCGCCGCTCACAATCAAGGCCCGGACCCTGCCTGCCTGATAAAGCCGAACAGCCGCGTCGAACCTGTAAACATAAAATAGGTTCGGCCGTCCTGCGATTTTCGGTGAACAGCCCAGAACCAGCGCCACCGGGAGCTCAGGCACCTCCTCAAGCCTGGAATGACAGAACCTCGATGACGCCCCTTCCACCCACTGATTGGAAGCCCAGACACCCGCCGCGGCGCCCCATGCCCCCAGGCTCACCATCACGAAAAAGCGCCGCCAGCTCAGCCAGCGAAAAAAGAGAGACGCACGCATGTGCCGACGATACACCTTTTCATCGTCACGCCAGCCCTCTCATGACCACCCGCCGCCGATTCTTCGCCTCCACCGCCGCCCTGGCCACCCTGCCCCTTCAAGCCGCAGCCGCTGCCAGGCTGAGCATCGGGCAGATCGGCACCGCCCATGCCCATGCCGGTGGCAAGATGACCTCGCTGCGCGGCCTGGCCGACCTCTGGGATGTCGTGGGCCTGGTGGAGCCTGATGCCTCGCGACGCCAGCAAGCCGCCCAGACCGCCATCTACCAAGGCCTGCCACAACTCTCCGAATCCGAGCTGCTGGGAGACAGCACCGTCAGGGCCGTGGCGGTCGAAACCACCATCGAGGACTCCTGCTCCACCGCCCTGCGCTGCCTCCAAGCGGGCAAGCACATCCATCTCGACAAGCCCGGCGCGCTTCATCACGGCGAATTCAAGGCCATGCGCCTGGAGGCGGAGAAACGAGGCCTGACCGTCCAGATGGGCTACATGCTGCGCTACAACCCCGCCTTTGAACTCCTCTTCAAGGCCGTCCGCGAAGGCTGGCTGGGCGAAATCACCGAAATCGACGCCGCCATGGGCAAGCTCGCCGATCCGGGCACCCGCGCCAAACTGGCCGCCCTGCCTGGCGGCGGCTTCTTTGAACTGGCCTGCCATGTCACCGACGCCATCGTCACCCTGCTCGGCAAACCCAGGTCCGTGCAGGCCTACTCCACCCCGTCCGGCACCGATGGCGTGCAGGATAACCAAATGGCGGTTCTTGCCTACGACAAGGCCACGGCCGTCATCCGCTGCAACCACGCCGACCCTTTCGGCGGCCCGCGCCGTCGCTTCAACGTCACCGGCACCCAGGGCACCTTCGAAATCGTCCCGCTCGAATCCGGCCGTGTCAGCCTCTCGCTGACCTCCGCCCATGGCGGCTACAAAAAAGGCACCCAGGCCCTTTCAATCAACGTGCCCAAGGACCGCTACATCGGCGAGTTCATCGACCTCGCCAAAATCGTCCAGGGTGAAAAAAAGCTCGCCTGGGATGCCGCCCACGACATCGCCGTGCATGAAACCGTACTGCGCGGCGCCGGCGTTTGGAAGGACGCCTGAGCAGCCCTTCGCCCTTCCCTTGACCCGAGACACCATCACGCTAAGTGCCGCCATGGCCTTCCCCTTCCGCTCTCCCCGCGACACCGTCGGCGGCATCACCGTTTTCGGACGCATCCTCGACAAAATCCGTCATCACGCCCGTGAAGGCAGCCTTCCAGACGGCTACCACCTCGGCTTCATCGAGGGCAAGCGCACCTTTGACGACCGTGTCTGCACGCTGCTCGGCGTCAGCTTCGAGGCACTGACGGAGCGCGTCCTCCAGGGCGGTTCCGACGAGGAGGTGCTCGAATGGTGCTTCCAAAACGGACGACGGCCCGACGAGGAACACATCCGCCTCTTCAACGGCTTCATGCAGAAGCGCGGCTGGCGCGATGAAGCCACCGAAGGCCTCGTCCAGCAGCGCGCGGAGGCCGGACTCGCCCACCGCGAGGACATCGTCACCTTCTTCGACCTGATGGATGTCGAGGAAGGCCGCAAGTCCTGAACAAACCGCCTGCAAGGCCGCGCCCATCCCGACGTTGGAGCGGTCATGTTTTTGGTTCGACTCGCACTTGTCCTCCTTGCCGCCTTCTCGTCCCTGCACGCTGCGGCGCGCCCCAACATCATCGTGATCCTCAGCGATGACCTCGGCTGGGGAAGCGTGGGCTGCTACGGGGCCGCCCCTTCCCTGGTCAGCACGCCCCACATCGACAGGCTCGCCCGGGAGGGCCGCCGGTTCACGGACGCGAACACCACCTCCTCCGTCTGCTCGCCGACACGCTACTCGGTCATGACGGGCCGCTACTGCTGGCGCACCTCCTTGATCAGCGAAGTGCTGTCCACCACCGCGCCGCTGCACATCGAGACCACCCGCCTCACGGTCGCATCCATGCTCAAGTCCCAGGGCTACACCTGCGCCGCCGTCGGCAAATGGCACCTGGGCTACGGCACCGCCGAGCGCTGCGACTTCACCCAAGAGCTCAAACCGGGGCCGCTCGAAATCGGCTTCGACTACCATTTCGGCGTGCCCAGCAACCATGGCGACATCGCCGGAGTCTATGTCGAAAACCACTGGGTGCTAGGCCTGAACAAGGAAAGCCCATCATCACCCAGCCCGCCTTACGTCACCATGGGCCAGCAGAAGGGCAAGGCCGTGAAGACCATGGATCTCAACGCCCCGAAGCGCATCGACGAAGACGTGATGGGCACGCTTACGGACAAAGTCGTGAACTGGATCTCTCAGCAGAGCGCCGAAAAGCCCTTCTTCGTCTATTACACCCCGGTCGCCGTACATAATCCGATCACGCCTTCAAGGCAGACGGCAGGGAGAAGCAAGGGCGGTCCCTTCTGCGATTTCATCAGCGACCTCGACTTCAGTGTCGGCCGCATCCTCGACGCGCTCGATCAGAAAGGCTTCGCCCAGAACACCCTGGTGCTCTTCAGCAGCGACAACGGCGGCGTCAACAAGCCGGAGAACGCCAATCTGGTCCAGACCGATGCGCAGAAGGCCGGCCTGAAGCCCGTGGGTCCCTTCCGAGGCGGCAAGCACGATGTCTGGGAAGGCGGCTTCCGCGTCCCCTACCTGATCCGCTGGCCCGGCCATGTCCCCGCCGGAACCGTTTGTGACGAAACCATCAGCCTTGTGGACACCCTCGCCAGCATCGCAGCGATCACGGATTATTCCCTGCCGAAAGCCGATGTGGCCGCCGAGGACAGCCATGACATCTCACCGGCCTGGCTCGGTGAAAAGCACCCGTCTCCGCTGAGGCCCGACGTGATTGTTCACAGCGCCGACGGCAACTTCGCCATCCGCAAAGGCTCGTTCAAATGGATCGAGGGCATTCCTGCCGACGACGTCAGGCCTGCCTCCAGGAAGGCACGCGCAACACAGTTCAAGCCCCAGCTCTTCGACCTCGGGGAAGACATCTCCGAAACACGGGAAATCTCCGCGCAAAATCCCGGCACCACCAGGGAGCTGGAAGCCCTGTTGCACCGCTACCGCGACGGCGGCTACAGCCGCGAACTGCCTCCCGCTGGTGTGAAGCCGAAACCGGCCTTTGCTGCCCTTCCCCCTCTTGGCAAAGCCGAGCCTGTTGATTTGTCCATGTATCGCGGCAACGGCTGGATTTCACGCGACAACGCCTGGTTTGGCAAGGCTGGCGGCAAAGGAGCCACACTCTCAGGCCCCCTCAAGATGCAGCAAGGCGTCCTCGAGTTTCAAATACGGCTCGGTGATGCTGACCGCCATTCCCTGCGCCTGCACACTGCCGACAACGCCCACAGCTTTCGCGTGGTGCTTTCCAGGGCCTTCATCGAGGTCGCCAAAAATCCTGACAAGGGCCAGACGGCCGGGGCCACGTTGCCGCTGGCCAAAACCCGCGTGAAATTCAAAAGCAGCGAGTGGCAGCCACTGCGCATCACCTTCCGCGATGATCAGCTGACCGTGGAGTTCGCCGGAACGACGACCACAGCCAGACATGCCGTCATTGCCGAGGCCATCGAGCAGGCCAACTTCATTGCCTTCGAAGGCGAGGTGGGCATTCGAAACGTTGTCAGGAGCGTGCTGCCTTGAGCTGTGAACTTCAGTCCGCCTTGCAGGTCTGCTCGATGTACGACAGCAGGCTGGGGAGGCAGAGTTCCAGGTGCTGCATCATCTCCCGGTAATCATCCAGATCCCCGCCGAACGGATCCGCAATGTCGCGTCCCCGCAGACGGTCATCGGGCGTGAACTCCGTCACCAGATAAACCTTGTCCTCCGACTCGGGAAACTCATCCACCAGGGCCGCAAGATGCCCTCGCCCCAGGGCGAAGATATGCGTGGCGGCCTCCACCAGGTCAATGGTCACGGCCCGGCTGCGATGCCCCGAAAGATCAAGTCCCCTCTCCTGCGCCAGCTTGACGCTGTGCCGGCTGGCAGGCTGGCCGGAAAACGCGCCGGTTCCAGCGCTCGCGACCTTGAAATCAGGGCGGTCCTTGGCCAGGTCACGAAAAATCGCCTCCGCCAGAGGACTGCGGCACGTGTTTCCTGTGCAGATGAAAAGGACGTTTTTCAAAGCATGCCCAGAGTGCCGCCCAAGGATCGTTTTGTCAAAAGTTGGGATGCCGCGCCCTGACGAAAACCGCCAGCATGATCACGGCTTCATAGGCAACGGCCTGACGGTATCTCGCAGCGCCTTGGCCTCAGCCAGAAACTGTCGCAGCGCCGACTCATCGGCATGTTCCAGCAAACTCACCAGCTCGGAAAGCGTGCAGGCCGCCTCCTTCAACCGTGAGATCAAGGCGGGGCGGTTGCCCATGGCGATGCCCGTCCACAACCCTGGATCACCTGCAGCAACGCGGGTCGTGTCGCGAAACCCTCCCGCCACACAGGCGATGGCCTCAGGATCACCGCGCAGGGCGGCCAGGGTCGTCACCACCGCCATCATGTGCGGCAGATGAGAGATTCGGGCGACCTTTTCATCGTGCTCGTCAGGTCCGAATTCCAGGATCCGGCAGCCAAGGGCCTTCCAGAAACCGCGCAGACGGTCCAAAGCCTCCGGCAGAGTCGCAGTTGTCGGAGTTAGCAGGCAGGCTGCATTTTCAAACAGATCTGCACGCGCCACATCGATCCCCGTTTTCTCCGAACCTGCCATCGGATGGCTGCCGATGAAGCGCGCCCCCAGCAACGGCTCCAGGGCACGAACAACATCTCCTTTGACACTGCCCACATCGGTCACCAGGCAGTCTTTGGCGAGATCAGCTCCGGCGATGGATGCCCCCAGGGCGGGCATGGTTTCCACCGGCGTGCAAAGAATGATCAGGGAAGCTCCGGCAGCTGCATCCGCCGCATCCGTGAAGAACTCCGCCTCAATGCCCCGAGCACGGATCTGCTCCTTGGCGGAATCGCGACGCGCCCAGAAGCGCACCTGCACACCAGGCATCCGCTCAAGCACCGCAAGCGCCACCGAGCCGCCGAGAAGACCCGGGCCGAAGATGGAGATGACTCGCTCGCTGGACATGACAAATGGGGGCGGAGGTTTAGAGGGGCCGCACCAAGATGCAAACACTCCCGTCACGGTTCTCACCTCACCAGGCCTCCACACTCATCCCGTTTGTCTGGGAAAACCCCATTGACGCACCGGCATTGAAGAATACTCTGGCCTCTGCCGATGACGCATCAACGCATCATCATCTGTCCATATAATCCATCCGCCCACCAACATGCCCCGTAGCTACATCTTCTCGTCCGAGTCCGTCGGCGAAGGCCATCCCGACAAAGTCTGTGACACGATCTCCGACGCCATCCTCGACGCCTGCCTTGCCGTCGATCCGAAAAGCCGTGTGGCCTGCGAAACCTTCGCGAAGAGCAATATCGTCGTCGTCGGTGGCGAGATCACCATCCCCAAGCTTCAGAACAAGAAGCTCGGCACCACCAAGCCCATCGATGAAGTCATCAACATCGGCAAGGTCATCCGTGAGGCCGTCCGTGGCATCGGCTACGTGAACGACGACGACGTCTTCCACGCCGACAAGCTGTTCATCAACAACTACCTTACCATCCAGAGTCCAGACATCGCCCAGGGCGTGGACGCCAAGGAAGCCGCCGGCAAGAAGACCGCCGAACAGGGCGCCGGCGACCAGGGCATCATGTTTGGCTTCGCCTGCGATGAAACGCCGGAGCTCATGCCCGCGCCAATCATGTACGCCCACCGCCTCGGCCGTGAGCTGACCCGCATCCGCAAGGCCGGCAAGCTCGCCAAGTGGCTGCGCCCCGACGCCAAGAGCCAGGTTTCCGTCGAATATGTGGACGGCAAGCCCACGCGCATCGTCAACGTCGTCATCTCCACCCAGCACGCCGCTGACGTCACGCACGCTGAAATCGAGAAGTTCTGCATCGAGCAGGTGATCAAGAAGGTCCTGCCGAAGGAGATGCTCACCAAGCAGACCGAATACCTCATCAACCCGACCGGCAAATTCGTCGTCGGAGGCCCTCAGGGCGACAGC
Organism: Prosthecobacter sp.; assembly: GCA_044345155.1. Classification (GTDB taxonomy): domain Bacteria; phylum Verrucomicrobiota; class Verrucomicrobiia; order Verrucomicrobiales; family Verrucomicrobiaceae; genus Prosthecobacter. Next base: position 6,597 of record JBIJBP010000037.1, on the reverse strand, counting down.
GGCCTCACCGGACGTAAGATCATCGTCGACACCTACGGTGGCATGGGCCGCCATGGTGGCGGTGCCTTCTCCGGCAAAGACCCCTCCAAGGTGGATCGCAGCGCCGCCTACATGGGCCGCTGGGTCGCCAAGAACGTCGTCGCCGCCGGCCTGGCTTCGAAGTGCGAAGTCCAGTTCGCCTACGCCATCGGCCACCCTCTGCCCGTGAGCGTCCACATCGACACCTTCGGCACCGGGATCATCAGCGACGATAAGATTCTCGACGCCGTGCTCCAGGTGTTCTCCTTCAAGCCCGCCGACATCGTCAAGCAGCTCAACCTGCTGCGACCGATCTATGGCAAGAGCACCAACTACGGCCATTTCGGCAAGAGCGACGCAGACCTCACCTGGGAAACCACCAGCAAGGCCGACGCCCTCAAGAAGGCCGCCAGGTAAGATCCTGAAGATCTCCCGAACCCCCAAGACCCAAGCTGAAGCCGGCGGAGGAGACTCCGCCGGCTTTTTTTGCACCCACGCAGCTTTCTCAATTGCGCCTTCCGAAAAAACGGCTGGCAGAAAACAGAGCGCGCGCGATCAGGCTGAGAAGCAAAAAATAAAAAGCCCCGCCGGAAGGCGGGGCTTTTGGATGTCGGGCACAACCCAACAAACACACAGGGAGACTTGGCTGATTAGCGCTTGGAGAACTGGAAGCGCTTGCGGGCACCGGGACGGCCGGGCTTTTTACGTTCCTTGGCGCGGGAATCACGAGTGAGAAGACCGGCCTTCTTGAGGGCTCCGCGCAGTTCAGGATTGACGGTGATCAGGGCACGGGAGATGCCGAGGGTCACAGCCCCCATCTGGCCGGAGATGCCACCGCCATTGGCGTTGATCTTGAAGTCATAACTCTGACGGCTGTTGGTCAGGGCGAGGGGGACGATGATCTGGTTCTGCAGGGTCACCGTGGGGAAATAGTCTTCGAAATCACGGCCGTTGACCGTGATGGAACCGGAGCCGGGGAGGATGCTGACGCGCGCGATGCTGGTCTTGCGGCGGCCGGTGGTGATGGCGAGGGGCTTGCTCATGTCTATTCAGTCGAGAGGAGGTTGATCAGGCAACGGCGAAGGCTTTCGGGTTTTGGGCGGCGTGCGGATGCTCCTCGCCGGCATAAACCTTGAGCTTGGTCACGATCTTGTTGCCAAGACGGTTGTGGGGGACCATGCCCTTCACGGCACGATGAATGAGGAGCTCAGGACGGCGCTGACGAACCTTCTCGGCGGTCTCGCGCTTCTGGTTGCCGATGAACACGGCGGTCTTGCTCGTGTAAACCTTCTGGTTCTCTTTCTTGCCGGTCAGCTTCACCTTGTCGGCGTTGATCACCACCACGAAGTCACCAGTGTCCACGTTGGGCGTGAAGGTGGGGCGGTTCTTGCCGCGGATCAGATTGGCGGCGGCTACGGCCACCTGACCAAGGACTTGATCCTTGGCGTCGATGATCCACCACTGGCGGTTCACGTTTTCAGCTTTCGCGGAGAATGTCTTCATAAAGGTGCTTTGGGGGAGGTGCCACTGGCCAGGTCAGGCCGTGGGAAAGAGGGCCGCGAGAATAGAAGCCCGAGGCGGGGTGTCAAACGGAAACTGGGGTTATTCACAAAGGCTTTTTGGACCTCCCAGGTTCCCTGCCCCAGTTCCTGAAAACCCGCCCGCCCCCTGCCTCTCTCCCCGTTCTGCAAACAACCGTCCCCGGAATGCGTAGGTAGCGCGTGTCCTGCCCCCCCGTTCTAGCCTTTTCCGCCTCCGTCGCGCTCGCCCTCACCGGTTCCTTGGCCGCCGCCGGGAAGCCCGTCAGTTTCTCCAACGATGTCATGCCGCACCTGATGAAGGCCGGCTGCGCCTCAGGAAACTGCCACGCGAAACCCGAGGGGCAGAACAATTTCAAGCTCTCCGTCTTCGGCTACGACCCGAAGCACGACTACCATGAAATCGTCCGCGACGACCGGGGGCGCCGGCTGTTTTTCGCCGCCCCTGAGGAAAGCCTTCTTTTGAAAAAGGCCACCGGCGAGGTGCCGCACGAAGGCGGTGCCCGGATGGACCGGAAAAGCGAGGCCTATCAGACGGTGCTTGCCTGGATCCAGCAGGGCGCGCCCTTTTCCCTGGAAGGAGAACCCCGGCTGAAATCCGTGGCCGTGGAGCCCCGCGAACAAAGCTATAAAAAGGGTGCCGCTCAAATGCTGAAGGTCACCGCCACCTATTCTGATGGCAGCATCCGCGATGTCACCGGCCTGACCGACTACCTCTCCCAGGACAAGGAGATGGCCGCCGTGGACGAACACGGCCTGGTCAAGGTCGGTGTCCTCAGCGGTGAAGGCGTGATCGTGGTCCGCTACATGGGCCTCGTGGACGTGGCGAGAGTCACCGTGCCCGCCGACAAGACCTACCCGGCCGACCGCTACGCAGCCCTGCCGGTCAACAACGAGATCGACCGCCTCGTCCATGCCCGGCATCAAAAACTCGGCCTTCTGCCATCTGGCACCTGCACCGACGAAGAGTTCCTGCGCCGCGCCTCGCTTGACCTCATCGGCAAGCTGCCGTCCCCTGACATGGCCCGGCGCTTCATCGCCGACACACGGCCGGACAAGCGCTCGCGCATCGTGGACGAAATCCTGGATGACCCGAACTACGCCGATCACTGGGCGGTGAAGTGGGGCGACCTCATCCGCCCCAATCCATCGCGCGTCGGAGTCAAGCCGGTCTACCTGCTCGACACCTGGCTGCGCGACAGCTTCCGCCAGAACAAGCCCTATCACCTGATGATCCGAGAGCTGCTGACCGCCCAGGGCAGCACTCATGAATACGGCCCCGTGGCCATCTTCAGGGACAAGCGCGAACCTGTGGACGCCAGCGGCTTCGTCAGCCAGATCTTCCTCGGCGTGCGCCTCGACTGCGCCAAATGCCACCATCACCCGAGTGAAAAATGGACGCAGGAGGACTACTACCAGCTCGCAGCCTTCTTCGGTCAGATGAAGCGCAAAGGGCAGGCCATCTCCGCTCCCATCTCCGGCGAACCGGAGTACTGGTGGTATGGCGGCAAGGGTGAGGTCACCCATCCTGTCACTGACGCCGTCATGGTTCCGAAACCTCCGGACGGCCCGGAGATGCCCTATGTCGAAGGCCAGGACCCCCGCGAGGCGCTGGCCGACTGGATGGCCAGCAGCGACAACCCCTTCTTCGCCAAGGCCATCGTCAACCGCATCTGGTCCGACTTCCTGGGGCGCGGCATCGTTGATCCGGTCGATGACTTCCGGGTTTCCAATCCTCCCACCAATGAGGCCCTCCTGGACTGGCTGGCCTCCGACTTCGCCGCGCACGGCTACGACCTGAAGCACCTCATGCGCACCATCGTGGGATCGAGAACCTATCAGCTCAGCTCCGAACCGAATGAAACCAACCTGGCGGATTCGAAGAACTACGCCCGCAGCCTCAAGCGCCGCCTAGCCGCCGAAGTCCTGCTTGATGCCGTGAGTGATGTCACCGGCCTGCGCGACACCTTCAGCGGCCTGCCGCCCAACTCACGCGCCGTGCAGACCTGGAACCACAAGCTCGACAGCGACTTCCTGGACGCCTTCGGCCGCCCCAACGCCAGCCAGGAATGCCCCTGTGAACGCGAGCGCAAGCCCAGCGTCGTGCAGGCCCTGCACCTGATGAACTCCAACAGCCTGCAGTCCAAGCTCACCAGCAGCGAAGGCCGCATCCACAAGCTGGTGAAGAGCGACCTGCCGGAGCCCAAGCTGGTGAACGAAATCTACCTCGCCACCTACAACCGCCTGCCAAGCTCCGCCGAACTGCAGACAGCCTTGCGCTTCTACGCCACGCCAGGCGCCACCCGCCAGACCGCCTCCGAAGACCTTGCCTGGGCGCTGATCAACTCAGCCGAGTTTGTCTTCAATCACTGACCCGCTTGGATCAGCGCACCCGCTGAAACTCAGGCAGCATCACCACCGCCCACAAGGCGTCGGCGATACCCTGCTCGGTCAGTTCCGAGCCCAGCGCGGCCGTGATCGCCTCCGCCTCCTCGCGGCTTGCTTCACGGCTGAGCGCGGACAGGTAAAGCCATTGCACAAAGGCCTTCATGTCCGGCCATTGCTTCTTCGCCAGCAGGTTCCTCGCTCCACGGGCCAGCGTGTCGGTCAAGATCGCGCCATTCGACAGGTCGATCGCCTCCAGGGTCGTCAGGTCATCCGGCCGCATGGAGACAATCTGGTCACGGTTGGGACGGCCCAGCGTGCGCATCAGGAAGTCGCTTTTCAAAAGGCTGGCCCGCACCGGTCGCCGGGTCCCCAGCGAGGCCTGGGCCAGAAGCGGTGGCCCGTCCCGTTCCACCACCTTCGTCCAGACTGGCACGGGATTCACCAGAATGGCCGGCTTCCATCCCTTGGCGGGCAGGGCGCCCAGCCGACCTTCTTTTCCGACCGGCACGACCGTGTGCGACTCCCAGGATGCATCCGTGACCAGGACCTTTTCCTCGCCTTCGGCGGAACGCAGCCTGGCTTCGAAAAAGGCACCTGCTGCATTCGGCCCCTTGCCGGCATTGCGCGCGACGATCACGATGACGTTCGCCCCCTCCTTCAGCGCATTGTGCAGTGGCACGGCCTCCAGGCGGGTCCAGTCCTCGCCGCTGCTGACCTGACGGCCGTTCACATAAAGGCTGAAGCTGTTGTCCGCCGTGACCACGGCGCTGGCGCTGACTGGCACAGCATCCAGCTTGAGGATCTTGCGCAAGGTCACCGTGTCCCCTGCCGGAGTAGCCCCTGCCCTGGCGCTTTCTCCCCACACCCATTTCGCACTGATTTGAATGGCCTTGGCCGCCTCCGGATCCGGTTTTCCACGCATCACCGGGGCATCCATCTTCGCGGGTGCCGTGCCGGTGAGCTGCCAGATCGAATCCACCAGTTGTTCGGCAGTCAGGCGTCGGCTGCGCGGCCCGGCATAGGTGTAGCCGTGATCATCCGCACCGGACTTCAGCGTTTCACTCCGTGACTGATAGGCGCGGCTGGTGGCGATGTAGGCCAGCATGCAGCGCAGGTCATACCCATGTTCACTGAAGTACACCGCCAGATGATCCAGTAGGTCGGCATTCCAGGGCTCCGTCTGCATGGCGTCCAGCGGATGCACGATGCCGCGCCCCATGAGCCGGTGCCAGAGGCGGTTCACCAGGGTGCGCGTGAACCGGCCGTTCTGCGGATGGGTCATGAGCGCGGCAAGCTGCTTCAACCTCTCCGGCTGGGACGCCCGGGGATCCACCTGCCCCAGCTCGGGAAACAGCCAGGAGGCCTGCGCCAGGCGGCCCGTCGGCTTGTCGCAGCGGGTGATGTCCAGCGGCCGGTTCGAATAGACCGCCGCCAGGCCGTAGGCCTCGTCGAGCTTCCAGCGGTCGATGAAGCTGTCGTGACACGAGGCGCACTTCATGTTGATGCCCAGAAAGCTCTGCGCAACGCTCTGCGCAAACTGGATCTCCACCGTCTGCCCGGCGCTGACATCGCCACGCCATTTGATGCCGTCGATGAAGCCGCGGCTTTCATCCCCGGGCGGCGCGATGAGCTCCCGCGCCATCACATCCGCCGGCTTGTTGGTCACCAGCGCTTCATAAAGCCACTTGCTGACCTGCTTGCGTCCTCCGGTGATGAAGCCGGTGCCGCCATAGTCGTTGCGCAGCAGGTCGTTCCAAAACGTCAGCCAGTGCTCGGCATAGGCCAGGTCATCGGCCAGCAGGCTCTCGATCAAACGCTCCCTCCTGTCGGCGCGAGAATCCGCGAGAAACTTCCTCAGTTCGTCCACGGGCGGCAGCAGCCCGGTGAGGTCAAGCCAGGCACGACGGGCAAAGACGGCATCGTCCACGTCCTCCGGCAGAGGCTTCTGTTGCCGAACCAAATGGGCGTCCAGGATGCGGTCGATCGGATGCGTCCGCTCCGGCGAGGAGGCGGCCGGCAGCGCAGGCGAACGCGGCTTGAGCGGAGGCTCATAGGCCGGCTTCCTGAAGGCGAAGCCCTCCTCCCAGGGCAGGCCGGCGGCGACCCAGCCCTTCAGCAGCGCCACTTCCGCCGCCGTGAGCCTGCCGCCCTTCGGCGGCATCTGCTCATCGCTGTCCATGGAGACGACGACCTCGATCAGGCGGCTTTTGTCGGCATCCACTCCCTGGACGACCGGACCGCTCTCGGCACCCGCCATGAGGTCGGCGCGGGTGTTGAAGGAAAAACCGCCCTTCTTCTTGTCCCCCGCGTGGCACTCGGCGCAATGCTTCTTCAAAAGCGGCACGATCTCATGGGAAAAATCCACCGCCCGGACGGAGGTGGAAAGCAGCAGGGTGAACAGGAGCGAAAGCCTAACCATCCCAGCCTAAACGAAGCCCCCGGCCCCCATTCTTGCGCCCGGCCTGCTTCAGTCACGACAAGACGCACCTGCATCGGAGCAGTAGATTCAGGAACCCATGAGGCGCGGAGCTTCGGCGAAGCAAAGTCGCCATCTTGCTCCGCAAGATGAGCCGGCAGTCCGGCAGACTGAGCCGTCCACGAATTCCGAAAACCCTTCCTGCCGGCGCAAGCCTTTCGCTCATCTCGACGGAGC
>JBIJBP010000144.1:0-12846 GCA_044345155.1 Prosthecobacter sp. | reverse complement strand
AGGACTCCGTTCACAAAGGCCCCGGACTCGTTGCCGCCGAGGTTCTTGGCCACCTCGATGGCCTCGTTAAGGATCACCGGGGCCGGCACGTCGGGCACGTTCATGAGCTCATGAACGGCGACGCGCAGGATGTTGCGATCCACACCCGCAAGACGTTCCAGGCGGAAGTTTTCCACCACCGGCGAGATCACGGCGTCGATCTCCTGCTGGTGGGAAAGCACGCCGCGGATCAGTTCCTCGGCATAGGCGCGCACCTGCGCCTTGGCGGTGTGAATGGTCCAGAAGGCGGACTGCTCCTCGGCGGTGTGCTCACCGTGGAGTTCGTGGGCGAAAAGGAACTGTGCGGCGGCCTCCCGCCCTTCGCGACGTTTTCCCATGGGTCAGGCTTCCTCCAGGGCTGGGGTTCCTGCAAAGCTCGCCCGCATCTTGCGGAACAGGCTGATCATGTTCACCGCCGTCTGCGCGGCCTCGGTGCCTCGGTTGATGGTGACCCCAAGGCAGCGCTCCTCGGCCTGCTCCTCGCTGCTCACCAGCAGGACTTCATGGACGACCGGGATGACATGGCGCACGGCCATCTGCTGAAGGGCGTCTGTCACGGAGGCGCCGACCAGGTCGGCATGTTCCGTGGAGCCGCGGATGATGACTCCAAAGGCGATGAGCACGTCCGGGCGGGTGTTCTTCAGGACAAGCTCCGAGCAGACCGGGATCTCAAAGGCGCCGGGAACGCGATAGACGGTCAGCGCGGCGTTGGGGGCCAGCATCTCCAGCTCCTCGCGGGCGGCATCCAGAAGGCCCTGGACAAACTGATGGTTATAAAGGCTCGCCACGACGGCGATCGACACGGGCTCCTGGACGGGCCGCGGGCGGGTGGGTGCGTTTTGGGACATGTGTGGGGGGGGAGTCTTCTTGTTTCGCCTCCGGGTCTCCGGCCCATCCGCAGGCAGGGCGCGGTGCCGGACGTGGCGGCGGCCGGCTCAGAGCCTGTGGCCGAGCTTCTTCTTCTTGGTTTCGAGATACTTTTGGTTATGCGGATTCGGCTCGGAGATGACCGGCACCTGCTCGATGATCTCCAGGTTGTGGCCGTCCAGCCCGACGATCTTGCGCGGGTTGTTGGTGATGAGGCGGATCTTCCGCACGCCAAGGTCGCTGATGATCTGGGCGCCGATGCCATAGTCGCGCAGGTCCATGGGGAAGCCGAGCCTCAGGTTGGCCTCGACGGTGTCGAGCCCCTGCTCCTGGAGCTTGTAGGCCTGGATCTTGCCGTGCAGGCCGATGCCGCGGCCTTCATGCCCACGCATGTAAATGATCACCCCGCAGCCTGCGTCGGCAACCTTGCGCATGGCGGCGTGCAGCTGGCTGCCGCAGTCGCAGCGGCGTGAGGTGAAGATGTCACCGGTCAGGCACTCGCTGTGCACGCGCACCAGGGTGGGCTTTTTGCCATCGATCTTCCCCATCACCAGGGCGACGTGATGCACGCCGTCCAGGCTGCTGCGGTACAGGTGCAGCTTGAAGTCGCCAAAATCCGTGGGCATGTCGACCACCTCCAGCTTCTCCACCAGCTTCTCGCTGCGGCGGCGATACTCGATCAGGTCGGCGATTGAGCAGATCTTCAGCCTGTGCTTCTTCGCGAACTTCCTGAGGTCCGGCATGCGGGCCATGGTGCCGTCCGGATTCATGATTTCGATCAGCACCCCGGCCTCACGCAGACCCGCAAGGCGGGAGAGATCGACGGCGGCCTCGGTGTGCCCGGCCCGGCGCAGGACGCCGCCCGGCTTGGCCACGAGGGGATTGATGTGTCCGGGCTGAACAAAATCTGCGGCCGTGCTCTTGGGACTGGAGAGCAGCTTGATCGTCCGGGCCCGGTCAGCGGCGCTGATGCCGGTGCTGATGCCCTCGGCAGCGTCCACAGTCACGGTGAAATCGGTGCGGAAGGCCTCGCGGTTTTCGGGCACCATGCTCTCCAGGCTGAGCTGCTGGGCGATCTGCAGGCTCACCGGCACGCACAGCATGCCCCCGCCCTCCCTGACCATGAAGTTCACCATGGCCGGTGTGATCTTCTCCGCCGCACAGATGAGGTCACCCTCGTTTTCCCGGTCCTCATCATCCGTCACAATCACCATGCGCCCGGCCCTGATGTCCGCAATGACGGCTTCCACAGGGTCACAAACAGGGCTTTTCTTGGCTGGCATGGGGCTGGGGGGATGGAAAAGAACCGTTCCAGGGCCGATCAGTGGACAAGCCCAGGCTTACGGGGCGGCGATGGTAGAGATAAAAGAAGGCATTTCCAGCGGGATGTGCATTTTCAGAGAAGAAGGGCTGGACCTCCACCTGCCGGTCTTTTTGTCCCTGGCAAACTGTCAAAAGGGCGGCTAGAAGCCTGATCATGATGTCCCCCACCACCGTTCTCGTCGTCTCCATCCTGGCCGGTCACGTCAGCGGCGCGACACCGTTTGGCTACCTTGCCGGGAAGCTTCGAGGCATCGACATCCGTCAGCATGGCAGCGGCAACATCGGCGCCACGAACGCCATCCGGGTCCTGGGCAGGGGCATCGGCATTCCGGTCTTCATCCTCGACCTCCTGAAGGGCTGGCTGCCGGTCTGGCTGGCAAAAGGCTGGCTCATGGAGACACCCGGGGCCGAAGGCCTGATCTCCCTGGGGGCCGTGCTGACCGGACTGGCGGCTGTTCTCGGTCACATGTTCACCTTTTGGTTGGGCTTCAAGGGCGGCAAGGGCGTGGCCACCACAGGCGGCGTACTCCTGGGCATCGCGCCGCTGGCCATGCTGGGCGGCCTGGGGGTCTGGCTGCTGTTCTTCTTCACTTTCAGGTTCGTCTCCCTGGCTTCCATCATGTCCGGAGTCGGCGTCGTCGCCACCATGCTCGTACAGATGGGCCTTTCGAATTCGTGGGATTGGGTGATGCTCGGCTTCGGCCTGCTGGTCATGATCCTGGTGATAATCCGTCATCGTTCCAACATAGGCCGCATGATGGCCGGCACCGAGCCCAAGGCTGGGAAGAAGAAGTAAGCCCTGCCCCATCCGGCGCGGGCAGTTTCCGTTTGCAGAGCCCTGGCCCGGAAGGCATGTCATGCCCCCTTCCATGACCGATGCTGAAATCCAATCCGCCATCCTCGACATGGGCCGCCGTGCCCGTGCCGCCGCCCATGAACTGGTCAAGCTGAGCACGGAACAGAAGAACTCCATCCTGCTGGCCATGGCCGACGAACTGGATGCCCGGCAGCCGGTGATCCTGGAGGCGAACGCGAAGGACCTCGCCGCCGCCTCCGAAAAGGGTCTGTCCAGAGCTATGATCGACCGCCTGACCCTGGATTCCAAGCGCCTGAAGGCCGTCTCGGACGCCGTCCGGGAAGTTGCCGCCCTGCCCGATCCCGTTGGCGAAACCCTCAGCGCCTGGACCCGCCCGAACGGCCTGCGGATTACCAAAAAGCGTGTTCCCATCGGTGTCATCGGCATCATCTTCGAATCCCGGCCCAACGTCACGACCGACGCCGCCAGCCTCTGCTTCAAGACGGGCAACGCCACCCTCCTGCGTGGCGGCAGCGAGGCGATTCATTCCAATGTGGCGCTTGCCGCAGCCCTCCAGGCCGGCGGCGAAAAGGCCGGACTTCCCAGCGACAGCATCCAGCTCATCCCCTTTACCGACCGGGCCAGCGTCGAGCACATGGCGCGGATGGACCAGTACCTCGACCTCATCATTCCCCGCGGCGGCAAGGGCCTGATTGAGAAGGTGGTCGCCACCGCCCGGATGCCCGTCATCAAACATTACGACGGCATCTGCCACATCTATGTCAGCCCGGCCGCCGACCAGGACATGGCCTTCAGGGTCATCCTCAACTCCAAGACTCAGAAGCCGGGCGTCTGCAACGCCCTGGAGACCGTGCTCGTCCATCAGGACATCGCCGCTGCGTTTTATCCAAAGCTGGCCGCGGCCCTGGTCGAAGCCGGCGTGGAAATGCGGGGCGATACCGCCGCCCTGCCCCATCTTGGCGCATCCGCCAAGGCGGCCGTGGAGGAGGACTGGAAGACCGAGTACCTCGACCTCATCCTCTCCATCAAGACCGTGGGTTCGCTCACCGAAGCCATCGCGCACATCAACCACTACGGCTCCCACCACACCGACAGCATCATCACCCGCGACCGCGCCGAGGCGGAGCGCTTCATGCATGAGGTGGACAGCGCCGTGGTGCTGCACAATGCCAGCACGCGGTTCAATGACGGAGGCGAGTTTGGCTTTGGCGCCGAGATCGGCATCAGCACGGACAAGCTTCATGCTCGCGGCCCCATGGGCCTCGCGGAGCTTTGCAGCTACAAGTACCTCATTGACGGGGAGGGCCAAGTGCGCTGAAGCCGATGGAACTTGCATGGATCAACGAAGCCCTGCCTCTGCTGCGCTGCCCGGACACACACCAGCCACTGCGCCTGGCCACGCCGGAGGACCTGCGAAAGCATGGTCATCCTTCTGAAGAAAAGGCGCTGGTCCGAGAGGATGGCAGCCGTTTGTACAGCATCGACAACGGCATCCCGATCCTGCTGCCCAAGGAATGAGCGGAACCCGCGGCATCAGCCCCGGGTCACCATTTCATCCAGGTTCAGCAGCAGGTTCGCAATCAATGTCCAGGCTGCGAGTTCGACGACATTGATCCTGTCATCCAGCCTGGACTCCCCGTAGCGGACCGCCTGCAGGGCGGCGTCCGGCCTCGTCTTGAGCGCCGCCAGATGCTGGTCGAGAGCCGAGCGGATGATCTCCGCCTCCTGCGCGCTGGGCCAGCGGCTGGACACGGCGCGGAAGGCCTCCGTGATGCGGCTATCGGTCGTTCCCGGGGCGGTCAGCAGCTTCTGGGCGAGGTTCCGCGCAGCCTCAAAGTACTGGACGTCGTTCATCAGGTTGAGTGCCTGGAGCGGCGTGTTGCTGCGTTCACGGCGCAGGCAGTAGGACTCACGGTTGGGCGCGTCAAAGGTGGTCATCGAAGGCGGCGGCGCCGTGCGCTTCCAGAAGGTGTAGAGGCTGCGCCGGTAGAGGGATTCACCATGGTCCTGGATGTAGTTGCGCGTGTTGCTGCCGCCGAAGCCCACGGGTTCCCAGATGTTTTCCGGCTGGTAGGGCTTCACCCCCCTGCCGCCGATCTTCGGATTGAGCAGACCACTGACGAACAGGGCGCTGTCACGCACCACCTCGGCGTCCAGACGGAACCGAGGCCCGCGGGCGAGCAGGCGGTTTTCGGGGTCCGCCTGCGCCGACGGCCCAACAAATTTTGCATCCTGACGATAGGCGTGCGAGGTAACCAGCAGCTTCACCAGCGCCTTCAGGTCCCAGCCGCCCTCGCGAAAGCTCACGGCAAGCCAGTCGAGCAGTTCGGGATGGCTGGGCGGTTCGCCCTGGGAGCCGAAGTCATTGCTGGTCTTCACCAGGCCGGTGCCGAAGAACTGCTGCCAGAACCGGTTCACCTGCACCCTCGCCGTCAATGGATGCTCCGGTGACAGAAGCCAGTCCGCCAGGTCGAGGCGCGTGGGATTTTCCTTCTTCAGGGGCGGAAACACCGCAGGAGTGCTCCGGGCCACCTTTTCCCCAGGCTTGTCATACTGCCCCCGGACCATGACGAAACTTTCCCTCGGCTGCGGCAGGTCGGCCATGACGAAGGTGGCTGGTATGACATCCTCAAGCGCCTTGCGGCGTCCTTCCAGGGCCAGCTTTTCCGAGCGGGTTCCCTGGGTGACCTCCCTGGCGCCCTGGTACTGGGTTTCAAACCACCAGTCCTTCAGCCTCTTAATCTCGGCCTCAGGCCACTCCGCATTCTTCCTGCCCCGCACCAGCGTCTGGAGGTCGTTCGGCAGGCCCTCGACCCGGCGGCCCTGGTTCTTCTCCACCCAGACCTTCCAGGACCATTGAGGGTCCTTGGAGGGATCGACCCGCGAGCTGACCGCCAGCCTGTCCCAGAGAACGGTGCCGTCAAACTGTGTGAAGGCATAACCGGTGACCTTCATGCCAGGCTTAAGCCCGAGCTTCTCCACCGGAAACTCCAGGTTCACCCACTTTCCGGCCTCGGGCAGGGCGCCCATCGTGACGCGCTCGGGTGTACGAACTTTGCCGAACGGGATGGCTCCCTCCTGCCCCCAGACGCCGCGGTGGTTCCAGCCTCCGACATGGAACTGCAGCATCACGGCCTTGGGAGGATCCTGCGGGTCGACGTAGCACTGGACACTGATCCTGCCGTTTGCAGGCACCTCGAAGCTAGCGCCGCCGGAGAAGAAGTCCTGGGCAACTCCTCTGGCCGTTCGCTTCAGGGCGGTGCTGCCGCTGAACACCGGCCCCTTGTCCTTGGTGACAAAGGTGGTCGGAGCACCGCTTGCCTGCGGGCTTGTGCCTGCCGGGAACGCATCGTCAAACCACACCACCTCGCTTTTCTGCACGGGCGGCGGCGGATTGAGCAGGGCCGGATCCTCATACTTCAGACTGGCGATGGCCTCGCGGATCTTCCGGTCCGCAGCAGCGATCTGCTGGTCGAGCACGGCCAGCTGCTGCTTCTGTTCTGGTGTGGAGAGACGCAGGATCGGCGGCGTGAGCAGGATGTTGCCGTCCATGGCAGGGTCGGCGGCGCTGTTGAAGAACGCGTAGAGAGAATAGAACTCCTTCTGGGTGATGGGGTCGTACTTGTGGTCGTGACAGACGGCGCAGCCGGCTGTCAGACCCATCCAGGCCGCCACCGTGGTGTCGGTGCGGTCCACGGCATAACGAAAGATGAACTCTTCATTGATGCTGCCGCCCTCGCTCGTGCTGACATTGCAGCGGTTGAAACCGGAGGCGACCTGCTGTTCGACGGTCGCACCGGGCAGCAGGTCACCGGCAAGCTGCCAGCGGGTGAACTGGTCAAAGGACAGGTTGTCGTTGAAGGCCTTCACCACCCAGTCGCGGTAGGGCCACATGCTGCGTTCATTGTCGAGATGCAGGCCATGGGTGTCGGCATAGCGAGCGACATCGAGCCAGTAGCGGGCCATGTGCTCGCCATAGCGTTCGGACTTCAGCAGCCTGTCCACCAGCTTCTCAAAGGCGTCAGGGCTTGAATCGGCGAGGAATGCATCCACTTCGGCGGCTGTTGGCGGCAAACCGGTGAGATCCAGGGTCACCCGGCGGATCAAGGTCTCCTTGGAGGCCTCTGGCGCAGGCTTCCAGCCCTCAGCCTCCAGCCGCGCCTGGATGAAGGCATCCACCGGATTTTTCACCTGAGCGCCCGCCACCTTCGGCGGCGCGGCCTTCACCGGCTTTTCAAACGCCCAGTGCCTCTTGTATTCCGCCCCCTGGCGGATCCAAAGCTTCAATGCCTCGACCTGCTTCGCCGTGATCTTCTTGTGCGAATCCGGTGGCGGCATCACCTCGTCTTCATCCTGGCTGAGGATTCGTTGGATGATCGAGCTCGCCTCCGGGTCGCCTGGCTTGACGGCCTGAACGCCTTCCTTCACCTCAAACGCTCCTTCCGCGACGTCGAGGCGCAGGCCGGCCTTGCGTTTCTTGGCATCAAAACCATGACAGGCAAAGCAGTTGTCACTTAGGATCGGCCGGATGTCGCGGTTGAAGTCCAGCCGAGTCTCCGCAACGAGGGCGCAGGGGAGCAGGGTGAGAATGAGCGTGGAGAATCGGGCCATGAATGCAGGTCGGATAACGGGCGGCATGCGGGCGGTCTTGCCTGCCCTCGGTGTTTCAGCGGTCATCCTGCCAGGCCGCTCCGAAGCGAGCAGCATGACTTCCGCAAGACCCTTCATTGACAATTCCGCCACAGGATCACAGGCTCAGCGCTCCCCCTCATGCGCGCCTGGATTTTTCGTCTCGTCTTCGCCTGCCTTCTGACCTGCCTCATCGCCTGGTTCCACCAGTCCAGATCAACCAGGCCGCTGCGCGTGGACATCGCCAGGAAGGAGGGACGGCTGATCGTTGGCAACGGCACCGAACCGGCCACGATGGACCCGTCCATCGCCACCGGCGTCCCGGAGCATCACATCTTCGACGCCCTGTTCGAAGGCCTTGTCGCCACCACGGTCGAGGATCCCGATGCCAACGGCCCCGGCGTGGCGACTCACTGGGACACTGAGGATTTCGTCACCTGGACCTTCCACCTGCGTCCCGAGGCGAAGTGGAGCGACGGCACGCCACTGAACGCCCATGACTTTGTCTGGTCTTTCCAACGCATCCTCTCCCCCGCCCTGGCCTCCGAATATGCGGAGATGCTCTACCCGCTGCGGGGAGCGCGTGAGTTCAACGAGGGAAAGACCCAGGATTTCACCAGCGTCGGCGCCCAGGCCCTGGATGACCGCACGCTGAAGCTGACCCTGAACGGCCCCGCCCCCTACCTGCCGTCCATGCTCAAGCACTATTCCTGGCATCCCGTGCCACGGCATGTGATTGAGAAATTTGGCGGCATGACCGACCGCGACACCCGCTGGACACGCGCCGGCAACCTCGTTGGCAACGGCCCCTACAAGCTGAAGGAATGGCGGTTCACCCATTCCATCACCGTCGAGAAAAACCCACACCACTGGGATGCGGGGAAAGTCAGGATCAATGAGATCGTGTTTCTTCCCATCGTCAGCGATGCCACGGAGGAACGAGCCTTTCGGGACGGCCAGATCCACAAGACCGAATCCATGCCGCTGGCCCAGGTGCCGGTGTACCGCGAGAAGCACCCGGAGTTCTTTCATGAACACTCCCTGCTCAGCACCTACTTCTACCGGATCAACGTCACCAGGCCGCCGCTGAACAACAAGCTGGTCCGCAAGGCCCTGGCCCTGGCCATCGACCGTGAAGGCCTCATCCGCAACGTCCTGCGCGCCGGCCAGAAGCCCACGACCGGCTTCACCCCCCCCGGGGCGGGACAGGGCTACCTTCCGCCTGACGTGCTCGGCTTCAGGCCCGACGAGGCCCGACGGCTTCTTGCGCAGGCCGGCTTCCCCGATGGAAAGGGTTTTCCGAAATTCGAGATCCTCATCAACACCCTCGAGGCCCACCGGACCATCGGCGAGGCCGTCCAGGAGATGTGGAAGAAGCACCTGAACATCCAGGTGGCGGTGCTGAACCAGGACTGGGGTGTGTATCTCGACTCCCAGAAGAAGCTTCAATACGATGTCTGCCGTGCAGGTTGGGTCGGAGACTACCTGGACCCTTTCACATTTCTGAGCATCTGGCAGACTGGCGACGGCAACAATCAGACGGGTTGGAGCAATGTTCGTTATGACGGGCTCATGCAGGCCTCCCTTCGTGAACGCGACACCGCCAGGCGTCTCGCCCTGCTGAAGGAGGCGGAGTCCATCCTGCTGGACGAACTGCCGGTCCTGCCCGTCTACTGGTATGTCCGCAACCAGCTCATCCGCCCCGAGCTGAAGGGCTACAAGCCCTCGCTGCTTGAGCACATCTGCTACAAGGCTCTTTATTTCGCAGACTGAACCAACGGCTCACTCCAGCCTGAACACGCCGCCCTTGAGCAGCTGCTCCAGCGCCCGGCGGTAAGGGCTGGGCATGGGAAGCTCGGCAAGCTCCCCGGCCGGGACAAACTTGTGCGTGGGCTGCGGCCGCAGACCGGCGGGCGTCTCATGCACCCAGAGCGTCACCTTGTAGCGGGTGATATCATAGCCCGTCTTCAGCAGCACCGGAGGCGGCCGGTCGAGCCATTCATCCGGCAGTGTTGGCAGCCTCCAAAGCCCCGTGCGCCGGCTTCCCGTCTCCTGCTCAAGCAGCACACCTTCGGCGGAACGCAGGAAAAACACCCTCTCGGTGACGGCCGTCACTTCAGGACGTGCGGACTTCACCGGCAGCTTTTCCGGACTTTTGGTTCGGCAATGCTTGCGCACCGGGCATTCAGCACAGATCGGACGCGCCGGGCGGCAGACCGTCTGGCCCAGCTCCATGAGGGCCGAGTTAAAGGAACGCGGATCATCGCTGGCGCGAACAAGCTCCGCAGCCCGCGCCCATAGGCGACGGCTGCCCGCCGTTCCGTCCACCGGCGTGGCGTCATCATCCAGCCGTGCCAGCACCCGGGCGACATTGCCGTCCACGACGGGCTCCGCCAGGCCAAAGGCAAAGCTGGCGACCGCACCGGCCGTGTAAGGGCCGATGCCGGGCAGTTCCCGGATCAACGCGGGGTCGCGTGGGAAGACTCCCGCGTGTTCGCTCATGACCACCTGCGCCAGCCGCTGCAAGTTGCGAGCCCGGCGGTAATAACCAAGACCCTGCCAGGCGCCCAGCACTTCGGCCTCCGTGGCCCGTGCGAGTTCCGCAAAGCCGGGAAACCTTTCCATCCAGCGGCTGTAGAAGCCGCGGTCCAGCACGGTCGCGATCTGTGTCTGCTGCAGCATGACCTCAGAGACCAGGATGGCGTAAGGATCCCGGGTCCGGCGCCAGGGGTAATCACGTCCCTGGGATTGAAACCAGGTCACGAGATCTCGGACAAGCGCGGCCACGGTCCGGAAAAACGGCTTAGCGGGCTGAAACGGCGCTGCCCTTCAGCAGGTTTTCGAGGGTTTCGTCGGGCGTCACACCCTTTTTAATCGCCTCCTCATACTCGGCGCGGGCCTTGTCCCACTGGGGCGGATCCCAGGTGGCATAGAGAACGGCCAGGTTGAAGTGCGCCTCACCATAGGCGGGGTCGATGGCAAGCGCTGTCTTGAATTCACGCTCTGCCCTCTCCATGTTGCCCTGTTTGGTGGCGATGATGCCGAGGTAATGCCGACCGCGGGCGTTCTTGGGATTGATCGTCAGACATTTCTCAAACGAGGATATGGCGTCAGTCCAGAATTCCTGCTTGAAGTAGGTGACGCCGAGATGAAAGGCGGCGGTTTCGTTCTCCGGCTCATAAGCAAGACACTTCTTCAGGGCCGCCTCGGCCTCGGTGTACTTCTGCTCACGTTCACGGGCATAGCCCAGGCCGACGAGGGCCGTGGTGTTTTTGGGTTCGGCACGCAACGCGTCTTCATAAAAGGCGGCTGCATCACCAAACTTGCGTGCGGCGAAGGCCTCGTTGGCCTTTTCCAACAGGGCCGTCACCGGGCTCATCGTGTTCTCGGCAGGCTTGGAGACGCGGGCGATCAACGTACCCTGGATGCCGCTGGAGCCCAGAAGCTCACGCACGGAGGGATCGGTGAACAGCTTCTCCTCCTCAGGGGTCAGGCTCAGCCTTCCCTTCTTCAGCTCCTCCACCTGCTCGAGCAGCTTGCTGGAAACGCCCTCCATCTTCTTCAACTCGGCGATGACCAGGTCCTTGGCCTGCTGCTGGCGGTACTGGCTGCGCAGCTGACGCATGATGATCTCGCGCAGCATGGTGTTTTCCCTGGCCATCTCGGGTGTCATGACACCGGGCTTTGCCTCCTGGAGCTGCTTCAGTTGCAGGGTCAGGTCGGCCACCTGGGTCTGGTAGGCGCTGCTCTGCTGGCGCAGGGTGGCGATCTCGCCCTGCAGCGAGGTGACCTGGGTTCGCAGCGTGGCGATCTCCTGGTCCTTGCGCACGGCATCCGACTTCAGGGTCACAATCTGCTGCTGCGCACTGTCCAGGTCCTTCTTCAGCCGCTCGTTTTCGGCGAGCAGCTTCTTCATCTCCTCAACCTTTGGAGGCAGGGACTTGGTTCGCAACGCCTCGAGTTCGGTCTTCATGCCAAGCACCTGGGCGCCCAGCGCGTCTCGCTCCTTCGAAGTCGCAGCCGCCTTCTTGTTGCTCTCGGCAAGCTCAGCCGCCTTGGCATCGCGGTCCTTGATGGCTGCATCTCGCTCAGCCAGGATCTTGTTGCGTTCCATCTCCACGGTATTGATGCGCTCCGCCGCCTCGGCCAGCTTCTGCGAGGCCTCCTTCGCCGCAGTCTCGGCGGCTGCCTGCCTCTGCATGGCCTTCTTGTATTCGACCTCAATGGAGATCTTTTCCTTGGTCAGTTCGTCGAGCTGCTTCTGGGTGGCGCGCCCGGCGGCCACCTCCATCTTCATCGCGGCAATCGCCTCGCTCTTGACGCCGATATCAGACTCCAGCTTCTGCTGCTTTTCACGCGAGGTTGTGATCTCACCCGAAGCCCACTGATACCATTGCTGCCACTTCACCAGGTCGCCCTGCATGATGCTGTTCTGGCTTTCCAGAACGGTCATGCGCTGGCGATAGGCGGATTCCCATTGACTCAAAACATCGGCCAGACTGGGCATGGCACCCGCCCCCATGGGGGAGGATGGATTCGTGGCAACTCCAGGCTGCGCCGTCTGACCGGGAGCGGGCACAGGGACCGGAGCCCCGGACATCGGCAGCCCAAACACTCCCGGCAACGACGCGCCTGCAACAGGCTGTGGGGTAGCGGGAGCCGCTGCTGAAACCTGGGCCGGCTGGGCAAGCCGCGCCTGCACCCGGGCGATCGCCTGCTCCGTCAGAGCCCGGCGGTTGGCCAGCATTCCCGGCTGCCAGTCAGGACTGCTCTTCGCCAGGTTGTCAAAGATCTGCTTCATCTGCTGGTAGATCGACAGGGCCCCTTGGAAATTCCCCTCCTGCTCCATCGTTTCCGCATCCTTTTTCAGGACGAAGCCACGAAAAAACTGGTCAGCGGCGTCATCAGTGCCGATGACCTGCGCGGGCGCGACGGACGTCTGCATGAACGCAGCGGCTGCCAGGAGGACGGGGGGAAGGAATTTCATGGGGGGCGCGAAATTAACGGGAAGCGCCCGGTTTGTAAACATTCCTGTGATTATCCTGGGAAGAACTGGAACCCCCGTCGTCTCTCCGAAAGGCGGGAGCCGGGTCCGTCACCTGGGCTTCCAATTTCATAGGGTGAAAGCCTTTCGAAGGCCGCCGACGCCTTGTGCCTCAACCGCTGCTCCA
>JBIJBP010000247.1:0-3903 GCA_044345155.1 Prosthecobacter sp. | reverse complement strand
TGGTGCTCACCTTCTTGAGAAACTCCAGTTCATTCAGGACCCGCCCGGCCCCTTCCCCGACTGCGCTGAGCGGATCTTCGGCGACATGCACCGGCAGAGCTGTCTCCTCCTGGAGGAGCTTGTCCAGACCACGCAGAAGCGCCCCGCCTCCCGCCAGCATGATGCCGCGGTCAACAAGGTCGGCCGCAAGCTCGGGCGGACAGCGCTCAAGGGTCGTCCGGACTGCATCGATGATGGCGTTCAAGGGCTCAAGCATCGCCTCGCGGACCTCCTGGCTGGTGATGGTGATGGTCTTTGGCAGGCCGGCGACCATGTCACGCCCCTTCACCTCCATCGTGGTCTCCTTGCCCAGCGGAAATGCCGAACCAATTCTAAGTTTAATCTCCTCCGCCGTGCGCTCGCCGATCATCAGGTTGTATGCGCGCTTCATGTAGTTGATGATGGATTCATCAAGCTCATCCCCCGCGACCCTGACGCTGCGGCTGTACACGATGCCGCTGAGCGAGATGATGGCAACCTCCGTGGTGCCGCCGCCGATGTCGACGATCATGTTGCCTGCCGCCTCCTGGACGGGCAGCCCGACTCCGATGGCAGCCGCCATCGGCTCCTCGATGAGGTAGACCTCACGAGCTCCGGCAGCCTCGGCACTCTCCTTCACCGCACGTTTTTCAACTTCGGTGATTCCGGATGGAACCGCGATGACAACACGGGGCCCGCGCATGGCACGACGGTTGTTGTGCACCTTGCGGATGAAATGCCGGAGCATGGCCTCCGTGACCCGGAAGTCGGCGATCACTCCATCCTTAAGCGGGCGGATGGCCGTGATGCCACCCGGGGTGCGCCCAAGCATTCGCTTCGCATCATCACCCACGGCCACCACCTCATTGCTGCCCGACTTGACGGCAACCACGGAAGGTTCCCGCAATACAATGCCGTGATCTTTGACATAAACGAGGGTGTTTGCCGTGCCGAGATCAATGCCGATGTCTTTAACTCCAAAACCAAAAAAACTGCCAAACATGCTAAAATAGGGGAAAGGGATTGAAAATGAGGGTGTAAGGAAAGTGAAACGGCGGTGGCATGACGCTTTCATTAAAAAGATGCCGAAAGCAGCACCGCCCCTTCCATTTTTCCAACCGATGCAACCCTAAAAGAGGGGCATTTGAGGGTCAAGGAAAGTTTCCTCCCCCCGAAAGCTGGGAATTCCGGCCAGAAATTGGGTGGCGAACGCTATTTGACCGTGTGGTTGACGATCTTATTTTGGGAGTTCAAAAGAACCCTTCTCGCTTCCAGCGGCTGATCCGACTGGCAAAAGGCCATGATCGTGACGACATGACCCGTACTGATCAAATGCGCAGCTGCTCCATTCACCACAATCTGGCCGGAATGCGCAGGACCGGGGATCACATAGGTCTCCAGGCGCTGGCCGCCGGTGACCGAGGTCACCAGGACCTTTTCACCCACCCACAGGTCCACGGCCTCCATGAGATCCTCGGGGATCGTGATGCTTCCTTCATAATGAATGTTGGAATCGGTGACGTTGGCGCGGTGGATTTTCGATTTGAGGAGGTTTCTGAGCACAATTCAGAATGAGCGGGAAGAATGGGTTTGCAAGAAACTGCTGCCCTCCCTTGTTGCCATCCTTCTTTTGCAACTCCAATCCGTCATGAAACCACTCCTGCCAGGCCTCCTTGTGCTTTTGAGCTGCCTGACATCCTGCAAACGCATCGAGGCCAAGCTCGACCGCCTTGCCAGGCTGGCGGGCATCACCGTAGCCCAGCCTGACAGGCCCAAGGTCACGCAGCCGGCAGAAGAAAAGCTGACGCCGGAGCAGGAGGCCCTGGAAAGCAGGCTGAAGGGCAGCGCCGTGTTTGAACCCGCTGCACCAGAAGCACCCGAGCCGTCGGAAAAGCCCTTCGAGCTGAACAAGTCGGCGGTTGTCGCCATCCTTGGCTATCATGATTTCAGGGAACGGGGAGGCAGTCCGATGATCATTGCGGCCTCCAAGTTCAGGGAGCAGATGAAGGCCATCAAGGAATCCGGCATCCCTGTGATTCCGCTCAGTGACGTGCTCGAGTGGCGCAAGGGCAGGAAGAACATACCCGAAGAGGCGGTTGTCATCACCATGGACGACGGATGGGAGGGAGTTTACACGCACGCTTTTCCAGTGCTCAAGGAGCACGGTTTTCCCTTCACCGTCTATCTCTATAAAAAGTACGTCAACATAGGCGGTCGATCACTGAGCTGGGAGCAGATCAGGGAGATGATGAAGCATGGATGCGAGATCGGCAGCCACAGCGTCTCCCACGAAAGCCTCCGCCAGAAGAAGGGCCGCACGCCCCAGGACCAGCAGCTCTGGCTGCTCAGCGAACTCAAGGATTCCAAGGACTTTTTGGAAAAAAACCTGGGCGTCACCTGCACCTCCTTCGCCTATCCCTTCGGCATCTTTGACGACTCCATCACCGAGCTCTCGCTTCAGCTTGGCTATGAAACCCTGGTCACCGTCAACAATCAGAAGGTCACCTGGGACAGCCCCATGGGCAAGCTGGGCCGCTACATCATTCATGGGGAAAACGACACCAACTTCAAGCTGGCCACGAGCTTCCGCGGTCGTGGCGACGTCTCCTCCAACCGCTTCCTCACGGCATCCGCGAAGAACGCCGAGGGACAATCCTTGATCGACCTGTCTCCGGCGCCGGACGAACTGGTCAAGGACAGGCAGCCGGTGATCAGGGCAAACCTTGCACGCCTTGGCTCCATCCTGCCGGAAACCCTCAAAATGCGTGTGGCTGGCCTCGGAATCGTGCCCGCCCAGCTTGATGCCACCAGCCTCGTCGTCAGCTACCGGCTGCCCACCCGGCTCAGACGTCAGGACTGCGCCGTCACCCTCAGCTTCAAGCGTGCCGCAGACCAGCCTGATGAAGTCGTCAGCTGGCGGTTCAAGGTGGATCTCCCGGCGGCTTATGTGCCGGTCAAGCTTCCCTGACAGGCCTGTCAAATGCTGGCCACGGCCTTGACCACACCGCTTCCCGGCAGCACCAGGTCCGCCATGAGCTGCGGCAGTTCATCAAGGCAGCACCGGTGGGTGATCCAGGGACGTGTGTCGATCATCCCGTCGTTGATCAGTCGGATGATGCGCGGGAACTCGGCAGAAACGGCGTTGCGGCTTGCCAGAAGGGTCAGTTCACGGCGGTGAAACAAAGGATCATCCAACAACACCGGCTCCTTGGTGATGCCGACATAGACGATGCGGCCGGTGAAGCGGGCCAGCCTCAGGCTGCGCGCCATGGACGCCGGATGACCCGTGGCGTCAAAGACCACCTGGGCGGCGGGCTCGTCAGGAAGACTGTGCGCCACCCGCACCCCGGGATAATGAAGGGCGACAAACTCACGGCGCGCCTCGTTCAGCTCAAGCACGGTGATGGCGCAGGGGTGCAGCCTGGCAAACTCAAGAACCGTCAGCCCGATGGGCCCGGCGCCGATGATCAGCACATCCTCGCCCGCCTGAAGCACCGCACGGTCTACCGCATGACAGCCGATCGCCAGGGTCTCGACCAGAGCAAGCTGGTCGAAGCCCAGACCGTTTCCAGGATGAAGCCTTGCCGCCGGCAGGATCATCCTTTCACGCATCGCGCCGTCACAATGCACGCCCAGCACCTGAAGGCTTTCACAACAATTGGTTCGGCCCTGGCGGCAGGAATGGCAGTCCCCGCAGCTCAGATAGGGCTCCACGGAGCAGCGGTCGCCCTCACTCACGTTCTCCACCCCCTCGCCCGTGGCGAGAACCTCCACGCCCAGCTCATGGCCGAGGATGCGCGGACATTCAATGAACGGCATCCTGCCCAGGTAGCCGCTGATGTCGGTGCCGCAGATGCCGACCGACCGGATCGCGACCAGCACCTC
>JBIJBP010000143.1:0-12901 GCA_044345155.1 Prosthecobacter sp. | reverse complement strand
CCAGCGACGACATCCGCGTTTACCCCATCGCGCCCCCGCATCCTTGGCGGACGAAGCGTGAGCAGCACGCCGAATACTTCGCCTTCTACCGGAAGATCAGCCTCAGTGACGCGGCGGCGTCCGGCTATTTCACCAGCGCCTGCAGCCCGCTGGTCTGGCGCGGACAATACTTCGTTTGCGAGCCGGCGCAGAACCTCGTCCACCGCGCGGAGATCGTTCGCGATGGCACTCAGCTACGTCTCCGGCGCGTCAGGGGCGAGGAGCAGCGCGAGTTCCTCGCCTCCGGCGACCCCTGGTTTCATCCGATCTCCCTGGCGCAGACGCCGGAGGGGCACATGGCGGTCGTCGACTTCTACCGTGAGATCATCGAGGACTACTCCGCCATCCCGCGGCATCTGCAGCAGCAGTACGGCCTGATGAACGGATACGACCGGGGGCGGATCTGGATTCTCGAGGCCGGGGATCCGTGGAAGCAACCTTCGTTAGGCGAGGCGGACGCGCTGGTGCTCAAGCTGCGTCAGGATGACGCCCTGGCGCGTCAGGTCAGGCTGGATGCCGCCGTGAAGCTGGAGCCGCAGCTTGCCCTTCAGCTGGCGCTGAGCCTGGGGCCGGACAGGGACAGCCTGCTGCTGCTGGCGCGTCGCTTTGGCGGCCTGAAGTGGATGGACGCCGCCATTGCCTGCTCGGCGCGCGGGCTTGAAAAGGAGCTGCTGATCGCGCTTGCTGCCGATCCGGGGGAGGCAGGGCCCGTCATGGCCAACCTCGCGGGCATCCTGGCAGGGCGGGGTGATGCGCATGAGATTTCCGGGTGTCTGGCCATGTTGCCGGCCGGAAAGGCGCGGGACATACTCAGGCTCGGACTTGAGGAGGGCAGGCCGCTTGAGAAGGTTGTGGAGGCGCCCGTTCCAACAGCTCCCAGCGCCGGACAGCTGGCCGTCTGGGAGAAAAAGCTGCCTGCGTTCATCGAGGCCCTGAAGAAGAAGCCTGACCTTGTGCAGGGCCGAGCCCTTTTCACCGCCGTGTGCGGGAGCTGCCACCGCAGCCATGGGGCTGGTTTTGCCGTTGGGCCGGACCTGGACGCCGAGTTTCAGCGCGCCCCGGAGGTCATCCTGCGTGACATCCTGTTTCCGAGCGAGGCGGCAAGGCCCGGGTTTGAGACGATGATGGCGAGGACGCGGCGCGGCGAGACGCTGCTTGGCGTCACGGCTTCCGACTCGCCCACCAGCATCACCCTGAGGCTGCCGGGCGGCGCCGAACGAACTTTGCTGCGAAAGCGCGCCGACATCCGGACCGTGCGCCATGTCTCGCTGATGCCGGCGGGCCTTGGAGATGCGCTCAGCCCGGAGCAGGTGGCGGACGTCATCGCCTTTCTGCGCTCGCCCCCGTGAGGCGGCGGCCCGTCATTCAGCGGCCGAGCATCCTGCCGAGCAGTGGCAGGGCGGCGCGGAAGTGCGTGTTGCCGCCGGCGCGGCCGAGCTGCTCGCTGATCAAGTCGGCATCGCCGACCACGTCCGCAGGCAGCATCTCCTCATGGCTGTGGCCTTCGCAGACGACGCTGGTGTGGACATAGGCTGAGCCGCCTTCGCGCCTGACGATCAGCTCCAGGCATGGGGCGCTGAGACGCAGGCAGGAGAGGGCGCAGGCGGAGGAGGATTCATTCAGGAGGAAGCGGATCGTGGAGCCGTCCTGCTTGCGGAAGACCAGGCCTGCGGCGGCTTCATCGAGAGTGGTGCCGAGACGCTGGGAGATCCAGCCCGCCAGAAGCAGCGCGGAGCAGAGCTGGCCCGGGGCGTGCGTGATCTCGACCAGGGAGAGCTGGGGCAGATATTCGAGGGCCTTGGCGTCCTGGAAGGCGCTGGCAAGGGCCGTGCGCAAAAAGTGGCTGCGGGTCCAGCTCAGGTCGCGCACGTCGAAGGAGGCGGCGTTGCGTGCGGCGAGCAGTCCCGCCAGCTCGGCCTGCGGATTCTTCCAGGCGCTGCTGTCGACGATGAGGGTATGGACGCGTGAGTAAAGTCGTTCCTCGAAATTCCGGGTCAGCGCCCCCTGCCACCAGATGAAGAGGGGCAGGTCGGAGTCGAGGTGGCCGAAGACGACGTTCTGAACCTGTGCGGAGCCGCCGCCTTCCAGCAGGAAGCTGATCTGCTCGCTGCAGACGACCTGCTTTCCCTGGTAGGGGCGGCAGAGGGCGTTGATCCAGGCCCGGGCACGCTGCGGGCTGGTTTCCGGCACGCAGGTGATGAGCAGGGCGCGGCAGGAATGGTCGGAGGTGATCCTGGCGAGGTGTTCGTTGTTGCTGGCGATGCTCTCCGGATCTTCGGAATAGATGGCGAAGTTGATGAGCGAGGCCCGGGTCTTGGCCTCGTCAGCCGACCAGATTTCCTTCAGCGCGCGGTCGATCTTGGGAAGGGCGACTTCGCTGCCCAGGAGGGAGAGGGTGGCTTCTGAAGGAGGCATGGAGGATCATCATGCAGCACAGGACATGCCGCACAACCCTGGATTGATTCATCAAGCCGACCGGCGGTGCGACGGTGCCGAAAAGCCTTCTTGCCAGCACGGCCTCGCTTTTCCATCATGAGGCATCCCCCTATGAAGATGCGCCTCCTGCTTCTGATGCCTGTGCTTGGACTTGCCTCCCTGCTTCACGCCAATTCTGAAATCTCCCAGGCGGTTTCCGCCAGCTTTGGTCAGGCCGTGGCCCGGGAGGTTCTGCTGCTGAAGGGCACCGGCACCACGGCGGAGCCGGTGGAATGGTCGGTGTATGCGCGCGATGCCTTCCGTGCGGATGCGCAGCTGCGCATGACCGTGAAGATGGAGGGCGGGCAGTGGAAGGCGCTGGCGGCAGGGGCGGGTGAGCGCATCCTTTCCCCCGCGCCGCCGCGCAGCCTTGAGTTTGCCAGGCTGCATGTGCGCAGTGCCGAAGCCCGCCAGACGGCGGCACGTGCGGCGGCGCTGGCACAAATCACGTTTGTCAGCGTGGACTATCAGCTTGCCGCAAATGCCGTCACCGGTGCTCCGGAGTGGGGGCTGGCCCTCAAGGATGAAACCGGTCACGAATGCGGTTTCTGCGTGGTTTCCGGGGAGTCCGGGGCGCTGATCTTCCAGGACTGGACGCCGCGTTTTACCGGCACGGTGCCGCCTGAGGCGGAAGGCGAGGGTGAACGTGCCGCCAAGGCGGTGAAGAAGGCGGCGCGCAAGGCCTGGAACTGGACTGATCGTGCCCGCACGGAAACCAAGGGCTTCTTCCGCGAGCTGTTCCGCTAAGCCCTGGCTTCAGGGCTTCTGCCAGGGTGTCCGGCCTCCCTGCTGGACATGCTGGCGCAGCGCTGTGGACAGCTCGTTGAAGATCTTCGGAGCCTTGCCTGCCAGGTTGGTCTTCTCCTGTGGATCGTTTTTCAGGTTGTAGAGTTCGAGCGGGCTGTAGGGGTCGTTCTGCATGAGCTTCCAGTCGCCGCGGATGACGGCTTCATAGCTTTTGCCGCCATAGGCGGGTCCGCCTTCACGCCTGACAAAATAGAGGTCTCGCGGCGTGGTGACTTCACCGCCCCTGAGGATGGGAACGAGGCTGACGGCATCCAGCTCAGGCGAGGGGCCGATGCCGACGAGTTCGAGAAAGGTGGGCATGAGGTCGAAGTTCAGGCCCTGGTAGTCACTGCGCCCGCCGGGCTTGATCACGGCCGGCCAGCGCATCAGGAAGGGCACGCGCAGACCGCCGTCGTAGTGGTCCTGCTTGCCGCCGCGCCAGGGATCGTTGTTCTGGGCATGGGGCAGCGAGCCGCCGTTGTCGGCGCTGAAAACGACCAGGGTGTCCTTTTCCAAACCGGTCTCCTTCAGCGTGGCGAGCACCTGGCCGATGCAGTGGTCAAGATGTTCGACGAAGGCCACGTTCATGGCACGCTTTTCCTCCAGGTCAGGCCGCCGGGCCTTCACCTTCGCCAGCCATTCAGCCGGGGGTTCGATGGGGAAATGCGGGGCGTTGTAGGCCAGGTAGAGAAAGAAGGGCTGCCCGGCCTGGGCGCGTCCCTTGAGATAGTCCGAGGCCCAGGTGGTGAAGATTTCCGTGGCATGGCCCCTGGGCGTGACGGGCTCCCGGTTCAGCCGCATGTAGTTCTGACCATGGCGGAGGTGGGTCGTGTAGCTGTCCATCATGTCGCCCAGGAAGCCGTGGAAATGGTCGAAACCCCTTTCGTTAGGCGTGTTGGGGGACTCGAGGCCCAGGTGCCACTTGCCGACGATGCCGGTGTGGTAGCCGCCTTTTTTGAGCTCGTCGGCAAGCGTCGGAACGCCCGGCGCGAACCAGCCCCAGGAATTTTCCGGCTGGGTGCGGATCACGCCGGGTACGCCGGCGCGGTCCGGGTAACGTCCGGTCAGCAGCGCGGCGCGTGACGGTGAGCAGACCGTGCAGTTGGCGCGCATGGCGGTGAAGAGCAGGCCGTCCCTGCCGATGCCGTTGATGTTCGGCGTCCGCACGTCGGACTCATGATAGGCCGAGACATCGCCATAGCCATGGTCATCGGCGAAGATGAGCAGGAAGTTCGGGGGCTTGGCAGTGGCATGGCCGAGCAGTCCGAGGAGGGCGGTGACAAAGAGGAAATGGCGCATGATGCCTTCAGGAACGGCTGCTTGATGAGCAGTCTTTTTTCTCATTTCGAACTGGCGTGGTGTTCGTGCCAACACTGGGATTGCACATGCGTCATCGTGCATTTATGGCGGATGGGATGATGCTTGCCGCCGCCGATCTGCCACCCCTGTTCATCCTGCTGGCGCTGATGCTGGTGGGCGTGGTGCTGATCTCCCTGCTGCTGCTGAGGCTTCAGCAGTCGCTGCTCGCCGGTTATTTCCTCTGCGGCGTGGTGATCGCCAACAGCGGGGTGATTGAACTGCTGGGAGGCGGTTCCACGCATTCGGGCATCGCGCAGATGTCGGAGTTCGGCGTCATGCTGCTGATGTTCACGCTGGGGCTGGAGTTCTCCCTGAGCGACCTGAGGTATGTCCGACGCCTGGCCTTTGTGGGCGGTGGCTGGCAGATGGCGGGCTGCATGGGCGCGGCGGCGGCGGGGGCCCTGGCGGCAGGCTTGTCCGGCACGGCGGTGGTTCTGGTTGCGGTGGCAATGGCGATGAGCTCCACGGCGGTGAGCCTGAAGTCGTTCCAGGATCTGGGGCAGGAAGGCAGCCCCGGGGCGCGCATGGCCCTGGCGGTGGCCATTTTCCAGGACCTGTTCATCATCGTGTTCTTCCTCGTGCTGCCGCTTCTGCTGCCACAGCCCGGGGATGAAAAGGTGTCGATGCTGGCGCGCATCGGTTCGCTGGCCTGGCGCGGCGGTCTGTTTGTGCTGCTGGCAGGCGTCTGCGCCCGGTGGGTGATCCCGGCGCTGCTCTATGCCGTCACCCGCACCCGCAACCGTGAGCTTTTCACGCTGAGCGTGGTCGGCTGCTGCATCGGCCTGGCCTTCCTTGGCGGCATGTTGCACCTGGGACTGGCGCTGGGGGCCTTCGTGGCCGGGCTGGCGGTCAGCGAGTCCATCTACAAGCCGCGCATCCTGGCGGATGTGATGCCGATCAAGGATTTGTTCCTGACGCTCTTTTTTGTGTCCGTCGGCCTGATGGTCGATGTGCGCATGGCCTTCCAGCACTGGCCTTCGGTGCTGCTGCTGACGGGTTCACTGATGATCGTGAAGTCCTTTCTGATCACCTTCATCGCGCGCCGGATGGGCCTCGTTCATCGTCAGGCTCTGATGGTCGGCCTGGGCTTGAGCAGTGCAGGTGAGTTTTCGCTGGTACTGCTGCAGAAGGCGGGCTCGGGAGGCCTCTGGGGGGCCGAGGTGCAGCAGGTGCTGATCGCCTCCTCCGCCCTGAGCATGGGCCTGCTGCCGGCCTTGATGCGTGCCGGGGAACCCCTGGGCGGCTGGCTGGAAAAGCGCGGCTGGGGCAGACGTCGGCCGAGGCTGCCTGATTCGGGCATCCTCAGCCAGCGCATCAAGGGCATGTCGGACCATGCCATCATCGTCGGACATGGGCCGGTGGGTGAAAGGCTGAACAAGTCGCTGCAGGATCAGGGCATCGCCACGCTTGTGATCGACCTGAATGCTGACACCGTGCGTGCCCTGAAACGCCAGGGCCAGCCGGTGTTGTTCGCCGATGCCGCGCATGAGGAGACCTGGGAGCTTTCCCGCCTGCGCGAGGCACGCCTGGTGGCCTTCACCTTTCCGGACGCGCCGGTCATCGCCGAGGGCATCGCCATCGTCCGGCACCTGCGCCAGGACATCGCCATCCTGGCCCGCGCCCGCTTCGCCTCCGATGTCGAACGTCTGA
This sequence comes from Prosthecobacter sp., assembly GCA_044345155.1. Lineage (GTDB taxonomy): Bacteria > Verrucomicrobiota > Verrucomicrobiia > Verrucomicrobiales > Verrucomicrobiaceae > Prosthecobacter. The sequence continues at coordinate 6,592 of JBIJBP010000143.1, read as the reverse complement.
AGCGCCTGGGCGCCACGGCCGTGGTCAATGACGAGCTGGAGGCCGGCCGGTCCATCGTCGAGCAGGCGCTGGTGATGCAGGGCTGAGCCGGCCCAACAAAATGGGTGACCCGGATGCTCCGGATCACCCATGAGGGATCAGGTGAATGAAATGGATCAGGCCAGGGCGTCGAGCTTGGCGGCAAGCGCCCCCTTCGACTGCACGCCCACCACGGTCTCGCGGACTTCGCCGCCCTTGATGAAGAGCAGCATGGGGATGGAGCGGACGTTGAACTTCTGGGCCAGGCCGGGATTTTCATCGACGTTGACCTTGGCGACCTTCACGGCGCCGGCCTTTTCCTCGGCCAGCTGGTCGAGCACGGGGCCGAGCATGCGGCAGGGTCCGCACCATTCCGCCCAGAAGTCCACAATGACGGGGACGGTGGCGGCGGAGATTTCGGCTTCAAAGTTGGATTCGTTCAGGTTCAGGACAAGGTCGGAGGCCATGGAGGTGTGGGTGGATGGATGAATGGATTACGCAGATGCGGCGGAAAAGGAGGCAGGGGAGTCGGTAGGCACGGCGGAGGGCGGCGCAAACTTTTTCCATGCCAGCCCCGGTTTTTCGCGCTAGCGCAGGGGCCATGAGCAGCCTTGACCACCCCGACGGCCTGACCCGTCTCCGTTACATCGTGCACCGCCTGCGGGCTCCGGGCGGCTGTCCCTGGGACCGTGAGCAGACCCATGAATCGCTGATCCCCCATGTGCTGGAGGAGGCCTACGAGGTGGTGGACGCCATTAAAAGCGGCGATCCTGCCCTGATCTGCGAGGAACTGGGCGACCTGCTGCTTCAGCCGGTCCTGCATGCGGAGATCGCCAGCGAGACCGGCGCCTTTGACATCAATCAGATGGCGCACGGCTTGTCCGAGAAGCTGATCCGCCGTCATCCGCATGTCTTTGGCGAGGCCAGCGCTGACAATTCGGAAGCCGTGCTCACCCAGTGGGACGCCATCAAGCGCCAGGAAAAAGGCACGCAGAAGGAGGGGCACCTGCACGGGGTTGGCGCAGGGCTGCCGGCCCTCATGCGCGCGCAGAAGCTGCAGAAAAAGGCGGCACGGGTCGGGTTCGACTGGCCGGACGTGGCTCCCGTTTTTGGCAAGCTGCGGGAGGAGGTCGCCGAACTTGAGGAGGCCCTGGCGCAGGGCAGCCCGACGGCGGTGGAGGAGGAACTGGGCGACCTGCTCTTCAGCGTTGTCAATCTGGCGCGCAAGCTGGGTGTGGATTCCGAGCCGGCCCTGGCTGCGGCGAACGAAAAGTTTGTTCAGCGTTTCCACGCCATGGAGGAGCGCCTGAACGCCGGGGAGCGCAGGCTGGGGGATCCCGGTCTCACCCTGGAGGAGATGGATGCTGCCTGGGAAGCAGTGAAGAAGGCCGCGAGACCGTGAGAAGGCGGTTCTTTTTCTGGCGCGCCATTCCTCCGGCTCCGTGTCCGCCAAGCCTGCTGAACACACCGACTCAGCCCCCGCCTGGAGCCCCTTCTGGCAGATGAAGACGGTCATTTCCGTGGCCGGGCGGCCCTGCGTGACAAAAACAACACTTGTGAAGAGGCCCAAACAGGGCCATATAGTACCGGTCAACCTGCTGCAGGCCAGACAAAGCCGTTCATCAGGTGACTCTCCGGATTCTTTGGTGTTCTGAAATCCGCGACTGGAGCTTTTCTGCCCGTACGGGTTGTCGATACCCAAGCTAGATTAAGTTATGAACACCAAAATGTATGTGGGCAACCTGCCCTTCGCTGCCCTTGAATCCGACCTTCGCGACCTCTTTTCGCAGTATGGCTCAGTGACCGACCTGTTCCTTCCCATGGACCGTGTCACCGGCCGCCCGCGCGGCTTTGCCTTCGTCACCATGGACACCGTCACCGCCATGGAAGAGGCCATCAAGGGCCTGAACGACAAAGAATTCATGGGCCGTCGCCTCGCGATCAATGAAGCCCGTCCCAAGGAAGAACGCGCCCCCTACGGCGGTGGTGGTGGCGGCGGCGGCCGTGGTGGCTACGGCGGCGGCGGTGGTGGCGGACGCGGTGGTTATGGTGGCGGCGGCGGTGGCCGCGGCCGCGATGGCGGCAACGACCGCTGGTAAGCAGGACCTGGCACCTTCTGCCAGCCTTTAAAAAATCATGAAGCACGACCTCGAACGGGGTCGTGCTTTTTTGCATGTGGGCGCATTCCACCCGGCTGGGCCGGCCTGCATGCCGGCCGAAGCGCCCGGGGAGCCCGCCGCTTGGATCGCTTTTTGTTAGGTGGTGCGGAGGAAACGGGCGGGCGGCGGCGTATTCCCTGCGCCATGAACACCGCCACCACCTCGCGTCGTCGTTTCCTTGCCACGTCCCTTGCCGGAGCCGGCGTGCTGCCCGCCTGGGCGGCGCCGCTGGGCGCGAACGGGGATGTCCGGGTTGCCGTGATCGGCTTCCGTGGCCGTGGCCGTGGTCATATCAAGGAACTGCTGGCACAGAAGGGCGTGCGGCTCGTGGCCCTGTGCGATGTGGATCAGGAGGTGATCGACAAGCAGCTGGGCGAGCTGGCGAAGCAGGGCATCAAGCCGCGGACCTACCGCGACTTCCGTCAATGCTGTGCGGACAAGGAGGTGGACGCGGTCACCATCGCCACGCCGAACCACAGCCATGTGCTCATCGCCCTGACGGCTCTGCAGCACGGCAAGCATGTCTATGTGGAGAAACCGGTGAGCCATAACCTGATCGAAAGCGCGAAGCTCATGGCGGCGGCGGGGCGTGCTGCAGCGAAGGGGCTGGTCGTCCAGCACGGCATGCAGCGCCGCTCCGACCTGGGCTGGGCGGCGGCGATGCAGTGGGTGAAGGATGGCCACATCGGCAGGCCGAAGCTTTCCCATGCCCTGGTGCACGGGCTGCGCCTGAGCATCGACAAGGTGGACGGTCCTCAGCAGCCTCCGGCAAGCGTGGATTACAAGCTCTGGTCCGCCCCGCGGGCGGAGCTGCCCATCCTGCGCAAGCAGTTCCATTATGACTGGCACTGGCAGTGGCCTTACGGAGGTGGCGACATCGGCAACCAGGGGCCGCATCAGTATGATGTGGCACGCTGGGCGCTTGGGGATCCGGACACGCTGCCCTCTCGTGTCATGAGCTTTGGCAACCGCTGGGGCTACGTCGATGACGGTCAGAGCGCCAACTGCCAGATCGCCTTCCATCCTTATGAGCCCGTGCCGCTGATCATGGACAAGTTCGGCCTGCCTGCGAAGAACCTGGATCCAAAGAGTGGCGAGCCGCCTTACAAGGGCATCCGCACAGGCAACATCATCCATTGTGAAGGCGGTTATGTGGCGGAATCGAAAGCCTACGACAAGGAGGGCAAGGCCATCACCAAGTTCGACAACTTCCAGAACGGCCCGGACCACATGAAGAACTTCATCGAGAGCGTGCGGGCTGGAAAGTACACGAAGGACGTGCTGCACATCCGGCACGGGCATCACGCCGCCTGCCTGTCGCACCTGGCCAACATCTCCTACCGGCTTGGGCGGTCGATGAAGCCTGCTGAGATCCAGGAGCGTCTGCAGGGTGACAAGATGGGGCAGGACCTGTTTGAGGAGTTTCTCAGAAACCTCGCCGCCAACGGCATCGACCCGACGGCCCAGCCGATCATCGCCGGCCCCTGGCTCGACTATGACCCTGCGGCGAACCGTTTCACCGGCCCCTTTGCCGCCGAGGCCAATAAACTTTGCGAAGAAGAATACGCCGCCGGCTTCGAGCTGCCGGAGGTTTGAGGGCAATTCGGCCGACACGCAGTACGACCCTGCCGGGTGGTAGGGTCGCGCCGTGTCGCGTCCGCTTTGTTGGCGGGCAGGGGTGGTGCGGAGCGGCTTCGTAGGCTGGATGGCCTGTTGCGCAGAGACAGCATGCTTGACCTTACAGCAGCCGCCATTCGTGGCCGTTTTCGCGGAGGAGGTCGTCGGCCTCCTTCGGGCCCCAGCTGCCGGCGGGATATTCGCACATGGGCGGCGGAGTGGCGGACTTGTGCCAGGCGTGCTCGAGCTCGTCGATGAACTTCCAGGCGGTCTCCACTTCGTCGCGGCGGGCGAAGAGGGTGGCATCGCCGGCCATGGCGTCGAGCAAAAGGCGTTCGTAGGCCTCGGGGCTGGCCTTGCCGAAGCTGGAGGAGTAGCGAAAGTCCATCTTCACCTGCTGCATGTTCATGGCCTGGCCTGGCTGCTTGCAGAGGAAGCGCAGGGCGACGCCTTCGTCGGGCTGAATGCGGATGACGAGGGTGTTTTCGCTGCTGGAACCGAGCATTTTCTGGGTGGCAAAGGGCACCTGCGGCGGCTTTTTGAAGTGGATGCTGATCTCGGTGGCCTTCTTGGGCAGCTGCTTGCCGACACGGATGTAAAACGGCACGCCCTGCCAGCGCCAGGTGTCAATGTAGAGCCGCAGGGCGACGTAGGCCTCGGTTTTCGACTCGGGGTTCACGCGGTCCTCCTGGCGGTAGCCGACCCTGGAGACGCCGTCGACGCTGCCCGAGGTGTACTGGGCGCGGATGACGTTGGCCCCGACGGCCTCGGGGCCGACGAGCGGACGCAGGGCGCGGATGACCTTCACCTTTTCATCACGTACGGCGTCGGCGCTCAGGTCGGTGGGGGGCTCCATGGCGACGAGGCTGAGGAGCTGGAAGAGATGGTTCTGGACCATGTCCCGCAGGGCACCGGCGGTGTCGTAGTAGCCGCCGCGACCGCCTTCCATGCCGAGGTTTTCGGCACAGGTGATCTGAACGTTGTCGATGTAGCGGCTGTTCCAGGTGGGTTCGAAGAGGGCGTTGGCAAAGCGCAGGACCATGATGTTCTGGGCGGTCTCCTTGCCCAGGTAGTGGTCGATGCGGTAAGTGTCCTTTTCGTCGAAGGTGGCGGCCACGGTTTCGTTGAGGGCACGCGCGGTGGCGAGGTCCTTGCCGAAGGGTTTTTCACAGACCACACGGGCCCATTTGCCGCCGACGCCCTGGTTGAGGCCGGTGGCCTTGAGCATTTCGAGGATGGGCTTGAAGGCCTCGGGGGCGGATGCGAGGTAAAACAGACGGTTGGCCGGGGCGCCGCGCTCCTTGTCGAACTTGTCGAGCAGCATCTTCAGGCCGATGTAGCCGGCCGGGTCCTCGAACTCGCTGCGGTGGTAGTGGATGGTCTGGCTGAAGCTGTGCCAAAGCTCGTCGTTGTGGCCCTGGCGTGAGTTCTTGCGGTTGCCGGCTTCGAGTTCGCTGCGGAAGATTTCGTCCGTCTTGTCGCGGCGTGCGAAGCCTACCACCTTGAACTGGGGCGGCAGGTCGCCGCAGGCGGCCACGTTGTAGAGGGCCGGGATGAGCTTGCGGTTTGTCAGGTCGCCGGTGGCGCCGAAAATGACCACGGTGCAGGGCTCGGCGCGGTGGCGCGACAGGAGGGTTTCTTGAAAGGGATTGACCAGGTCAGACATGTCGAGGGGATTACGCCCGCCCGGACTGGAGCGGCGCGTAGACTACCCGCTCCCGCCGGGCTGGCAACCCAGGATGCGCAGGGGCCGTGCCTGGCTGGATGAATTGGCTTCATCCTGGCGATGAACCGTCTGGTGGCGAAGCGGCGGCCGGACCCGGCTTTCAGGCGAACAGATGGGTCAGCGGCTGGCCCTTGTCGGCGACGGTGAAGGGGCGCTTGCTCGGCGAGTAGATCACCTGGTCCAGCGGCAGGCCGAGGGCATAACCGATCGTTGCGTTGATGTCCGGCGGCGAGACCTTGCCGTCAACGGGGGCGGCGCCGCTCTTGTCGGTGGAGCCCCACTTCATGCCGCCCTTGATGCCGCCGCCGATGAGCACGGAGCTGAACACCGGGTAGTGGTCGCGGCCCTGGTTCTGGTTGATCTTCGGCGTGCGGCCGAACTCGGAGGTCACGACGATCATCGTGCTGCTGAGCAGGCCGCGGGCCTCCAGGTCCTGGACGAGAGCGCTGACGGCGGTGTCGAAGGTGTCACAGAGGCGCGGGGTGTTGATGAAGTTGGCGGTGTGGGTGTCCCAGCTGCCGAAGGAGACCTCGACAAAGCGGACGCCGTGCTCGACGAGGCGGCGTGCGAGCAGGCAGCCCTGGCCGAACGTGTCCTTGCCATAGCCCTGGCGCGTGGCGTCGGTTTCCTGGGTGAGGTCAAAGGCGGCGAGGTCCTCGCTCTTCATGAGGCGCACGGCGTCGTCATACATGTCGCTGTAGGCCTTGACGCTCCGTGTGTCCCACTCGGCCTGGAATTCGGCGTCGAGCACGTTGGCGAGGTCACGACGGGCGGCGAAGCGGTCCTCGGTCATGCCCTTGGGAATGCGGACGTTCTGCAGGCCGGCCTCGGGATTGTTAACCATGAGCGGGCCGTGTTTTTTGGCGAAGAATCCGGCACCGGGGTGGCGGCTGTCATTGCCGATGTAGACATAGGGTGGCAGGGCGGGGTTGCCTGGGCCCTGGAAGAAGCTCAGCCAGGCGCCCATGCCGGGGTGCTTGATGGTGCTGCGCAGGCCGAAGCTGGTGTGCATGAAGTAGTTGGCCTGCTCATGGGCCGCCGTGTTGGTCGCCACGGCGTTCAGCACGCAGGC
>JBIJBP010000141.1:0-13062 GCA_044345155.1 Prosthecobacter sp. | reverse complement strand
CGCAGCACGATGCGCGAGGCCTCCAAGGAGGATCCACACGCCTTCTTCAAGCTCGACCCCAAGAAGAAAACCCTGCTCATCATGGGTGGCAGCCAGGGCGCCCGCGGTGTCAACCGCGTCGTCGGCATGGCGCTGGAGCAGTTTGAAAAAATGGGCATCCAGGTGCTGCACATCGCCGGCCCGACCGATTACGAAGAGGTGCGTGATGTCTATGCCAAGCACCCCATGCTGCCCCAGCACGTCGCCGCCTTCTGCCATCGCATGGACCTCGCCTACCGCGCCGCCGATCTCGCCATCGCCCGCAGCGGCGCCTCCTCAATGTCGGAGCTGGCCTACTTCGGCGTTCCCAGCCTTCTCATTCCCTACCCCCACGCCGCCGAGGATCACCAGACCCGCAACGCGGAGATCTTCGACAAGGCCGGCGCCGCACGCCTCCTTCCCGAAAAGGACCTGAACGCCGACGTCCTCGCCGACGCCGTGCGCGCCATCCTTCAGCAGCCGAAAAAGGCCGACGAAATGAAACGCGCCGCCAGCAAGCTGGCCGTGCGCAACTCGGCGGAAAAGATCGCCGAACTGCTGGTCAAGGAAGTACGCTCCTAAATCCTTCAAGCCCTGAAGCCCGGGCTGAGAGAACCCCAACCTTCACGCATGACGGATTTCACGCTCACTTTCCTCGGCACCGGCACCTCCGTCGGCATTCCGATGATCGGCTGTGACTGTGAAACCTGCCGCAGCACCGACCCTCGTGACAAACGACTGCGCTCCAGCATCTGGGTGCGCACGCCCGAGGCGGCCTGGGTCGTCGACACCGGCCCGGATTTCCGCACCCAGTGCCTGCGCGCCGGCATCCGTCATCTGGACGCCGCCGTCTTCACCCATCCGCACATGGACCACCTCACGGGCTTCGATGAGCTGCGCCGCTTCACCATCCCTGCGGATGCCTTCATGCCCGTCCATGCCCTGCCCTCCTGCCTGCAGGTGCTCGAACGCATGTTCACCTACGCCTTCAACGGCGAGAACCGCTACCGCGGCTACCTGAAGCCCTTCCCCAAGCCCGTGCACGGCCCCTTTCACCTCGGTGGAACCACCCTCACCCCCCTGCCCGTCCAGCACGGCAAGGTCGAGTGCATCGGCTACCTCTTCACCCGCCATGGCCGCAGGCTCTGCGCCTACATCCCTGACGCCAAGTCCCTGCCCCAGTCCACCCTGGACCTCCTCCGGGGCGTGGACACGCTCATCATCGACGCCCTCCGCCACACCGAGCACCCGACGCACCTGAACTTCACCGAGTCGCTCGCCCTGCACGCCCTCATCCAGCCCCGGCGCACCTTCTTCACCCATCTTCAATGCGAGATCATGCACTCGCGCGAGGAACTGCTGCTGCCGCCCGACGTCCGGCTGGCCTACGATGGACTGGAGCTTCACTGGGAATGACCCGCCGCGTCTTCCATCTCCTGCGCTGCATCGGCTGGATCTCGCTCTCCGCCCTGCCCAGGCTTTCCGCCCAGGAACCCGCCCTCGACCTCCAGGGCGAGACCGTCGTGGTCTACAACCGCGACTTCGCCCAGTCCCGCGAACTGGCCGAGTTCTACGCGCAGAAACGCGGTATTGCGAAGGACCACCTCATCGGCCTCGACCTGCCCCTCGATGACAGCCTCTCTCGAGATGACTTCGACCGCCTCCTGCGCAAGCCGCTGTTTGAAGCCTTCGTCCGCAACGGCTGGTGGAAGCTGACCGCCTCCAGCATCAACGACCCCGGCTCCGCCCGCCCGAAGAAGGCCATGCTCGTCGGCGAATCCAGCGTCCGCATCCTCTGCCTCATGCGCGGCGTCCCCTTCCAGATCCGGCGCGCCCAGGAAAAGCCAGCCACGGCCAGGGAGGACGAGGCCAGTGTCGACAGCGAACTCTGCATGCTCGGCATGCCCCGCACCGAACTCGCCGGCGCCTTCAAAAACCCCTACTTCAACCAGCCCGTGCGCTTCCAGATGTTCCAGGGCGCCCCCGGCATGCTGCTCGTGGCAAGGCTCGACGCCCCCGACTCCGGCACCGTCCGCCGCATGATCGAGGACGCCCTCTTCGCCGAACAAGAAGGATTGCGCGGCCGCGCCGTCATCGACATGGCCCTGAAGTCCGGCGCCTACCAGGAAGGCGAGGACTGGCTGGCCCGCAGCGCCATCCTCTTCCGCAGGACAGGCGTGCCTGTTTACATCGACAGGGAGGAACCGCTCATCCCCGACCACTGGCCACTGCCGGACACCGCCTTCTACTTCGGCTGGTACACCACCACCGCCGCCGGGGCCGTCGCCAGCCCGAAGTTCACCTTCATGCCCGGCGCCGTCGCCTGCCACCTTCACAGCTACAGCGCCGCCGCCATCCGCTCCACCGACCGCCACTGGGTCGGCCCGCTCCTCATGCACGGCGCCGCCGTCGCCCTCGGCAACGTCTTCGAGCCCTACCTGAGCCTCACCGTCCACTTCGACATCCTGAATCAACGTTTATTAGACGGGTTCACCGTCGCCGAGGCCGCCTGGAACGCCACGCCCGTGCTCTCCTGGATGAACGTGGTCTGCGGCGACCCGCTCTACCGGCCCTATGCCCGCGGCCCCGGCGCCGCCATGGGAGGTGAAGGCTCCGCCCGGGATTACGCACTCTATCAGGGCCTGGCGATCAGGCATCAGGAGCAGGACAGCCGCGAGCTGAAAAAGGCGCTGACCGAAATGGCCGAGAGCCGCGGCCGCCCCCACCTGCTGGAGCTCACCGCGCTGCTCTCCGCCAGCGAAGGCCAGAACGCCCAGGCCATCGAACTGCTCGAGCACGCCGCCTCGCTTTACACCACGCCCGCCGACAAGGCCCGCGCCCTGCTCTGCCTCGCCGACCTCCATCGCAAGGAAGGCCGTCCCAGGGACGCACGCCGCCTTCTCGAGCGCATCCTGGCCGACAAGGCCTTCAGCAACGTCCCCGCCATCCTCGCCGCCAGGGTGATGCAGGAGAAGCTGTGAGCGCATGCCCGCAAGCCTGGGCCTCCCTAGGCAGCGGCCTTGATAAGCTGCAGCACCGTCCGCTGGCAGGCGCTTGCCCTCACTCACCGAGCGTCCCTAACAAGGTGTTAGCATAACACGCCACGCCGCCATTCAAGACGCGAAATGCCTCCTCCACTCCCGTTTGTTCGGATCATGTCTCTCCGATCTCTTTCCTGCCTATTCGCGATCTTGTGCAGCGCATTCGTCCATGCTGCGGATATTCCCTCGTTTTCCGGACCTACACCGGGAACCTTGCGCACGATTTCCATCCCGACCGCGGACATCTCGGCTGATACGGAGCGACAGGTCATCATCGCCCGTGGCTCTGAAAAGGAATACCAAGGCCATTGCGACACAGTTCTGATGGCAGATGGCAGGACGATGTTCACCGCATGGTGCATGAATCACGCGGGACACCTCGGCCCGCTCGCCCGCAGCGATGATGGTGGCCTCACTTGGAGTTCCCCTTTGCCAACGCCCCCGGACTGGCAGCTCGTGAAAATGACCACGCCAGTGCTCCATCGACTCACCGATCCGCAGGGCATCGAGCGGCTGTTCATCTTCGGTGGCTGTGACTTCCCTGGAAACCTGCGCAGCGCGTTTACCGCGGACCTTGGCAAAACGTGGTCCCCGATGAAGGAACTCGGCCTCGTCGGCGAAGTTGCCCCGAAGAGCATCCTGTCCTTCGATGGCGGCAAACGGCTCGTCATGTGGTCTGACCGTCGCGATCCCAAAAATGCCAAGGACCCGCATCCCGTCGTATGGCAGAGCGAGTCATTTGATGGCGGCCTGACCTGGGGCAAGGAACGCGTCATCCTCGTCGTCCCCGGCCAATGGGCCCAGCCGAGCGTGACTCGATCCGATGACGGCAGGCAGCTCGTCATGCTCATGCGTGAAAACACGCGCCAGCATCATTCGCTCTTTTCGGTCAGCACTGACGATGCACGCACCTGGAGCGAACCCAAAGAACTCCCGGCCGCGCTCACGGGAGATCGCCATGTCATCAAACACGCTCCCGATGGCCGCCTTGTCATTGCTTTCCGAGACATGGCAAAAACAAGCGCCACCTACGGACACTACGTCGCGTGGGTCGGCACCTTCGAGGACATTGTGAACCGCCGCGAAGGCCAATACCGCATCAAACTCCTCCACAACGCCAACCGCAAGCCCAGCGATGCGCCCGGCACCGGCAACACCGACTGTGGCTACTCCGATCTCGAACTCCTCGGCGACGGCACCCTCATCGCGACCACCTACATCCAGCATGCCGCCGGCCCGGAAAAGAGCAGCGTCGTCAGCACCCGATTCAAGCTCAGCGAGACCGATGCCTTGGCAAAGAAGGCCACCGCATCCACTGAAAGCCTCCTCCCCGCCGAATGGGACCCGGCACTTGCAGGAGACATCGTCATGCAGCGCCTCATTCGCGTCACCGCACCGCAGGTGAAAGGGGCGCATGATGCGGAGTTCGTCTGTGTCGGTGGGCGGGCTTACATCGTCGAGCATGACAACGACGTGGCACCCGGTCATGGCGCAGGCGCGGCGATGTATTGCGTGCTGACGGTGGTGAACATGAAGTCGCTCAAAGTCGAAAAAACGCACCTCCTTGCCAAAGCGGGCCAGGCATTCGCCAATGTCACGCTGCCTGAGGCGCAGGTCTTTGTACCGCGCATCATCCGCAAGGACGAGCATACGCTGCGCACCTACTTTTGCAGCAAGTCGGCGAGCGAGCTGACCTGGTATCGCGACTTCGACCTACGCACCCAAAGCTTTGAGGACAGCATCCACAAAGCCAAACTTAAAACCGCAGCGGGCACCTTCGACATGGAGCCGAGTCATTTTCATGCCGATGCAGCCGCCCAGGGCTTCAAAAGACCCGCCTTGAACCACGGCCTCTACATCTTCGATTCATTCAAGAAGTTCGATGGCAAGCGCTACGTCGCGCTCAACAACTTCCCGGGCAAACAGAATGCCCTCGCCGTGCTGCATGATGACTTCACCACCTTCGAAGTCATCGGCCACTACAACGAGCCACAGTCGCAGCAGCTCAGCGAATCCGCCGTGAACCGACTGCCCGACGGCACCTGGATGGCCATCGTGCGCAACGACGCGGGCAACTACCACTTCACCACCAGTCAGGACGGCAAAACGTGGACCGTCGCCGAGCCGAAACCCTTCGTGCCGAACGGCCTGAACTCCAAACCGACCTTCGATAAGTTCGGCGGCATCTATTATCTCGGCTGGCAGGAGAACACCAAGATCCAGAACTGCAATCGCAGCGTCTTCAACGTGGACATCTCCCGCGACGGCAAAACCTGGCAGCGCAAATACCGCTTCGAGTCCCCTCACTCGTTTCAGTATCCCACCTTCCACGAGCACGAAGGCACCCTCTGGCTCACCGTCACTCAAAGCGATCACGGCGGCTCCAGCGACCGCATCATGTTCGGCAAGCTTGAAGCCGTGGGCGAGTTCGAATCGCAAAAAGGCCAAAAACGCATCGAATGGCCCGCACCGCCGCCACCCACGCCCGCCGTCATGAAACGCGGCGTGACGCTCTTCACCGACCGCGACTACCTCATCGATGAAATGCCCGCTGAAGTGCGTGATCGGCTGTTTCTGCGCACGAGCATCGAGAAGTGCGCCATCGAAGTGAAGAAGCCGGGTGTGCTTTATGCGCTCACGCCGACGATTCGTCCGGGGGCGGCGAGTCAGGACGCGGCTTTGCTTCGTCAGGGCTTCACGAAGGTGAAGGTGCCCGAGGTGCAACTTTTCCCCGGCGAGATCAATCGCGTGAGTCTTTATCAAAAGACCTCGAAGGCGGGCGAGCGGCTGCGATTCACGAAGATGGTCGTGCTCATCATGGGCGATGGCTGCGAGATCAGTCTTTACGAACCAAAAGCGCCGAGCCCATGGCCGGCGAACAACGGCGAGAAGCTCTACAACGGCATCGTGCTGCCGAAGGTGTGGCCGCCGGAGCATTACGACCAGGATTCAGCCGAACCGATGCCTGTTCCATACCTGCAGCATCCGCCAAAGGTCATCCCGGTGGATGTCGGGCGGCAGCTCTTCGTGGATGATTTCCTGATCGAGCGCACCACGCTGAAGCGCAGGTTTCACAACGCGGCAAAATTCAGCGGCAACCCCGTCTTCAAAGCCGAAACAAAGCACGAACTGACCTCGGTGGGCGGAGCTGAAAAAGCCCAGGAGGCCGTGACTTACCTCGGCCACGGCGGTGTGTTCTACGATCCATCCGTGAAGCTTTTCAAGATGTTCTACACCGCCGGCTGGCGTGGACCACTCGCCCTGGCGACCAGCCCGGATTTAAAGACCTGGACACGACCGAACCTGGGCATCCGCGAGGACAATCTCCTGCGCCTGCGCGGCAACGAAGCCGGTGGTGACAACTGCGTGTGGCTTGATCTCGCGTCGAAGGAGTCAAGGATCAAGTTCCTGACGGACTACGGCAGAAAAGGCCACATGCTCCAGACATCCGCCGAAGGAAGCGAATGGACGCCGCCGGTCTTCACGGGACCAGCGGGCGATTACTGCTCCTTCTTCCACAATCCGTTTCGCAACCTCTGGATTTACAGCATCAAGCAAGGCAGCAGGCAGGGGCGCAACCGCTGGTATCATGAATCACGCGACTTCATCGCAGGCGCCGACTGGTCGAAGTCCGTCTTTTGGGTGAACGCGGACCGTCTCGACTTGCCAGACCCGCAGATCGGAACCCCGCCTCAACTCTACAGCCTCAGCGCTGTCGCTTATGAAAGTGTGATGCTCGGCATGTTTCAGATTCTCCTCGGCCCAAACAACAAGGTCTGCGATGCCGGCAAGTTTCCAAAGGTCACCGAGCTGAAGGTCGGTTTCAGCCGTGACGGATTCCACTGGCAGCGCCCGGATCGCCGCCCCTTCATCGCCGCCACTCGCACGGAGGGCAGCTGGGACCGCGCCTATCTGCACACCACAGCAGGCGTGTGCGTCGTTCTGGACGACCAGCTTGTCTTTCCCTACTGCGCCTACTCCGGCATCTCGCCAGCAGGCAACCGCGGCATGTACACCGGCGCCAGCATCGGTCTCGCCACGCTGCGCCGAGACGGCTTCGCCAGCATGGACGGCCCCGGCGAGCTCACCACGCGCCCGCTCACCTTCCAAGGCAGGCATCTCTTCGTCAACGTCAAAGGCGAGCTGCGTGTCGAGGTACTGGACGAAGCAGGCAAGGTGCTCCGCACTTCCAGGACCATCTCCGGCGACCACACCAAAATTCATCTGGCCTGGAACGACGGCGCTGACTTGTCCGCACTCGCCGGAAAGCCGGTGAAGCTGCACTTTGAACTCACCCAAGGCTCCCTGTATGCCTTCTGGATCACCGACGACGCCCACGGAGCCAGCCATGGCTACATCGGAGCAGGCGGACCAGGCTTCAAGGGGGTGCGCGATGAGTGAACCATAAGTGGGCTTATCCTCGGGTGACCTCGGTCGCCAGACTGCCATGAGGATTCTCCTTGCTTACCCAGGATAACATAACACACGCTTTGCAAGCTTCACTGCCGAAGTGCCGTCATCACCTGCGTTCAAGAACTCATGCTCCGTCTTCTCCAAGCTCTTTTTTTTGTCGCGACTCTCGCCGTGTCGGCCACGGCACAGCTCACTACCTCGGTGCCTGATTCGCTGAAGCCCTCCGTCATCTTGAAGCCCGGCGCGGAGTTTCAAGATGACGCACGCGGTGGCGCGATGATCATCGGGATGGATCGCACGCCGAAAGGGCGCATCTGGGGTTGCTGGACTGGCACGGGGGACAAACCGGACGGGCACTTCCTGCTCGCGACGAGCGATGACGACGGCGCGACGTGGTCGAAGCCGCGCCTGGCGGTCGGGGCGCGGCTGGAGGCGGCACAGAAGATCAGCGGGGCGCTGGTGGGCAATCTGTGGACCGATCCGAACGGCCGCCTGTGGCTGTTCTTTGACCAGCAGCTCGGCGACCCGCAGAAACGCATCACCAACTGGTTCATGCGCTGCGATGATCCTGATGCTTCGGAGCCCGCGTGGAGCGAGCCGGTGATGTTTGCAGAAGGCTGCACGCTGAACAAGCCGACCGTGCTCAACAACGGCACCTGGCTGCTGCCGGTATCCGACTGGCACAAGAAGACAGCGCGGGTGTTTGCATCGACCGATGAAGGTGCATCTTGGAAGGAGCGCGGCAGCCTGAAGTTCCCGGACTGGGAGTTCGACGAACACATGACGGTCGAGCTGAAGGACGGCCGCCTCTGGATGCTCGCCCGCACCAAGGGTCAGCCGCATGAGAGCTTTTCGAATGATGGCGGCAAAACGTGGAGCGAGCCAAAGCAAGCCGCGACGATGCAGAATGTGAATGCGCGCTTTTTCCTGCGCCGGCTCAAGTCAGGCCGTATTTTGCTCGTCAAAAACGGTTCGCCCACCGAACGCCTCCAGAAGCGCACCCACATGAGCGCCTGGCTGTCCGAGGACGAGGGCCAAACATGGAAGGGCGGCCTGCTGCTTGATGAACGCAATGCCGTGTCCTACCCCGACGGCTTCGAGGCGCCCGATGGCCTCATCCACATCCTCTATGACTGGAACCGTCACAGCGATGCGGAGATCCTGATGGCGAAGTTTCGCGAGGAGGACGTGCTTGCGGGCAGGATCGTGTCGAAGGACGCCAGGCTGCTCATGCTTGCCAACAAGGCCGCCGGCCCGAAGCCCGAGAAGCTCTACAACGGCATCGAGCTGCCCGACCAGTGGCCGCCGCGCTATCGCGAACCGAGCGATGCGGTGATGGAGGTGCCGTATTTGAAGAAGAAGCCGAACATCATCCCCATCGACCTCGGCAGGCAGCTCTTCGTCGATGATTTCCTCATCGAGAAAACAACGCTCAAACGCACTTTTCATCAGGCGAAGAAGTTCGAGGGCAATCCGATCTTCAAAGCCGAAACCGAGCGCGAACTGGCTCCCTCCACCCAGGGTGAAAAAGGCGAGGAAGCAACCACCTTCACCGGTCAGGGTGGCGTGTTTTACGACCCCTCTGAAAAGCTCTTCAAGATGTTCTACGTCGCCGGTTGGCGAGGGCCGTTGTCGCTGGCCACAAGTCCGGACATGAAGACATGGACGCGCCACGGCCAACTTTTGCCCGAAGGACTGCGCTGGACCGGACCGAAGCTTGTCACGGGCGGCTCCGACAACTGCGTGTGGCTCGATTTGAATGCGAAGAATCCCGCGGAGCGCCTCAAATACATCACTTGCTGGCTGCATGTCCCGAAGGAGCAGCGCCCGCAGGGCTTCATGCACTCGCTGCATGTCTCCGATGGCAAAAAGTTCTCCGACGCGGTGACGACGACCATCGCGGCGGATGATTACTGCTCGTTCTTCTTCAATCCCTTTCGCGAGAAGTGGTGCTTCAGCATCAAGATGGGCACCTCACGCGGTCGCAGCCGCTACTACTATGAGAGCGAGGATTTCCTCGCAGGAGCAGACTGGAAGAAGAGCGTGTTTTGGACCTGCACGGACAAACTCGACCTACCCGAGCCGCAGGGCAGCTATCCCGGCGCGGGTGAGCCTGCGCAGCTCTACAGCCTGAACGCGGTGGCCTACGAAAGCCTCATGGTCGGCATGCATTACATTCATCGCGGCCCAAACAACAGCATCTGCGAGAAGGGCAAGTTTCCCAAGCTGCTCGACCTCGAGCTCGGCTTCAGCCGCGACGGCTTCCACTGGGACCGTCCGGACCGGCGTGGTTTCATTGTGGGTTCACGCACCGAGGGGGCCTGGGACCGGGCCTACCTGCACGGAGCGGCCGGCGTTTTTGTCGTGCTCGACGACCAGCTCGTCTTCCCCTACATGGGCACCAGCGGCATCGCGCCGAGCGGTCATCGCGGCATGTACACCGGCGGCAGCATCGGTCTCGCCACACTGCGGCGCGACGGCTTCGCCAGCATGAACGGCCCGGGCGAACTGACGACACGTCCGGTGAAGTTCAAGGGCAGCCACCTGTTTGTGAATCTGAACGGCGAAATGCGCGTCGAGGTGCTGGATGAAAAAGGAAAAATCTTGCGAACATCCCAGACGGCCGCGGGCAATCGGACCAAGCTCAAGATCGCATGGGCAGATGGAGCCGACTTGGCCGCTCAGGCCGGTCAAAACCTGAAGTTCCGCTTCCATCTCACCCAGGGCTCACTCTACTCCTTCTGGGTCACCGATGACCCAAACGGTGCCAGCCACGGCTACGTCGGCGCGGGAGGCCCGGCCTTTAACGGCGTGAGGGATGACTGAGGCCTTCGGGAAAATGGAGGCATGTACTGTTCATGTCTCTCATCCAAGCTGCCGCGTCTTCGGCCAACCTTTTTTTAGAATCACTTCGCCGCAGCCTTCTTAGCGGCCTTGGACCTGGCCGCCTCGGCGCGACGCTGAAGGGCGGCCTTGATCTCCTCCTGACGCTTCGCAGTCTGGGCTTCAAGTCCGTTGGGGTTGGCGTTGTCGGTGATCATCGGAAAATCATCCGTACGGAAGGGCGTCAGCGGCAGGCCTTCCGCCGAATAAACATTGCAGACGGGATTGTCGGCCCAGGCATAACGCACGGCCACCGGCTGCGGCACCTGCGGGCTGCTGACCTCGATCTGGTTCGTGCCCTGCTTGGAACCGCCGAGGATCGAGGCCTTCGCCCAGACCCACTTTCTGTCGGCGCCGCAGATGGCAAACCCCTTCACTTCATCCACATCGACCGTGCGCAGGCCCTTGGGGGCGTGGTCGAAGGTTAGCAGGGCCTTGCCGCCGTTGATCTTCATTTCCTTGAATTCCGGGCTGCGGTAAACAAGCGGAAGGCCGTAGTCCTTCGCCAGCGCCCAACGGGCCAGTCGCTCGGCCACGTCGCGCTTGTTCTTCGGATGAATGTCATTGGCCTCGCCCAGGTCGGTGATGACGGCCTGTCCGCCGTTGGGGATCTCTCCCAGGGTCCGGGTCTGGCTTTCACGCAGCTCCGCCCAGTCGCTTTCGCCAGGTTCAGGCTGCTCCGGCTTGAAGTCGGCGAGCTGCACCCAGTAGAAGGGAAAGTCGCCCTGCTTCCACTCCTGACGCCAGTGCGTGATCATGAAGGGGAAAAGCTCACGATATTCATGGGCCTGGCTGGCGTTGCTCTCGCCCTGGTACCAGACCGCGCCGCGGATGCCATAACCCATGATCGGGTGCAGGCAGCCGGCGTAAAGGTTGCCGGGGCGCTTCTGCCCACGCAGCAGGTTCTGCGGAGGCCTACCTGGGGCCGGAGGCGCGGGCTTGCCTGCCTTCTGAGCGGCGCGGCGGGCGGCGGCGTAGTCTTCGACCTTCTTCTTGTAATCGGCCATCTGCTTCTCGAACACGGCGTCGGAGTAGGTGGACTCGATCTGCCGCCACTGGGCGATCATCCTGGCGAATCGCGGATCTTTTTCGAGCAGGTCCCGGCGCACCCAGGCCTCGCAGGCGCTGCCGCCCCAGGCGTTGTCGATCAGGCCCACCGGCACGCCCAGCATCTCATGCAGCACGCGGCCGAAATGGTAGCCCACGGCCGTGAAGCCGCCGACAGTGGCGGGCGAGCACTCCTCCCACTGTCCCTTGAAGTCGTCCTGGATCTCCTGCGTGCCGACGTTCGGCACGGAGATCAGCCGGATCTGCGGATGTTTCGCCGTGGCGATGTCGAGGTCCGCATCCCAGACGCTGTTCAGGTTGAAGCCCATGTTCGACTGGCCCGAGCAGAGCCAGACCTCGCCGACCAAAATGTTCTTCAACTCACGCGTGCTGCTGCCGCTGACCGTCAGCGAAGACGGCTTCGCGCTGGCGGGCACGGGGTCGAGCCTCACCTCCCACCGGCCCTTGGCATCGGCGGCAGCCGTCTTCACCTGGCCGGCGAAGCTCACCTTCACCTGCGTGCCGGGGGCGTCCCAGCCCCAGACGGGATTGGCCTGCTTCTGCTGAAGCACCATGTTGTCGCCGATGACGGCGGGCAGGCGAAGTTCCGCGTGGGCGGTGAAGGACAAACCCAAAAGAAGATAAAGGAAGGCTCGCATGACAGGTCGAGATGGAGCGAGCCTAAACGACGGCGGCAAGCCCGGCATTGCACAAGATGACCAGGTGCCCCAACATCTCCGGATGAGATTTCTCCCCGTCCTCCTGCTCGCCTGGCTGCTTGGCCTGGGCGCACCCTCATGCTCCCGAAAAGTTCAGGTCGCCTCCTACAAGGAGCTGGAATGGAAGGACGATGTCTATTTCCTGGGCGGCCAGCCTTTCACGGGCCTGGCCCTGGACACCCACAAGGACGGCAAGCCCAAGGGTGAGTACCCGCTCGTGGACGGACGCTTCCACGGTGTGGTGAAGGAATGGTGGGACAACGGCACGCTCTCCACAGAAACCCATTTTGAGAAGGGCCGGCGCCACGGCCTGAACCGCTACTGGACCCGCAAGGGCGGCCTCATGAAGGAGCAGCTTTACGACCAGGATCAGTCCGTCAGTGAAAAACACTACCCGGTGGAATAGCCTGTGTTTGCACAACTGCAGCATGGGAAGCTGTGAAGATTCCTGGTGACTAGAGGGAGGAAACCCGGTGCTGAATGCCCAATGCCCTGGCTCCAATGACCAAGGAATGGCGCAGTCAATACATAGGTAACACTTTTGGTTCAGAACATGGGTAACACTTTTGGTGTTGGGGTTACAATTTGGGGGTGAGGGTTGGGTTTGGATTCTTGGGGAGAGGTGCGGACACTGGTGTGCTCCGGCCCTTTGGCCGCTGGAGCGGAGCGGAAGCGGCCAAAGGGCCGGTCGCGCCGGGGGTGATGGGCTGGAAGCTTAGGGTTCCTGTGTGTAAATGCCCCAGCAGGAGGTTGGCGAACCATAGCTCGATGCCCTCCTCGTGCTGCTCTCCAAGGGCGATGTCCCAGCCTGCCGGTGCCTTGGAGAGCTGCACGTACTGGTTGGCGAAGCTGATGTAGCCTTTCTCATGCACGCGGCGGGTCTCTTTGCCCTGGTAGTCGAGGGCTTCGGGGGTGCCGGCGTAAGTGCGCACCGAGGGTGT
>JBIJBP010000036.1:0-40268 GCA_044345155.1 Prosthecobacter sp. | reverse complement strand
CCACCGTTCCTGGGCGATTGGGGATTCCTGGCACAATGAAGGGCTTCTGGGTGTATGGGCAGACGACTTTTGAACCGGGGCTCATGCCACGCACGTCAACCAGACGACCGGGTGAGGTGTAGGGTGTGCGAACGTATCCCGGGAGGTCTGCCACAGCGTTGGCAACGGGCAGGTCGTTCGAAATCTGGGAAGGCGGCGGTGTGTCAACCCTTTGTTCAGCCTGATGGCTGTAGGAGTTGCTTGGCACTGAGTCGGAGGAACTTGGGGCTGAGTAGGATGTCCCGGTTGAATTCGCCAGGATCTGACGATTGGCCGCCGTGCTGCTCAGTGGTGCTCCGGAGGATTTGTTCATGTAATAGGTGATCAGGCCACGGCTTTGGATCTGGTTCCAAGCTTCACGGGGGGGCACCGAGCAGGAGGTCATTGCCATTGTGGCAAGAGCCAACAACGACAGACGAGGGAGCACTGAGGTGGGAGACATGGCGTGCGAGAGACTGTTTTTTAAATTAAGCATTCCCATTTTAGTGAACTTTTTTGTTTTTGCAACCTCAATGAGTTCATAATTCATAAGAATTGTTAAATATTTACTTGTTTGATGTTTATCATAACTGGACTTCACGGTTTAGGTTTGTGAAGAGTAAGGCATGCAATGGCGGCTTATCACAGTGGGAAAACCTTCTCTGCCCTGGGTGAGGGCGGGGATGGAGGATTATCTGGCAAGGCTCCAACGTGTGACGAAGTTCGAGCATGTTGTGGTGAAGGAGGGGCCACGCGAGGCTGTGGAACGGGCAATGATGTCGGCCTGCCAGGGAGGCATGAAGGTAGTTCTGGATGAACGTGGCAAAATGCGACGGAGCCTGGAGCTGGCGCAGTGGGTTGAGGATAAGCAAATTCGTGGGATCAAGCGTATCAACCTGATGATTGGCGGAGCGGACGGGCACTCGTCATGGATGCGTGCCTCTGCTGATGAATGCTGGAGCCTTTCGACATTCACGCTCCAGCATGAAATAGCCCTGGTGGTGCTGGCAGAGCAAATTTACCGAGCCCACAGCATTCTGAGAAAGGAACCGTATCACCGTGAATAGGATTGGGAAACAAAGTTAGATAAGCAATGGCTGAGACTCAAAAGTGAGTGGGTTTCTCCTTGTTGATAGGCTAAGAAGAGTTTATATTTTTAAAATTCCAAATTTCTTCCTCATGAGGTTCTCATGTCTTCATCAGTGCTCCAAAACGTGATTCATCCGCGCCAGACATCGCCGCAGACGGCGTCCTTGGCGGACGATGCTCCGAACAAGGAAGATGCCATGGAGACGCCTGAGGCTGACATGGGGCAGGTGCTGGGGGTGCTGGTGGAAAACGCACCCGTGGCGATGGCCATGTTTGATCACCGGATGAGATACATGCTGGCAAACAGGGCCTGGGTGGACGAGTTTGGTCTGAGCGCCATGCAGCCCCTGGCCGGACGCAGCCAGTATGAGGTCTTTCCCAGCCTGCATCCAGGCTGGAGGCAGGTCTATGACCGGGCTTTGCAGGGTCATGTCGTTCGTAGTGAGCATGATGCGCTGGCATCGGAGAATGGCAGCAAGCTCGTGTACCGTTGGGAGGTTCGTCCTTGGAGGCGGCATGCCAATGCGATGGTTGGCGGGCTCATGATCATCTGTGAGCGTTTTGTCAGGCAGATCGCGAGCCCTGCGACAGCTGATGAGCCAGGCGAGCCGAAGGGAGTTTCTTCGTCGCCACAGACGGAAAAGCAGGCGGAGCCAGCCGTGCCTGTGGTCCGTCTTGATGAGGGAGGGGTGGTGGTGCATGCGAATCCCTCCGCCGCCAGGCTGTCATTGGCCCGGGGGCTTGTGGAAGGGTGCAGCACCTTTTGGGAGGTGTTTGGCGGGGGCGGTTCTGGCAGCCTGCGGTTGAAGCAGCAGCTTTTTTGTTGTCTCGAAGACCTCAAGGGTGAGGAAGGCGCTGATTCCATCATCCTTCAGGTGCCGCCAACCGTCGACGGGCATGCTGTATGGGCAGGATCTGCGGATGCGTCCATGCCGACGCGCTGGCTGCTCGCCCGCCAGGAAGGATCCGGCATGAGCGGCTATGTCGCGATGGCCATGCCTGCCGATCCTGTGCAGGCAGCAGCGCCTCCGAATCTTTCGGCGATTGCCAATGCGGTGGCCGCGATTGCCCAGCCTCCTGTGCAGGAACCGGGAACCGCCAGTGGCGGGCTTGAGCTGCGTCGGCTTCAGGATGATCTGGCGCGTGCCAGGCAGGAGCTTAGGACGTTGCATGAGGCGGAGCGCACGTTTTCTCAGAGGGAAACCCGGCTGAGGGGGTATCTGGACACGTTGCCGTTTGGGGTTCTTGTTCTGGATGACCTGGGGGCGGTCTTGTTTCAGAGCCAGCAGCTTACCCGGCTTCTGGGCCGCCCGGTTAGGCCGGAGGAAAATGTTGAGCAGTGGCTTGCCGCCGCCTGCCCGAACGAGGGTCACAGGGATCAGGTGACCTCCCTCTGGCGGGAGGATGTGTGGCGGCGTCAGCTGACACGGGTTTTCACATTGGCCACGGCGGACGGGCTGCTGAAGGATCTGGAGTTTTCGCCGGCCAGCCTGCCTGGGGGCGGGGTGATCGTGTGCATTCAGGATGCCACCGAAAAGTGCCGTCATGAGGAGCAGCTCAGGGCCACGGAAGCAAAGTTCAGGGCCCTGCTTCACGAGTCACCCCTGCCAGTTGTCCTGATGGACAAGGCTGGTTCGGTTTTCGAGGTGAATCCAGCTGCTGAACAGGTTTTTGGGCAGCCGAAAAGCGAGATGCGCAGGCATCCCCTGGAAAGGTGCCTTACTTCCGAAAGTGCGGCCGCCTTTGCCGAGGCCAGAAAGGACCTGCTTCTGGGGGGCGCGCGCCAGGTCACGCTTGGAGTCCGGGTGGCTGCCGTGGGTGACCGGCCTTCCATCTCCACAAGGCTGCACATGGCCCAGGTTTTGGACGCAGAAGGCGATCCGCACTGCACCATTCATTTTTTTGAAAAGCTTGAAACGCCGGTGATCGTGCCTGTTTCAGAGACCGTCCCTGCCTTCATGCCAATGAGCGCGGCGCCGGCATCCGCCCAGGCCGTCTCACGCTCAGTCACTCCATCTGAGGTGCTGTTGTTCAAAACCAACATGAATGGCAGGATCAAGGAGTGTCAGGAGAGAGGGCTGGATCTTCTTGGGCTGTCGATGGATGAAGCTTTGGGACGTCCCCTGCATCAGCATTTCCGTCCCAGTGACGCCACAGGTTTTTACACGGACCTGAAGGCCTATGCCCAGGACCATGCCCAGCGTCATGGCCTGGTGTGCTTTTCGCACACCGGAGTGCGACACCCTTTGCTGGTGAGGGTCGAGGCCCTGGGCGGGGGCGGACTGGATTTTGCTGTGTTTGAAGTTTCCGAGGCTGCCCTGGAGGCTCCTGGTCAGGATGGTGCGCCTGCATCAACGATCCTGGAGAGTCAGGCCGCAGCGCAGCCTCCCTTGATCAACATGGCCAGGGAGAAGCTGCTGCTTTCGGAAACACATCACCGGATCAAGAACCACCTGCAGATCATCTCGAGCCTGTTGAATCTTGAATCCAACACGATCGCCGATCCTGCGGCTCGAAACGCCCTGCGTTCAAGCCAGAACCGTGTGCGCTCCATCGCGGACTTGCACCAGCATCTTTATCAATCCGTCCTGGGCACCTGCGAAAGCTTTCGGGATTTTGCCGAGGTGCTACTTGGCAGGCTGCGTGAGTGTTATGACGTTTCCGCTGAGCGGGTTGCCGTGCATCTCGACCTGGAGGGGGTGGAAATTCAGCAGGAGTGGCTCATGCCTCTGGCGCTCACCCTGAACGAAACTCTCTCCAATTGCTTTGAGCACGCCTTCCCGAACGGACGAAGCGGGGAGGTCCGTGTGACCCTGCATCATGTCGGAGCGACGGGAGAACTTGTCGTCACTGATAATGGAGTGGGCTTGACGGAAGGACTCCGTCCTGGCAGCGGCTCAGGGTTGGGGCTTAAGATTCTTGCTGTGTTTGCCGAGCAAATGCGCGGCAAGCTGCTTTTTTCACGCCCAGAGGGTGGGGGGACAGAGATCCGGCTGAAGTTCCCTGTTTCTGCGGTCGAATAGGTCGGCTCGGAGGATCAACGGGCAGAGAAAGGGGGGGCTCAAGACTCAAGTCAAAAAGAAGTGGGTGAGCCGCAAGCTCACTAACTTGGTATTTACCATGTATTTAAATTGACGATACGAGGTGCGTCTTGGTATTCTCAACACAAATTTTCGAATTAGGTCTAATTCATCAACGCATACCCAACCTCACCCCGTTATGAACGCGAACATCCCGACAGTTTCCGGCTACCAGTCCAGGCACTTTAACAAGCATGGGTTCTCGCTGGTTGAGGTCGTGCTGGCCGTTGGGATCATGGCCCTGGGGGTTGTGACAATCTTGGGACTGCTCCCACATGGGCTGGAGATGTCCCGTCGGACGGCGAATGAGCAGGCGGAAACCCGTATTGTGGACCAGATTGTGGGAGAACTGCAGTCTTCAGACTGGGCCACTTTGGGAGGACTTCTCGCCAACGGTGAAAGCCGGATTCTGTTTGATGACCAGGGGTTGAAGGCCCTCAGTCCCTCTCTGACGACCTATGTCGCCCGCATCACTCTCGCTGAAGCGTCTGAACGGGATCAGGGAATGTTGCTTCCCGCCAAGGTGAACAACGCTGAGAGCAGCAAGAACAACAAGAACTTGAGGCGGGTGAAGATCGAGGTCGCCGCCACGCAGACCCGTGACTTTAACTTCGACAACGCTCCGCCCGCCGCTGTGGTCAAGCGCTTCACCTGCCTGGTGGCAAAGATGCGCCCCTGAGGCCGTGTTTCTGAGAGTTAAAACTCAAGCTGAAAACTCATTATGAAGCTGAAACTGTCAGATTCAGCCTGGCGCACAGCCCTGGGCTTGCTGCTGGCTGCCGGAGTCTTCGCGGCTGCTGCAGATGCGGCCGCTCAAAGCTCCGTTGACGGCTCCTGGAACACAAACGGAGGTTCCTGGGGCAATTTCACTCTCACGGGGGCGCCATGGTCCTTTGCCCAGCCGATGCGGCCCGCCAACGTAGTGCCAGTCCTCAATCAGAGGGCCACCAGCGGCACCGTCACCCGCTCTGCGAACGCAATCACGGCGATCACGGTGGGAAACCCGGGCGCGGGATACACCGTGCCTCCTTCGGTGATCATTACCGGCGGCAACGGAGTGGGCGCACGTGCCTATGCCACGATCAACGGTTCGGGTGAAGTCACTCAGATCGTGGTGACCAACGGGGGCAGCGGCTATACGGCAAACCCAACGGTGACGATCACGGGTGAAATCGCCAGCTTTAACATCATCGACCCGGGGGCGGGATATTCGCTGCCGCCAAGAATCGCCTTCACGGGCGGAGGTGCCTACACTTCGGTGCCGACCGTGACCTTTGTCGGCGGCAACGGTTCGGGTGCGGCAGCCACCGCCACGGTCAGCGGAGGTCAGGTGACGGGTTTCAACATCTCCAACGGCGGCTCGGGTTATGGTGCGGCTCCGACGGTCAACCTGACTGGCGGCGGCGGCTCTGGTGCCACGGCCTCGGCCACGGTTTCCGGCGGGGTGATCACATCCATCCAGGTGATCAGCGGTGGTGCCGGATACAGTTCATCGCCCACGGTGAGCTTTGCCAACAACACGGCCACCGGCACGGCGGTGATCGTTGACGGACGTCTGGCGGAAGTGGAGATCACCAATCCAGGGGCTGGTTACACCAGTGCGCCGCGGGTGGATATCAGCGGTGGCGGAGCCACGGGCAACGGTGGCTCCTATGTGGACGCGGTCATTGAGGATGGCAGCGTCACATCGGTCCTGGTGCCGGGAAACACGGGCAATCCGCCGGCGACCTTTCCTCTTGGCGGGGCCAGCGGGGCGGAGGCAGTGGCGACACTTGCCCCGGACGGCTCGCTGGCATCGTTCACGCTCGTTCAGCGCGGACAGGGTTATGTCTCGGCTCCGTCGGTGGTCATCGGCGCTCCCCTGGTCAGGACGGCGACGGCCGTGTCCGTCAGGTCCGGCAACAGTGTCAGCGCCATCAATCTGACCAATGCAGGAGCCGGTTATCTGACGGTCCCCGCAGTGACGATTGGTACCAACGGCTGGCAGGGATACACCTCCGCACCGCAGGTGCGTTTCAGCCGCAGCGGCATCACCGGGGCGATCGCCACCGCCAACAGGACCGGGACAGGTGTCAGCAGCGTGACGGTGAACTACGGTGGGGTTGGTTACTCGCAGGTGACTCCCCCAACGGTGGGATTTGTTGGCGGCGGCGGCACGGGTGCGGCAGGAACGGCCGTCGTCAATGCCAATGGAGCCGTGGTTGGAGTGACGATCACCAGCCAGGGCACGGGCTACACAAGTTCTCCGGTGGTGACATTCACCAGTGGCGGCGTCACGCATGCCGTGGCCACGTCCACCATCAACGCAGGACGCCTCAGCGCCATCAACATGGTATATGCTGGATCCGGCTATTCCGCAGCGCCCACTGTGACGTTTTCGGGCGGCATCGCCAACGGGGGTGTTCATGCTACGGCGACACCTGTGATGACCGGCCTGACAGTGGAGTCTGTGACAATCAACACGGCGGGAGGTGCCGTGGCGGCGACCGCCGTCGCTGTTCGCGCACCGGATGGAAGCCTGAGCGCGATCAATGTCACCAATGGCGGGACTGGTTACACACTCAACCCCACCGTCAGCGTAGCCGCGCCCGGCGGGGTGGTGACTCCGACCCAGCTGGCACCGGGTGGGGTGGGGTCCTATGTGCATTTCAACAACAACATCGGTGCCAACAGCACCATCACGCTGGACGCAGCGCGCACGGTTGGGTCGTTTTCGATTGGTGACTGGATCAATGCCGAGGATTTCGCCCTGACCACGGGCACCGGCGGCATCACCAACCTGCTCTCTTTCAACATGGGGGCGATCGGAGGCGGGCAGTCCTTCCTGCAGAAGCTGCAGGGTGACCAGGATTCCATCAGCGCACCGCTTTATCTCGCCAATCAGCTGAATGCCCGCATCAACACGGGACGTCTGACGCTCTCCGGTGGGATCTCAGGACCGGGGGCGCTGGTGACCAGCGGCAACGCGACCCTCACCGTGTCGGGAGTCACTGAGTCCAGCTCGGTGGACCTGTGGCTGTGGAACCGGGGTTTCAACAACACCGGAGCCCAGGTTGAGCTGGGGAGTACCAATGGTCCTGCCTTCAACAACATCCGACTGGGCAGCGCGAGCCGTGGTGACACGGGCTTTGCCGTTCTTCAGCTGCTTCAGGGCAGGGGGGACGACCAGCTTGATCAGATCCAGGATGACGCGACGATCCTTGCGGACGGGGTGACCAACCGCTGGTCCTACTTCAAGCTCATGGGCGGGGACGAAACCATCGGCAACATCATGGATGTTGGAAACGCCCTGATCATCGAAAACATGGAGGGTGAAACCGTGAACACGGACGCCGTGCTGACCCTGGGCGGGAACAACCTGGACTCGTATGTGGGCGGCTTCATCCGCAACCGTGCGGGAGGCGGTGGCACGGGAACGCTGGGCATCACCAAGCTTGGCACGGGTGCGCTGACCCTCTTTGGCGGCAACATCACCTACACCGGCCCGACAACGCTGGTCGAAGGCCAGCTCCGGCTGGTCAATGCGAGCAACTTTGCCAGCACGATCAGAGCGGCATCCGGTACTTCGATCCTCCTGGATGCGCAGGCGGCCGGCAACGTCATGAACTTCAACGACCCGATCCTGGGTGATGCCAACATCCGCAAAGTCGGGCTTGGGGTTGTCAACTTCAGCGGTGGCGAGACGATCCTGGACAACCTGTCGGTGGATTCGGGCAGTGTCTCCTTCCTGCCTGGTGCAGCAACCCTGCGGGGCGGCAGGAATGAAATCAGGAATGACTTCACGGCCATCAGCGTGCCGGGCCTTTCGCGCAACGTGACCATAGGCGCCGGACTCTCGGTGGGGAGCATGCAGGTTGACGGCCTTTTCGGCCAGCTTGGCAGCACCCTTCTGGTCAGCGGAACGACCCTGGGCGTGAACAACATGGCCACCTTCGTGGATGGCGTGCTGGAATCCACGGGTCCGGTGACGCTTTCCAACACCGCCATGTTTCTCAGCGGCAGCGTCTACGCCATCAACAGGAAAGTGGTCAACACCAGCACCAATGCCTTCATCACGCTGGATGACGCCAACAATGTCGTCGTGGGTTCGGTGCTGACCCTGGGACAGAACTTGACTTCGGCCGCCAACCGCAAGATTTCCCAGGACACCCGGGTGGTCGCCGTGAACCTGGTGACTCGAGTGGTGGAGCTGAGCAAGGCGGTCAACATCGTGGCGGGCACGGACGTGACCTTCACGTATTCCAACCAGACCGACGGCGCCTTCCGCGGAGAGTCCCTGAACTTTGCGGATGTCGTGTTTGACGGACGCAAGTATGTCGCCGTGACCACCAGAGGCACGATTCACACCTCCCTGAACGGCAGCCTCTGGGAGCAGGTGCATTCGGAGCCTTCCGAAGAACCGCTGCGCAGCCTCAACTGGACCGGTGCGAAGTTTGTCGCGGTCGGTCATGGCGGCAAGGTGCTGACTTCGACCACCGGTGAAGCCTGGACTGAGCAGGACAGCGGTGTTCTCCAGAACCTGCATTCCGTGACTTCAACAACGGTGTCGCTGACCGGTGCGACCACGGCTGGTAACACGACCGTGACGGGTGTGACCAATGGTACAAGCTACCCCGCAGGCGCATTGATCCACAGCTTTGCCGCACCTCCGGATGCCCGGATTGTTTCGGTGACCGTCGATGGCGCCGACGTCACCCTGGTGATGGACAGCCCTGCCCAGAATGCCGCGACCAGCGTGAACTTTGGGTACTTTCGCGGTAACACAGCGGCGGGAAGCACGACGGTTTCGAACGTGCGCACGGCGCAGACGCTGGCCACAGGCCTGGCCATCAGCGGTGCGGGCATTCCTGGTGGAGCCACCATCAGCGACATCAACGGGCCGGCCAGCACCGTCACCATGAACCAGAACGCCTCGGCCAACGCCGCAGGTGTCATCCTTTATACGCTGGCAGGCAACACCACTTTGAACAGCAAGACGGTGTCCGGCCTGACCAACACCCAGGGCCTCATCGTCGGCATGATCCTGCGTGGCAACTCCATTGCTCCTGGCGCTGTCATCACAGCCATCAATCCCGGAGCAGGAACGCTGACGCTCTCCCTGCCTGCGGTAGCCAATGGCAATGCGGTGCCCCTCAGCGTGTTTACGGGACGCACCGTCAGCGGATCACCCATCCTTCAGGATGTGACCTCCGCAGGCTCGTTCACCTCCGGCATGGCTGCACGGGGCGTGATCATTGAACCGGGAACCTTTGTGGTGAGCAGCACTGCCAGCACGCTGGAGCTGTCCCAGCCGGTTCAGGCGACGGCGGCAGCGGCGCCGCTTGTCGCGGCCAGGACCGCACTCAGGCGCACGGGCACCTTCTCGGCTGGCAGCAGCACAGTGTCCGCTGTTTCTTCGACGGCTGGGCTTGTGGCCGGCATGCCGGTTTCCTCCCCTGGCATCCTTCCTGCAGGCACGGTGATCCAGTCTGTTGGCGCCGGTGTCATCCTGCTGTCCAAGGACGCCCTCGCTCCATTCACCGGTGCGGATTTCTTCGCCGGCTTCAACCTCGTTGCCGTTGGGGATGCCGGCATCGTGCTCGGCTCCGTTGGCGGGGAGGCTGACACCTGGGCGCCGCTGCCATCGCCTGCTTCAACGGAAGCATTGAATGCCGTCGCATGGTCCACTGGCAGTGTGCTGGTTGCCGCAGGCGGCAACGGACTGCTGGCCCGTTCGACCACCGGGCTGTCCTGGACCCGTCAGACACCTCCTCTGGCCGATGCGCAGAACGTGATCCTGGGATTTGACGCCACCACGCGTCAGATGACGCTGAACAACAATGCCCTGACCAGCGGCAGCAATGTCAGTTTTGACGCCTTCAAGGGAACGACAGCCCTTGGGGCCACCATCTCCAATGTCAGCGGAATGCATGCCCTGCGGCCTGGCATGTATGTCTTTTCGACCTCCGGCATCCAGTCTGGAACCACCGTGCGATCCGTGAATGAGGCGGCGTTCTCGATGGTCTTGTCCGCCGCCGCGACGGCCACGGTCGTTGCGGTGCCCGCCAACAATCAGCAGGGGGCTCCCATTCAGACGTTCCTGGGCGTTTCGAGAAGCGGTTCCTCTGAGATTACCGAAGTCACGGACTTCAAGGGACTGATGCCGGGCATGGCGCTGCATGGAACCGCGCTTCCCTCGCCTCGAACCATCCTGGCCCTGGACATTCCCGGCCGCAGGATCTTCCTGGCCGGTCCGGCCAACCTGAGCACCCGTGCGGGATTTGGCGTGCTCTACGGTGACATGACCAATGGCAGCGCCACGATCACCAACATCCGCCTCGGGGCTTTCAACCAGACTCTGGGCGGAGCTTCGGCGCACCTGATCAACGGCCGTCCTGTGGCGGCCATTCCCGGATTCATCAGTTCTGCAACCACGGTTTCCAGCTACAGCGCTGGGACCAACCAGGTGACTCTTGCTGCGACGGCCGTTGGCACCGGAGACATCCCCCTGCTGACCTTCACTGGCACCACGACCAATGGCTCGAACATCATTGAGGGCGTGTCGGAAGGATCTTTTGCAGGCATCTCCATCGGCATGCAGATCTACATTACGGGCGCGGCGGACGGGACATCGAGCTGGACCAACAACACCTTCACGATCACGGATTTGAACAGCACGGCTGGCACCATCACCCTTTCAACAGCCCCTGCCCTCAACGCCACCGGCAGCGCCACGACGGTTTCGATGGGCGTTTACACTGGGCGTGTGACCAGTGGGCAGAACACGGTGACAAGCATCAGCAACCGGCTTGGGGAACTGCCTCCCGTCGTGTTCCTGCCCGAGATGCGTGATGTTTTCTGGAGCGGCAGCCAGTTTGTCGCCGTCGGTGACTATGGAGCCCTGTATGTCTCGACGGACGGAACGGCATGGAACATGAGAAACACCGGCACAGGCCGTGACCTTTATTCTGTCGGCATCTCCGGCACCCGTCTTCTGGCTGCGGGTGAAAACGGCCTGATCCTGTCATCCACGGACAGCGGTGCCACCTGGACTGTGGTGCGGGCGGCGGACAGCCCCGCCTTGAACGACGTCCGCAGCATTGACGGCATCCGCAGCCTGGTCACGGCAGGCGGACGCACGCTTGCTCTTGGCAACGGCGGGCTGGCCACGACCGATGCCGCCACCTGGTCCAACTCTGTCAACGACACCTTCAGCGGCACAAAGACCACCCTGGGCATTGCGGGCCGTGTCGGGGGCGGCGGAGGCATTGAGCTCCGCAACGAGGTGACGACCTCCGCCACGACCGATCCGGCCAATGGTCCGCTGGTCAACCGCAACAACTCCAACCGCATTGGCAACACGGTGACCGTTGAGTCCAAGGGCGGGCTTTTCATCTTCCACAACAACATGGTGAACAGCAACTTCGCGGAGACCGTGGGCCAGCTGCTGCTCAGCCAGGGCCAGCTCCAGCTGCAGACTTATCGAGCCGGCACTTCGGGCACCAGCACCCTGACCTTCGATTCCCTGAAGGTTCAGCCTGGCGCCACCATCGACTTCCAGGGGCGGCAGAATGACGGAGGATCCATCACGGTTCAAGCCGGCAGCATCGGTGAAGGCGGCAGCGCGGCCGCGATCAACCGCAATCGCATCCTCTTCAGCCAGACACCGGTTCTTGACGACGGCATCCTGGGAGGGTGGGCGACCATTGACAATGAGTGGGCCACCTATGACACCAGCCTCGGTGACGGGCAGGATGGCATCAAGCGCCTGCCCGTGGCCGGCTACAACACAGGGGACCAGACCGGCTGGGCCGCCAGCAACAACGTCAAGATGCAGGCGGGACGTACGTTGTCAGCGGATCGTGTCATCAACTCCCTGAACATGCAGGGGCAGACGCTGAACATAAACGGCAGGCGGCTGAGCATTGAATCCGGCGGACTTCTTGTCCACACCGGCACGGCAACCATCTCAGGCGGCGGTGCCCTGACCGTGGGCGCTGGCAGGGCGGATTCCGCCGTGTTGAACGTCATCAACTCATCGCAGCTCAACCTGAGCACCGTCATCACGGACTTCATCGCGGACATCACGACCAACGGCGCTGTGTCGGCGGGCTCGAACGTCGTGATCATGAGCAATGTCACCGGACTGACCGTGGGCATGGAGGTCTCAGGCCTTGGGACAGCGGTGCCAAGCGTTGCTGCAGGAACCAGGATCCTGGGCATCAACACCAACAACAACCAGGTCACGCTGAGCGTTTCCCTCACGGGCGCGATTACCAGCGGCTCCCAGCTGCGCTTCACCGGGGGTTCTGTCAGCCTGGCCAAGTCCGGGGCGGGCCTGCTGGTGCTGGGCGGCACGAACAACTACACCGGCAAGACCTACATCAACAACGGCATTGTGCAGCTCTCCATCCTGAGCTCGCTGGGCCAGGAGCCGGCCGCCTTTGAACCGGACAGGATCCAGATCAACGGAGGCACTTTGCGGATCACGCATGTCGCCACGGGCACGCCGCCGCTGGAGGATTACAACCTGAGCCTCAATGACGGCAAGACCGGTCTGACGATCGGGGCCGCTGGCGGCCGAATCGATGTCGGCACCGCCGTTCCCAACAACAACAACCTAGGGGGGGGCTCCGTGCCGCAGATCAACTTCACCATTGCCAACCCGATCAATGCGATTGGCGTGCTTGAACTTGGGGTTCTTGCCAACACCGGGATCAATCCGAGGCAGACGAACAGCATCATCCTGGGCACGCCGTCCAGCACCAACACCTACCGTGCCGGTATCAAGACCGAGGGCAGTTTCGAAGGCCTGGTCGTGGTGCGCGGCAACAACAGCATCGGCGGCATCTTCAGCGAGGCCGGCAAGTTCATCCTGGAGGGCAACAATGATTTCACGGCCCCCATCCGGGCGCTCATTGGAGACATCACCCTCCTGGGCAGCAACACCTGGCGTGGCAGCGGCACTTTCACCGAGCCGCTGGTCATGACCTCCGGAACCCTCAGGCTGGGCTCGGCTCAGGCCTGGGGAACTGGCGGGCTGGTGCTGGACATTGGCAGCACGACCGTCAACCTGATGGGAATCAGCCAGACCATCCGGCGGATCAACAGCGCCCAGGGCGCGGTCATCAGCAACACTGACGCACCGGATGCCATCAGCGGGGCGACTCCCGTGTTCTTTGATCTGGACATCAACCAGGTTTACAACGGTTCCATCAACGATGGCTTTACCGTCAGCGGCGCCAATTTGGCCGCCCTGAAGCTGGTCAAGCAGGGGCCTGGAACGCTTCGCCTGAACAACGCCAGCAGCACCTTCAGCGGCGGCCTGGAAATCCAGCAGGGCGCCGTGGAGGTGACCTCCCTTGGGCGCCTCTTCGACACACGCTCCTCGCTTGGAAGGATTGAAGAGGATGATCCGTCGCTTCTGGTCATCGACAAGGGGACCCTGATTGTCGCCCCGACGGCGGCACAGTCCACCGACCGCTCATTCACCATGGGGACCGGACCGAACGGTGCGACGATCGCCGCCAACGGAACCATCCGTGCCGCCTCCGTGACCGTGGGGAGCGAATTCAGGGACATCATTGCCGGGACTTCCAGCATCACGACGCCCATCGCCTTCAAGGATGCCGGTCCTCGCACCCTGACCCTTTCAGGGACCGGCATTGGGGACAACCGCTTTCAGGTCGAGCTTGGCGACAAGTCCCCCTCCGAACCTTCGAGCATCTTCAAGGCGGGAACGGGCCGTTGGCTTCTTTCCAAGGCGTCCCCCTATTCCGGCCTGACCACCGTCCAGAACGGCACCCTCTCCATCACCAAGAATGATGCCCTGGGAACCGTCGGTGCGTCAACGACGGTGTCGGGTTCAACCTTCACGGGCAACTATCCGGACGGAACGCCCGTCAGCTTCCCGCTCTTTGCCGCCACCACCCTTCCTGCCGGTCTCCGGGCGGACACGCAATATTACGTGGTGGAGTCCACGGGCAGCTCCTTCAAGGTGGCCGCCACGCCTGGTGGCGCCGCCATCACGCTGACCAGCGCCGGGGCCAATGTGAAGGTGGCGGCGAAGATCGACAATTACAGGTCAACCAGCTACAGCTCCTCGGGCAACCGCTTCACCGGGCTGCTTCCCAACGGGGCGAGGGTCACCTTCAACACGAAGACCGTCACCGGCGTGACTCCCGTGCTGCCGGGAGGCCTTCTGACAAACACCAGCTATTATGTGGTCAACTCCGGCGGCGGCACCTTTCAGATCGCCACGGATCCAGAAGGAACGAATCTGGTCACACCCGTTTCCGAAGGAACGCCTGACACGCTGTATTATGTGACCGACGCCCGCGGCAACAGCGGTGCGGGAGTCAACCTCGTCTCAGGCACGCTTGAACTTAACAAGGTGAATTATCTGGCGACGGAGGACATGCTTTTTGAAGGCGGCTTCTTGTCAGTGCCGGCCAACTCCTCCTCCTCCTGGGCGGGTGACCTCTTCACGAATGCTCCGGCGAGGATTACCGTGGGCGCCAACGGCGTCCTGAACCTGGGGGGCAACATGCTTGGTTATCACGGCCTGAACCAGGAGGGTGAGGGCACACTCGTCTTCAGCGGCGAGATGCTGACCCCCAGCACGGCTGCCAGCAACAACCGTGAATGGGCCGTGCGCGCCGGCACGCTCATCCTTGATTACGGACTGAACAACTCCTCGAAACTCTCGGACAACGCCAACCTTCGCCTTGGCGGCTCCCGCCGGGGCGGTACCCTGATGCTCAGGGGCGGCTCTCATGAGGAGGTGGTCCTTCAGACGGTGCTGGAGGCAGGGGCCAGCAAGATCTTCCGTGAGTCCGGGTCCGGCGTCGTCCGTCTGAACAACCTCATCCGCGGCACCGGCAGCACGCTTTATGTTGACGGCGGCAGGATCGCCAAGGTCGATCAACCGAACAACATCAACGGCATCCTGGGGACGGCTGGCATCATGGGAGCGTGGGCGATCATTCGTGATGCGATCGTCAACGCCTACTGGGTCATCCCCGGCTCCACCGAGCGCAGCTATGACGTGACGGCGGACCCTGCCACGAACCAGGTCCTGACCAGTGTCAATCATGTGGTGACAAGGGGCAGCGTGGTTCGTTTCAGTTCCACCGGCGACCTTCCAGGGGGGCTGGTGCCAGACACACCCTATTTTGCGGTGGACTGCAATGGTGCCAACCGTCGCCTTCTGCTTGCGACCAGCATGAGCAGCGGCGCGCCCAGGATTGACCTGACATCAGTGGGCAGCGGCACCATCACGATGGCGGTCGAGCAAGGCTTCCAGGCCAACGCAGCCCAGGACATCTTCACCACGGCCGAAGGCCATGGCCTGGCCAACGGGGTGAGGGTGAGGGTGAAGTCCTACGGCATCCTGCCCCAGGGGCTGATGCCTGACACGGATTATTATGTGGTGCGCACGGAAAGCCTGAGCTTCCGCCTGAGCACGATTCCCAACGGACAGCCGGTGAACATCACCACCAACGGCAGCGGGGCTCATGTCATCCTGACCCAGGGCGTGGAACGTCGTGCCGGCCCAGCCGCGCTTACTTTCAGCATCAACCAGGACTTCTTCCCTGGGTCCGATGGCAACGGCCGCATCCGTGTCGCCATCCAGCATGTCAACACGACGGGGGCGATCACCTCGACGCTGACAGGCCAGGGCAGTCTCGGCGACCCTTACATCTACACGATTTTCACCACGAATGAATTCAACACCACCAACGATCTGGTCGCCTTCGTCAACGGTGACAACGTCGGCGGGCTACCTGTTTCAGACATTCTCAGGGCGCAGCTTTCACCCTCGCTGCCCAGCGGCACCCTTTATCCCGACTTCACCCGAATCGCCGATACTGGAAGCTACGGAGCCCCCACCGCCCTTGCCAATGGAACCTTTGACGACGGGCGCCAGGATCTTGGCTGGG
The DNA here is from genome assembly GCA_044345155.1 of Prosthecobacter sp. Lineage (GTDB taxonomy): Bacteria > Verrucomicrobiota > Verrucomicrobiia > Verrucomicrobiales > Verrucomicrobiaceae > Prosthecobacter. The sequence continues at coordinate 24,160 of JBIJBP010000036.1, read as the reverse complement.
CGAAGAACGCCGGGGTGCCCGGCAGCGTCAGCACCCTTAATGACGGCTTCATCATGCCTTACGACGGCTATGCGACGGGCTGGGACTCCAACATCAACAGCAACATCGTCGGAGACCTGAACCTGGCCGCCTTGCGCAACACCTTCTCCGTGAGGTTCGCCAACCAGGTCGGCGCCACCGTCTCGCTGATGTTCAACGGCGTTCATTCCATCCGCAGCGGCGGCATCCTGGTTTCCCCCACCGTCGGCAGCAATGACTCGACAATCGGCGGCACGGGCCGCCTCACCACGGAGAATCAGGGCAACCTGCAGAACTTCATCCTTCAGCAGCACAACGACCTGGGTTCTCTGGTGATCAACAACGCCATCACCGACCGCGGAGTCCTCACAAATCGCACCGGTTATCTGACGGCGGATATTCGCAGATACATCTATCTCAGCGATCTTTCAGGTCTTGCCGTCGGCTGGACCGTCACCGGAACCGGCCTTACCAGTCCGACCACGATCGCCGAGATTGATGCGACGGAAGGCAAGGTCATCCTGAGCCGCGACACGGACAACACCTACCGCGGGCCCATCAACTACACCTTCACCAGTCCGGACAACAGCCAGACGATCGTCCGCCAGGGCATCTACAGCAATCCTGGCCGGAGGATCATCGCCGGCATCAGCAACCTCTCCGCCACCAATGCGACCGGCACGGCCGGGCTGGAAGTGGGCATGACCGTGGCCGGGGCTGGAGTGACCAATCCGACGACGATTGAGCAGATCATCGACGGCCATTCCATCAAGCTCAGCCGTGACCATGACGGCGGTTATCGCAGGGCTGACTACACCTTCAGCGGCGGGACGCTCGGGGCTGCCAGCACCACGCGGCGTGCCAGCACCACGGACAACTACCGCCGCCGTGTCATTGGCATGGTGAGGCCCTCAGGAGCCGGCAATCCCGTGAGCACCGTCACCACGAGCGACCTTTACGTCGGCATGCCGATCCGCGGGTCAGGCATTCCTTTCGGCTCGTTCATTTCCTTCATCTTCAACGAGAGCGACATCGAGGTCAGCACCAACCACTTCTACACCGGCGACAAGAGGACGATGACCTTCACCCCCAGCATCGGGCTTGAAAAGCTTGGCTCCGGAGTGGTCGCCCTCAACGGCTCCAGCGACTACACCGGCGTGACCTTCATCGCCGACGGCACCCTCCGTGCCGGAAGGCTGACGGACGGCGGTGTTCCCGGCAGCCTTGGAGCCTCCACGGCCGCCTCTTCGAACCTGGTTTTCAACGGTGGAACCCTGCAGTATGTGGGTGACAACAACCAGACCAACCGCGGCTTTACCGTTGCGGATTTCGCCAGGTTGAACATCGGCCATGAAAAGACCAACGTCATCTTCTCGGGGGCCATCGCCTCTGGTCAGGACCGGCTTGAGAAGGACGGGCCTGGCACGCTGATCCTCAATGGCAACGCCAACCTGGCCGCCATGCGTGTCATGCAGGGCAAGCTGCTCCTGCAGGCCGTGGATTCCAACGCGACCCCCGCCGCTTTTGCCCCCAGCAACTTTGCGACGGGCAACCTGACGCAGCTGGTGCTTTCCGGCGGTGTGCTGGAGGCAAGGGGCACGCCTGAAGGCAACGTCACCCAGACTCTGGGCACCCAGATGATCGTCGAGGCCGGGGCCTCGAAGGTCATTGCCACCAGCGTTGCCGGCTTTGATCCCAACAACCTGGTCGCCCTGACTCCCGCCCGCAGCATGACGCTGAACCTCATGGGCCAGGAGGAGCTGACGGACGTGCTACGTTATGCAGGCGGCACCGTCCACTTTGTTGAAAACCCGGAGGCAGGAGGTGGTGCCGCCAACATCTTCCTGCAGCTCGAAACCGACCTTCGTCAGCGCATCCTGCCATGGGCCACCTATCAGGCGACCAACAGCCTGACGGGAGGCGTCAATCATTTTGCGACGGTCAGCACGACCACGGGTGCGATTGTCTCCGCCGACACGGTTGGCGGCCTCTACGACCCTGACTCCGAACTGACGAACCCGGACAACTGGAGGACTCTGCGCAGCAGTGCCAGGAACATCAGCCCCAGCGAGCCCTTTGATCTCAGCTTCAACGGCGCTGTCACGGGCAACCGTTTCGTCAATGTCCTCCGCTTCGCCTCCCAGCTGGACGGAAATGTCTCGATTAACGCCGGGCGGACGGTTGAACTCGTGGATGGCGCGATTCTCGTGGCCAGCACGGTTCAGAACGCGCTCAAGAGCATTGTCGGCCCCGGCAGCCTGACCGGCGGCGCTCAAAACGCGGTCAACAGCGACCTCATTCTGCACAACTACAACACGTCGGCACCATTCACCATTGGGGCGGGCATCGTGGACCGGCAGATCATTTCCGCCTCCAGTTCCAATCCAACCGTCGGAAGGGGCAGCCTGAAGCTGGGTGAAGTGGACATGAAGGTGGCCAGCGGTGTTGACGTGGACTTTTACCTGATGGTCCGCCCTGGGATGGAGGTGTCCGGTCCGGGCATCCTGGCCGGTACAAGGGTGGCCGCAGTGGAGTCCGTCTATCGCCGTATCATCCTGAGCCAGCCCGCCCAGAGCAACCAGACCAACCAGGTCTACACCTTCAAGGATGTGGTCAACTTCATTCAGACAGGCACGGGCACCACGGTCCTGTCCGGAACAAACACCTATTCGGGCAACACCTATGTCCATGGTGGCGTGCTGAGGCTGGATTCCACCAACGCCGTGCCGGGAGGCATTGGTGCCTCCGGCGGCACGAGCGCTCTCATCGTCAACGGTGGCGTCATCGGGCTGGGCCTGTCGGACTTCCAGCGCGGCCTGGGGTCAGGGACGCACCAGGTGCAGTTCAAGGGCAGCGGCGGCTTTGCTGCTTATGGAGCCGACCGCGTGGTCAATATCGGCGGTGCTCCGGTTTCCGAGCCTCTGCGTTTTGGCAACAACGGCTTTGTCCCGGATGGAGCTTCACTCATCCTAGGCAGTCAGGACGCCACCCACAAGGTGACCTTTGCCAATCCCGTTGACCTTGGATCTTTCAGCCAGGCGGTCCGTGTTGAGGACAGTCCGGTTGCCGTCGAAGCCGAGCTGGGCGGGGGTCTTTCAGGTCTTGGACGCCTGATCAAGTTCGGCCTCGGAACCCTCAGGCTCGGAGTGTCCAACAACCATGCCGGAGGCATTGAGGTGGCCGAAGGTCGACTCATTGCAGCGAACGTCCCCAATGTCTTCGGCCAGTCCGTCGGCAGCCTGCGGCTCGGCACCAGCCTCACCAACACTTCTCCCGAGGCCGGGGTTGACCTGGTTGTCGAGGGGGGGGCGGTCGCCAACAACATCGAGGTCGGCTCGGTGAACGCACCTGCCGGACTCTGGAAAAAAGGCGGCAAGGTGGAGAGCAGCCAGACGACGACGAATGTCGGACAGGAGATGTCCGCCGCTGTCGTCAGCGACTACCCTGCCGTGGCCTATTACGATGCCACCAACCAGGACCTCAAGTATGTCCGTGCCCTGGATCCCCGCGGCACGGCCTGGGGCATCCCCGTGACGGTCGCGAGCCGCGGAATCACGGGGCGTTATCCGTCGCTTTCCATCATCAACGGCAACCCGGCCGTCACCTTCTATGACGAAACGGCGGGCATGCTGCTTTACAGCCGGAGCAACGACGCCCAGGGGGTGGTCTGGGGAGCACCCGTCGCCGTGCTCGGAGCTTCCGTGCCAGTCCTGGCCGTCGCCGTCCAGCCGGATGGCAAGGTGCTTGTCGGTGGCTCGTTCACCCGCTTTGACGGGCAGCCCACCAAGCCCGCTCCCAAGACGACGGATGCTGGCTATGATCCGAACAATCCGGAGTATCATGTGCGCAGCCGCCTCGTCCGCCTGAACCAGGACGGAACGGTGGACACCACCTTCAAGGCCTACATCATGAATGGTGAAGTGCGCAGCATCCTGGTGCTTCCTGATGGCAAGATTTTCATCGGCGGCACCTTCACCACCGTTCGCCAGAACAAGGCGGCGGATGAGAACAACACCAACACCACCCGCAACCGCCTGGCACGTCTCAACGCCGACGGTTCGCTGGACCTGACCCTGAACCCCGACGCCAACGGCGAGGTCCGTGTCCTGGTCAGCCAGAGCGACGGCAAGATCATGGTCGGCGGCAGCTTCACGGCCATCTCGGGCGTCGGCCGCTCCCGTCTCGCCCGCCTCAATGCGAATGGAGTTCTCGACACCAGCTTTGTCAGCCCGGACATCCGCAACAACGAGGTCAGGGCGATTGTGCCCGAAGAGGTCGGCGGTGTCGTCAGCAGCTACGTCATCGGCGGATCCTTCACCAGCGTGAGAGGGGACAACAACCGCAACCGCCTGGCGCGCATCGCCGGCAACGGTGCCTCAGTCCTCACCTTCAATCCGGACGCCAACAATGTCGTCTATGACATCATCGGCCTTTCCAACGGCAAGTTCCTCGTCGGCGGAGCCTTCACGGCCTTCTCCGCCGGCAACATCGCCCGCACCCGCCTGGCCCGACTTAACAACGATGGATCTGTGGATGAGTCCTTCGCTCAGGAGGTGAACAACGAGGTGCGTGACATGCACCTTGAAACGGATGGATCCGTGCTGCTGGCAGGCGTGTTCACCCAGGTGGGCGACTTTGTGCGCAACTTTGCCGCGAGGCTGCTGCCCAATGGCGAGGTGGATGCGTCATTCAATCCGGACCCCGACTATGAAGTCCGCAGCATGACGACCCTGGCCGACGGCAAGATCGTCGTCGGAGGTCTCTTCACCCAGATCGGTGGTCAGGGACACCAGATGGTCGGCAGGCTTTTGGCCTCGGGAGCCGCAGACTCAGGGTTCAATGCCCGCAGGGCCCTTGACTGGGGCCGTGCCTCCTCGCTCGCCTTCATCAACGGCGCACCCGCCATCGCCTTCCAGGATGTGACCAACAAGGACGTTTATTATGTGCGCTCCACCGACGTCAACGGCGTGAACTGGCCGAATCCGGAGCTGGTTGAAGCGGCCGGTGACGTGGGAGCCACCATCGCCCTGGGCATGTCCAACATTGGCGGCGACCTGTTCTCCAAGAATGACCAGGGCAACCAGGACGCTGCGGACGACACCATCTTTGTCACAGGCACAGGCAATGTCGCCAACGTCGCCAACATCGGCACTCCTGCGATTGTGTTCACGGACGCCACCACTTCGTCCATCCGTTATGCGCTGGCCCTCAACGTGAATGCCAACGCTCTCGCCGCTCCGCTCACAAACTGGTTCCCCTCCTTCGCGGTCCCGGGCACCTCGGGCAAAGTGGACGATCACCTGAGCTTTGGCATCGTGCAGGGCAATCCGGCGATTGCCTATCAGGACAAGGTGAGCAAGACCCTGAAGTATGTGCGCGCCTCGCATGTCGCAGGCTTCAATCACAACCTGCGTGACAGCGACACCTTTGAGCTCTTCGCCAACATCAAGGTCAGCGAGCTGGTTCTTACCCCGGCCTGGTCGGCTCCCGTCACCATTGATCCTTCCGCAGACGTGGGGGCATTCCCCTCGCTCGCCCTTGTGACGGGCCTGACAAGCTCCGGCGCCGCCCTGCCTGCGGTCAGCTACTACGACGCCGCCAATGGCGACCTGAAGTTTGCTGTGGCGGCCGACATCACTGGCACTGTCGGTACCTGGAGCCCCACAACCCTGGTGTCCCTGCAGGACGTGGGCAAGGTCACCTCTCTGTTGATGACCGATGGTCTGCCGGCAGTGACCTATTACAATGTCACGACGGGCGACATCGAATTCCTGGTCATGAACAAGGCCAGTGGTTATTCTCGCATCGCCTTCAATGCTGACACGACCCTGAATGGCGCCGTTCAGCTGGGAGGCACGGCGATTCTTTCGCCGGCGGCGGGGACCACGGTCCAGCTCAGCGGAGTCGTCAGCGGTGACGCCGGCTTCCGTCTGGCAGGTCAAGGGGTGCTCAGCCTTCTGAACGCCGCCAACACCTTTGGTTCATCGCTTGCCCAGCCCGGTGTCAGCACCGGTCCTGGAGCGGCCGTCAACGGTTCCGTGATCTTGCGTTCAGGCACGCTGCTTGCCGGGGCCAGCGGAGTGCTGGGCCTGGGAACGGTGGAGCTGGGAGATGCTGTTCCCCGTGAGGTTACGGTTGACCGGGCCACATCGACATCGGTCACCCGGCTTGGGGGGGGCTTCAACTCAGAACATGACGGTGAAAACGTCACCGCCAACGGACCCGGTGCCTTCCTGGGGGTGAACGCCACGATTGATGGCAGGCACTACGGGCTGACGGCCACCACTGCGAATGAAATCACAAACCGCTTTTCCGGCAACCCGGCGAACGGCACGGAGATCATTTTTTACTTCTCGATCAATCCCAACCCGATCCAAGGTGGTGTTCCTTATTATGTCCGGGACAGCAACGGCACGGACTTCAGGGTCTCCGCCACTTTGAACGGTCCTGTCGTGGATTTCCAGGCACCTGGTCAGGATGTGTTTTTCATCGAGACCTCGAAGCTCTCCTCCAAGATTCTGGTCAAGGACGAAGCTGAACACCCTGAACGCAACGGCATCTACCGTGTGGTGATCACCACGGACACCCTGGACCGCTCCGAAAGGCGGATCAATCTGGTCCGTGATTCCAGCATGGACAGCCTGGCGGAGATGACCTCCGGCTCCCGTGTTCATGTTCAGGCTGGCAGTTTCGCCGGCAGGACCTTCTTTGTGACAGGCACACCGCAGACCTTGAACCTGTCCGCCGTCCATTGGGTGGAGGACACATCGAATGTCAATGTCTCGCTCCTTGCCAGTGACGACGCTGTCATCCTGGGCAACAACATCGACATCAACGCCCAGGGTGGCGGCGTGAAGCTGACACTGGGCGCTGCTTCCTCGGTGACTTCCGGCGTTGTTGACTACACAGGGGTGCTGACCTTGCAAAACCAGGTGCAGGCGGGCCAGGAACTGCAGAACCTGCACCTCACCTCCTCGACAAGCACCGGCCTTGGCCTGCGCCTGAGCGGGGTCATTTCTGAGGCTGACGGCGGCACGGGTGCAACCAAGGACAGGCTCACTCTCATCAAGGAGGGGACGGGTGTTGCGACCCTGGCAGGCAACAACACCTTCACCGGCGGCATCACCATCAACCAGGGCACGCTTCTGGTGATGAACACGCCGTCGGCTCCCACAAGTTCAGGCACCGGTTCAGGTGCGGTTCAGGTCAATGCCGGGGCCGTGCTTGGTGGCACCGGAACCATCGGCGGTGCGGTCACCCTGGCCGGCGATGTTGGCAACAAGGCCGTCCTCCGTCCGGGGGACCCGACGTCCAGCAGTGCTTCCGCCGAACTGCTTACCATCAACCAGCCGCTGACGGTGGGTGCCAATTCGGTGGTGGAGTTCACGATCGGCGCCACCAACCTGACCAGGCTGGCCGGCAGCAGCATCGACCTCACCACAAGCAGCTCCAGCATCCTGGTGCAGCTTGCTCCCGGCTACCTGCCTGTGTCGGGCAGTGAATTTGACATTCTGGACATCTCCGGTGGCATCAACCTCTTCGGGGGTGTCTCCAACCTGCTGAACTTGCTGCTGCTGCCCGTCGAGAAAGTCTGGGACACCAGCAAGTTCATCTCCGAAGGCAAGGTTATTGCCTTGGAGGACTCCGAGCCCACCCAGGTGACGGGGCATCCGGTTTCGAGGACTGTCCAGCAGGATGAGGCAGTGAGCTTCACCGTGACTTACACGGGCACCGGCCCTGTGTCCATCCAGTGGATGCGCAATGACATCGACATCCCTGGGGCAACCTCCCAGACCTACAACATCCCCAAGGCCAGGCAGGAGCATGAGGGGGTTTACAAGGTGCGTGTGATGAACCCCGTCAATCCTACGGGCTCCATCAGCAATCCTGCGACCCTCCAGGTTGACTGGCCGCTGTCCTTCGCCGTGAATCTCCCGGCCACCAAGAAAGGCTCCCTGGGGGACCCGGTCACCTTCCGCGTGGTCATGAACGGTGAGGCGCCGATTGCCTACCAGTGGTTCAAGGGCACGGATCCCATCCCCGGTGAAACCGGTCCGACTTACACCATCAACAGCGTTCAGGAGACGGATGCAGGCACGTATCAGGTCAAGGTGACCGGGCCGTTTGATCCTGCCCCTGGAAAGCTGAGCCAGGCCTGCGCATTCAGCCTCTCGCTGGGCAATGCGGTGGTTCTGGAGCCCCCGGTTTCGCAGACGGTTCTCGCGGGCGATGACCTGGTCCTCACCGCCCAGGCCGGTGGTGACAACAACAGGCGCGTGCTGCAGTGGAGGCGTGGCAGCACCCAGCTCTTTGGCGAGAATTCGGACACCCTGAACTTGCCTGACATCACGCTCGGCCAGGCGGGTGAATACACCTTCCGAGTTGACAATGTCAACCAGACTACGGGCAAGGCCGCCAATGCTACCAGTGCTCCTCCTGCCTACGTTGTCGTGGTTGAAAACGCCGGGCGCATCGTTCCCGCCCAGTTCGGCAAGTCGGTGAAGCTGACCGTCAATGTCGGGGCTCCGGCCAAGGTCAAGCCTCAGTTCCGCTGGAGGAAGAATGGTGAGGAAATTACCGAGGGCGGCTTTGGCGGACGATTCAAGGGCGTCGCCACCAAGACCCTTTCCATTGACAAGCTTGTGCTCACTGACACGGACGTTTACACCTGCGAGGTCAGCGGTGCGTCCGGAACGGCCCCTGTCGTCGGCGGCACCACCTACCTGAAGGTTTACAACCAGGGGCCTGCCCTGGTGAAGACGACTCCGCCTGACGTCGGCATGGTCGGTGCAGCCTATGCGTGGAAAATTCCGGCTACCAGTGACCAGTCACCCACGGTGGAGCTTCCTGATCCAGGGCTTGTCACACCTCAGAAATACGAGGTGAAGGGGCTGCCTCCAGGCCTGAAGGTTGACGCCACGACGGGCTGGATCACGGGCAGGCCCACGGCGGTGAGCAAGTCTCCATCCGGTTATCCGGTCACCATCCAGGTTTCCAATGCCGTGAAGCTGACCACTCCCGCTCAGATTGCCGCAGCTAAATGGGACACGGTCATCAATATCCGGCCGCTGCCTGCCGGCATTGCCGGCACCTATGCCGGACCGGTTGAGCGCAGTGATTTGAATCAAAACCTGGGTGGCCGATTCGACATGACCGTCACCTCCACCGGGGCACTTTCCGGCAAGCTCACCATGGGTGGTGAAGCCAGCCGCTCCTTCGCTGGCGCCTTCAATCTCCAGTTCGACAACACCGGCGCACTCACCGCGGCGCCTGAAACCGAAGTCTTCATCCCTGCCACCAAGACCGCGCCCGCCCTCACCATCGAGTTCGGCCTCGACATCACCGCCCCGTCGAACCTGACCGATCCTCCGGTAACGGTTCTGTCCACTCCGACCATCACCGCCAAGACGGGAACCTTGGCCTTTGAGGCCTGGCGTAACAATTTTGGCAGGTCCGTGGTGGCGGGAGTTGCCAGGCCGGCCACCGAATTTGTCGGCCTGCACAATCTTGCCTTTGGCCTGGAAGAAGGGGATCTCTTGGTCGGTAGCGAATCCGTTCCCCAGGGGACCGGGTTCGCCTCCTTCACCGTGGGCACCAACGGAGCCTACACCCTGGCTGGCAGGACGGCTGACAATGAAAAGCTCACCGGCGGCGCCTGGGTCGGTCCGGAGGGCCAGTGCTTTGTCTTCCAGACCATCTACACCACGAAGCCCAAGGGCTCCATCCTCGGCTCCTTTGAAATTCTCAAGGGCGCGACCCCTGACAAGAATGATATCTCGGGCCAGTTTGACTGGGTGCGCCCGGCCAATCCCAAATCCCGCCTCTATAAGAACGGTTTCGGCCTTTCCGGCATGACGGTGCCAACCCCTGTTGTGCTGGAGGTCTATGGAGGATTCTATTCCTCCACGCCTGCCACGGGCACCCTCTTTGACCTGGATCCCCTTAATCCCGGTCCCGTGGATATTCTGGCCGACCTGCTTTTCAGCGAGGATGGCACCTTTGATGAATCCATCCCCACAGGTGGAGATGTGGACACGCTGACCAACCCGAACCTGACTGGCGCCAACGCCGTCACTGTGAAGGCCGGCGGCAAGATGGGAATCCCCGCCATCGACGCACTTACCAAAATTGCGGCCACCAAGACAGGGGGCCTGAGCGGCAGCTTCAAACTGATTGATGGCCCCCTCAAGCGTTCGGTCTCCTTTCAGGGTCTGGCTGTTCGCAAGCTGCTGAGTGCCCCGGGTGCTCCAGTGAGGATTACGGATGTAATCGGTGTGGGTTATTTCATCATCGATCAAAAACCCGTTGGCTTGGAGAAGCCAACCACCAGTCCCCAACTCTCAGGAAACTTGATTTTTCAGGATCGTTAAAAAATCGGTGATTTCTGCCAGGATGTCATGGATGGCACCACTTTGGGCCGCCTTTGTATTAACCAAGTAAATACGGTGCATTGACTTCATGGCTTGAAATTTTTCTCCGATTTCGATTTAATGGACATAAATCCCGAAATTGCCTCCCCCCATGAAAACCATTCGAACCTTTCTCAAGGACGCCAGGAGAAGCCGTGGTCTGGCTCTCATCATCGTTCTTTCGATGATCGCTTTGGCGACAATTGTGATGCTCGCCTTCCTCAGCGTGGCAGACACAGAGCACAAGGGTACCATGACCTACTCCTCGTCACAGGCGGCCCGCCGCCTCGCTGATACGGCTGTGAACATTGTGATCGGGCAGATCCGCGCGGGGTCGGATCAAAACACCAGTATTGGCGGTCGTGAGATTCACGCCACGCAACCCGGGGCGATACGGCAGTACACCGCAAGCGGCGCATTCCTGGCCGGCTACAAGCTGTTTTCCGATGCCTCCATGATCTATCAGGGCTCGGGAGCCGCCGCAGGGGCGGTCAGCGCCGGTGAGGAGTACAATTTTGTGCGTGAGTCAGAACCACCTGCAAATTGGAGCCAGGACAACAACATCGCACGCTATGTGGACATGAACGAACCCGTCGTGAAGGGCGTGGTGACGACGGATGGCACCGTGGATTCGACCCAGACCTACTTTCCAATCATTGATCCACGAGCGGCCTACAGCATGAATCCAGCCTCTGGGACGGCGATTCCCGTGGAGGGCTTCCAATATTCCACCAACACCGCCCTGACTGGCAGGGACATTGCCAACAAGGATCCGAAGACAGGACGTCCGTCCATCATCCAGCCGCCGGCCACCGGCTCTGGCATCGACTCACTCAGGCTGGCCATGCCCGTGCAGTGGCTCTACATGCTGAAGGACGGCACTTTGGGCACGCTGAATGGCGACTTGGAATTCCAAGGCGCGGAAGTTGCGAGCGCTCGCAACCCGATCGTGGCCCGCCTCGCCTTCTGGACGGATGACGAGACCTGCAAGATCAACATCAACACCGCCTCCGAGCCCACCTTCCAGGGACGTCCCACCTACTATCATGAACGTGATCACCGCTGGGCCGACTATTCGGCGGCGCGCAACGAGTATCAGCGTTTCCCCGGGCATCCTGCCACCGTCGCCCTGAGCAGTGTTCTCTATCCCAACCCGATGCTCGACTTCAACCGCGACCTCGAGGTCTATCCTGTCGGGACGACTTTCCGCACCGCAAGTACCGACGCCTACACCGCCGCGCTGTCAGTTAAAAACCGGATCTACAACCTGATTCCACGCATCAACACCGGCGGAAGCAATGCGGGAACCAGCTTGTTCGCCGCCGACACCTATGACCCAGGCAGGGGCGGCCTGGCGGTGGCCGTGGAGATGCAAAACGCGCTGACGGAGAGGCTTTATGCCAGCGTGGACGAACTGTTCTTCTCCGCCTTGGGAGACAGGACACGGACGGTGAACGACACCTCCATCCAGGGAGGGGAGCTGTTCACGAAGCAAACCCTTGAGCGTGCCTCCGCCTTCCTGACCGCCCACAGCCGTGCCAGTGAAATCAGCATGCTTGGCCTGCCCCGAATCGCCATGTGGCCGGTCAACACCCAGAGCGACAGGAGGACGGGGTTTGAAAACCTGATCATGTTCTGCTCGCGCCTGGGGGCCCGCGACTCCGGCAACCTTTACTACTTCCAGCGCGAGCTCGCCCAGAGCCCCACCACCGACATCAACCTGCCGCGCAACAAGCAGCTGCTTGGCATGCTCGACAGGATCCTTGGAAACGCGGTCTTCCCGGCGGAATCCGCCACCGGCGGCGCCGGCAGCACCTTCAGGACCAAGATGCGCGGCGCCAATGGTTACGAAAATTACCGTCAGGTCATCGTCGAGATGTTTGACTACATCCGCTCCACCAACCTGCATGACAGCTATCTTTCCGGGCGCCGTGAGGACTGGCCCATGCTGCCGATCAACTACACGGCTGACACCAACAACCTCTATGACCAGCGTGACAATGTCATGAGCACCTTCCGCACATTCACGCCCGGTGCTCACCGGAACTTGAATGCAACCAACAGGGATAATCCCCTGGAAGATCGTGTGTTTCCCGGCCATGGCCAGGTCACGCCTTCCACCTGGAACATCGGTGGACAGAACTACCGGGGCTTTGGCAGGGCGGTGTCCGTCAGTGAGATCGGCGTCCAGTTCATCTGCACGGCTGACGGCCAGCCTGACATGTACAGCTGGCGCCACCTGGAACTGGTCGGGAACGATCCTAGCAATCCGAGCATCAAGCAGTACAGGTTCCTCAACCCAGGCTGGATGGACACTGGCGTGCAGAGTCAGGACGGAAACCCCATCCCATATCAGGTCAACACCACACAATTGGAGACCTGGGCTGCTGCAGGCAAGGTCTCCGGAGGAAGGACAGCCCTGCGGATCAATGAAAACACCGCCAACCAGTTCATCGTCGAGCACGAGGCCCCGCCGGCCTTTCTGAACGCCGCCACACATAAGATTCTTGATCTTGCCCCCCCTCAAGGTGGCCAGCCCACCACACATGCATGCTGGCAGGATGCGGGCAGGGCGGGCACCAATGCCATCAAGAGCCGCTACTACTCAAACTTCCCGCCTCTCACCGGTGATATCAACACCTTGGTCGAATCCCTTTACGGCACCGAGAGCGGTCCGGTGACCGACGATAACCGTGGCAGGCACACCAACTTCCACCCAGGCCGGGAGGCGAAAAACTGGAACTACACCCTGGAGGAGAACACGCCTTTGCGGGTGGATGAAAAACGCGTCCAGGCGATGCTTCACCTGGAGTTCTTCTGCCCCTCCGTCGGCTACACGCCCATCTTTCCGGAGTTTACCGTCGTCCTGCGCGCCCAGGAACTGCAGAAGCTGGAGGTCAATGGCAAGTCCATCTTTGGAAAGACCGAGGATGTCATCCTGAAGAGTGCGGAATCCATTTACGCCCAGGACAGCGCCCCTGAAGTGGGAGGCTACGCCAGCTTCCGGCGCCTGGCCCTCGGCAGGCACCTGCCGGGCATGGAACGCATGCCGGCTGATCCAAGCTACAGCGACGCCGTCACAAGCAGGGTGCATGCCGGGCTCGTGAACATGGACCTGGTTTCCAACTTCTTCACCATCAAGAGTGATCAGCCCATGCAGATGCAGTCCAGGGGTCCCCTTCGGCTGGATATTTATGACGGGCATGATCGGAAAAACCTGATTCAGACCATCTTCTTCAACTTCCCCCAGGGGAGGATGCCCAGCCCCGATCTGGTGGTCCAGCCCACCACCAAGATTGAATGGGTCCGTTCGTCGGATCAGCTGCTTTTCAGGCATCCTGCGCTGCAGGCGCCGCGCTGGTGGTCCTTTCACAGGGGCGGGGCCCTGGCTCGCAATGACGAAAGCCAGGATGTGGACCGTTTCCCTGGGCGTCTTGTTGAACCCAAGGCTGGCGTTCCCAACGAGAACAGGGTGACCGTCAATGGCGATTCGGCGAAAAATGACGCGCCAAACACGGGTGCCCGAAAGCAACAGCGCTTCCCGGGCAGCAGGGCTTTGATCTATGGCTATGAGAAGACCGACAACTTCGAGAATGTCATCGTTTACGACGGCAGGGATGACCCCGTCAAAGTTCGTCTTGCCCGCATCTGCTATGGCAATGACATGGAGGACCAGGTTTACAACAAGCCCGTCGCCCATTCCGGAACAGACGTGGTACGTTCCCTCCTGCCCGGTCATGGCGATGCGCGCCTGATCTTTGCCAAGACGATTGTCCAGGCATCGGACTGGTCCCCTCATCCTCTCTATGATGAACCTGATGCCTTCATGGCTCATAACTTCTCCTCCTATGGAGCAGGTTCTGAGCCTGGTTTTGACCGGTCGGGCAACGTGGTCAACCAGCTCAAGCGGCAGGTGGATTTTGAAAAGGCCGTGCTGCCCATCACCGTCCGGGTTGGTGAAAATCTCATGCCGGATGCGCCCTTTTCAGGAAGGAACGGGGACCCGGCCCATCCGGTGACGCAGAGCCTGCCGCCGGCAAGGCTGGCGCAGCGCTACTTTGACTTCGATGAATCCGATCCTGGCGGTCGCGTCGGCACCTTCATCAACAAGCCGGATGAAGGCAACATGGCCGTGGGCTTCTATCGAGGCAGCGGCTGGCAGAAGGATGTGGAATACCGCTTCTCCTATTTCCGCCCCTCCGGAATCGGTTCCAGGTTCAGTGCCGCCGGGCGTTCCTTCTTCACGCCCAACCGCGTGGTCAGTTCACCCGTCATGATGGGCTCCCTGCCCAGCCGCGTGCACTTTGCCAACAAGAACAACCCTGACGCCTCCTCAGGCGGCAATGGCGCCTGGACCAACCTGCTGTTCCGCCCGCATGTGCTGATGACCGGTGGCCTTCCGCGCCATCCGGGGCAGGCCACGCCTCCGGATCATTACCTTCTCGACCTCTTCTGGATGCCGGTGGTTGAACCTTATGCCATCAGCGAACCCCTCTCCACCGCCGGCAAGGTGAACATGAACTACCAGATGCTGCCCTTCACGCACATCCGCCGGGCCACGGCCCTGCATGCCGTGATGAAGGGAGAGATCTTTGCGGCGCTGCCCAATGTGGACCATGTGTCTGCGCGGAGCAATCGCCAGGGATTCGGCCAGTTTGGACAGACGCCACCCACCTACAGGGATGAAAGCGTGCGCCAGGGAGACCCGGCCGCCCGCTGGCATCGCTCGATCGTGATGGACAGGTTCAACAGCGAAAACGGCAGTGCCGACAGCCCCTGGTGGACTTACAAGGCCGCCAGCAAACGGGTGGTGGGCACCCTGCGCCAGTTTGAAGAGCGCTTCAACTTCGGGTC
This sequence comes from Prosthecobacter sp., assembly GCA_044345155.1. Classification (GTDB taxonomy): domain Bacteria; phylum Verrucomicrobiota; class Verrucomicrobiia; order Verrucomicrobiales; family Verrucomicrobiaceae; genus Prosthecobacter. The sequence goes on along the minus strand of JBIJBP010000036.1, from coordinate 8,879 downwards.
CGAGGACAATGGCCGTGGGCCGTCCGGTGTCGGCGGTGGTGACACTGTCAACAAGGGGCTTCCCGGTGTGTTCAGGTCCGGACTTTTCCGCAGTGCCTCCCAGATCTGTGAGCTGCACCTGATTCCCTCAAGGGTTTCAACCTCGGGGAACCGGACGGCGACAAGCAACGGGGGCACTCCTGCCTTCATGGTGCCTGGTGCCAACGAAGCGTCGCGGGAAAATGTCAGCCTGGACATGATGGATAACTATTTCCGCCGGGATGAGGCGATGGGGACCTTCTGGAACAACCATCTTTCCACGGGGGACAACACGCGTGAGGCACCGTATTCCAACCTCTATGCCAAGCTGACGACGCGTTCGAACACCTTCCGCGTTCATGTGCGGGTGCAGACCTTGAAGAAGGCGCTGCGCGGCTCCAAGGAGGATGGCTGGGCCGTGGACAAGTTCACGCCTGGAATCGACGAGGTCACCGGTGAGTTTCGCGGCTCGTTCCTGCTGGAACGCTATGTGGACATGACTGACCTGACCCGGGCGGGTGCGGCCGCTGACTTTACCAATGGCGACCCCTTGGACGAGACCGCTCATCCACCTCTGGACAGCTACTACCGCTTCCGAGTGATCGAATCGAAGCGGTTCGCCCCCTGATCACCCTGAAAGAAACGTTCCTTCATCCACCATGAATGCTACCCCCTTCAATGCGCCACGCCAGCTGCGGACGGGCTTCACCCTGGTTGAAATCATGGTGTCGCTCGCCGTGCTGACCATCCTACTGCTGATCAGCGCCCAGGTCATCGGCCAGGTTCAGTCCACCTGGTCGGCCTCAAACGCGCGTGTCAGCCAGTTCCGTGAGGCCAGGACGGCCTTCGACATCCTGACACGCAACCTTGGCCAGGCGACGCTCAACACCTACATCGACTACGACGCCAACTATCTCGCCAGCGCCGGCGCAGCTGCGGCCACTGCGGCACCCACCAGCTACGTCCGGCGTTCGGATCTGCATTTCATCTGCGGCAGAGCCTCCGACCTCGTTGCCGGTGGTGACACGATGCTGCCGGGGCATGCGGTGTTTTTCCAGGCCCCGCTGGGAGTCTCCAATACGCCTGCCTTCGTGGGGCTCGACAAGCTGCTTTGCGCCAGGGGCTATTTCGTCCAGTTTTCCTCCGACGAATCCTGGGCTCCTGCGTTCATTCAAAACAGGCAGAGCAAGTTCCGTTACCGCCTCATGGAGTTCAGCCCGCCGACGGAGCTCAACACCATGTATGCCGCATCTGCCACGGTGGCGTCCAACCCCAGGGCGCCGATTCCCAGGACCTGGTTTGAAAAGGCTGGAGCGTCCGCGAATGGCGGCGGCCGCAGCAACCAGCAGGCTTCGACGCTCCTCACGCGTCCCGTGGCCGACAACATCGTGGCCCTGATCATCTCTCCCCGCCGTGAGCCCCTGGTGGCCAACGAGCCCGAGTCCACCAGTGGTCCGACCCAGATTGCACCGGCCTACACCTATGACTCCAGCGCCATCGTCAATCCCACCGGCGATTCGCCGCAGGGAACCCAGCACCTCCTGCCACCCATGGTCCGTGTCGTCTTGGTCGCGATTGATGAACGTTCCGCAGACATGCTCGACCAGCAGGCGGGAGGCGGGGGTACTCCGCCGCTTGGTTCTGAGATCGGCACCAAGCTCACTCAGGCGCACAACCTGGAGTCCGAGGTGAATGAAATCACCACCATGCTTCAGCAGCGCAAGGTGAACTACCGGGTGTTTTCCGCCACGATCCAGCTCCGCGGCTCCAAGTGGAGCATCTAACCCAACCTTTCCGCCCTGTCATGGTCATGCACCTGCACGCCCCCATCACTCGAAGCCGCACGCGCCACGCCACCCCGGGTTTCACCCTCGTCGAAATGCTGACGGTGGTCGGCATCATCGCGCTCCTGGTCGCCCTGGCCACGCCCACCCTTGTGGACGTGCTTCGTTCAACCCGTCTCAGTTCGGCCGGAGACAGCCTCCTGAACCGCCTCAGCCTTGCCCAGCAGGAGGCCATCGCGCGGAGCCGTGAGGTCGAAATGCGGTTTTATCGCTACACCAACCCTGATTCAGACCGCCCGACAGCCGAGCTATTTTATGCCTACCAAGTGGTGGAAACCCCCTCAGGTACGGACCCTCTTGCCCTTTCGGAGCCTTATTACTTTGATTCCGGCATCGTCCTTTCCCCTCAGTCCCAGCTCTCACCGCTTCTGCAGACCACGGCCAACCAGACCAAGGGGCCTGTCTCCGGAACCTTTGTCTTTCAGCCGGGCACAGGCGCGGGTGGCGAATCCGTCAGCTACTCCGCCCTCCGCTTCTATCCGGACGGCAGCTGTCGCCTGCTGACCAAGGGACAGCCCGGCACCACCGCCGCCGCCCAGGCGACCGCCTACACCATTCCTCCGCTGGACGAGAGCTTCATGACCCTCGTCGAATCTCAAAACGTGGACTCCCCGACCATGCCGCCGCCGAACTACTATTGCATCCAGATCGACGCCTACACGGGCAAGGCGCGCATCTACCGCCCCTGACCGGGCGTGATTTTCCGCGTGACAGGGGCGTGAGTGCTGATTAGATGGCCTATGGGCGATCTACCTTCTCTTGCACTCAGTTTTGATGATGTGTTGCTCCTGCCCGGGCTGAGCGAAGTGCTCCCTGGTGACGTGGACATCAGCACCACCTTTGGCGGTTCCATCCGCCTCAACGTCCCCGTCCTGTCCTCCGCCATGGACACGGTGACAGAATCCGAGCTGGCCATTGCTCTGGCCCGCGAAGGCGGCCTGGGGGTCATCCACCGCAACTGCCCGATCGACTATCAGTCCGAGCAGGTGGCCAGGGTGAAGCGCTCCGAAAACACGGTCATTCAAAACCCCCACTCCGTCCGCCCTGAGACAACCCTGGGCGAGCTCCAATGGCTGATGCAGACCAAGGGCGTCAGCGGCTTCCCGGTCGTGGACCCGGACAACAAGCTCGTCGGCATGGTCACCAGCCGTGACATGTGGTACATCGAGGACACCTCCACCCCCGTGTCCGCCATCATGACGCCCTTTGAGCGCCTGGCCACGGGCACGGCCAGCACCTCCTTTGAGGAGGCCCTCAAGATCCTCTACACCCACCGCATCGAGAAGCTGCCGCTGGTCGATGGACAGGGTCGCCTGGCCGGCCTCATCACCAAGCAGGACGTCACCAAGCGCAACACCTTCACCCATGCCGCCAAGGACCGGAACGGCCAGCTCCGTGTCGGCGCCGCCGTCGGTGTGGGCGATGACTGCGCCGACCGCGGCGCCGCGCTCGTCGCCGCAGGTGCGGACGCCCTGTTCATCGACGCCGCCACCGGGCACACTTCGCGCGTCGCCTCGGTCATTGAAAGGCTTCGTGACAAAATTGGTTCGGGCATTCCGGTCGTGGCCGGCAACGTGGTCACGGCGGACGGCGCCCTGCACCTGATCAAGGCCGGTGCCTCCGCCATCAAGGTCGGCGTCGGGCCGGGCTCCATCTGCACCACGCGGGTCATCTCCGGCGTCGGCATGGCCCAGTTCACCGCCGTTCAGGAGGCCGCCTCCGTCTGCCGCGAGCGCGGCATCACCGTCATCGCCGACGGCGGCATCCGTTATTCCGGCGACATCGTCAAGGCGATCGCCGGGGGCGCAGACTGCGTCATGCTCGGCTCCCTGCTTGCCGGCACGGCGGAAAGCCCGGGGAACATGGTCAAATGGCAGGGGCGCACTTTCAAGGAATACCGCGGCATGGGCAGCCTGAAGGCCATGCGCAAGGGCGCTGGCGACCGCTACGGTCAGAACAGCTCCGGCAAGCTGGTCCCTGAGGGCGTCGAGGCCCGTGTGCCCTTCAAGGGGCCGCTGGCGGACGTCGTGTTCCAGCTGATGGGAGGGTTGCGCAGCGGCATGGGCTACGTGGGCGCCGGCAACCTTGAGGAGCTCCGCGCCAAGGCCCGCTTCGTCCGCATCACCGCCGGCGGCCTCAAGGAAAGCCATCCGCATGATGTCGTCATCACCGAAGAGCCTGTGAACTACGAGCCGCATTGACGCGCCCTGCCCCTGTTTTTTGTTCGTCCGCCCCATTCTCTCATGACCGCCCAAGAAGTCGCCGTCCTTGATTACGGCTCCCAGTATTCCCAGCTCATCGTCCGCCGTGTCCGTGAACTCGGCTTTGCCTCGCACCTGTATCCGCCTGCAGAGCTTGCCTGCTTGAAGAACCCCGGTGCCATCATCCTCTCCGGCGGGCCGCGCAGCACCTCGGAAAAGGATGCGCCGGACGTGGATTTCGAGAAGCTGATGTCCTTCGGCGTGCCGGTGCTCGGCGTCTGCTACGGCATGCAGCTTCTCAACATCAAGCATGGCGGCACCGTGAAGCCGGGAGTGACCCGTGAATATGGACCCGCCAAGCTCGTCGTCACGGATCATGAGGACCTCTTCAACGGCATCTCGCACGAGTCCCAGGTCTGGATGAGCCACAGCGACACCTGCGCCAACCTTTCGGAAACAACCAAGGTCATCGCCACCAACGAGGACGCCGTGCCCGTGGCGCTCAAGTGGTCGGACCGCTGCTGGGGCATCCAGTTCCACCCCGAGGTCACCCACAGCCATGAGGGCACGCAGATCCTGAAAAACTTCCTGACCCGGAGCGGCGCCACCCTGGCCGCGTTCGACATCAATGCCTTCAAGGCCCAGATGCTCGACAGCATCCGTGCGGAAGTGGGCAGCCGTGAGGTCATCTGCGGCGTCTCCGGCGGCGTGGACAGCACCGTGCTGGCCGTCCTGCTCGCCAAGGCGGGCGTGAAGGTGCGCTGCATCTTCATCGACACCGGCATGATGCGCTTGAATGAGGCCGCGGAGGTCAAGGCCCTCTTTGACGAGGTAGGCGTGCCGATCGAGCAGATCGACGCCAGCGCCATCTTTCTCGGGGCGCTCAAGGGCGTCACGGATCCCGAGCAGAAGCGCCGCATCATCGGCACCCTCTTTGTCGAGGAGTTCTGGAAGGTGGCGGACAACGTCGAGCTGCTCGCCCAGGGCACGCTTTATCCCGATGTCATCGAAAGCGCCACCAGCGGCAGCATTGCCAGCAAGATCAAGACGCATCACAACCGAGTGGACCGCATCATGGAGCTCAAGGAGCAGGGCAAGGTGCTGGAGCCCCTGGCCGAGCTCTTCAAGGACGAGGTTCGCGCACTGGGTGCCAGCCTGGGCATTCCTCATCGCGCGCTGTGGCGCCATCCGTTCCCCGGTCCCGGCCTGGCCGTCCGCATTCCTGGCGAGATCACGCCGGAGCGTGTCGCCATCACGCAGCAGGCCGACGCCATCTTCATCGGTGAACTGCGCCGCAGCGGCTGGTATGAGCAGACCTGGCAGGCCTACGCCGCCCTGCTTCCGGTCAAGACCGTGGGCGTCAAGGGGGATGAACGCAGCTACGAGCAGGCGATCAGCCTGCGTGCGGTCATCAGCGAGGACGCCATGACGGCCGACTGGGTCGAGCTTCCCTACAGCGTTCTGCGCAACGCCTCCAACAAGATCCTCAACGGCGTCAAGGGGGTGAACCGGGTGCTGTACGACATCAGCACCAAGCCGCCTGCGAGCATCGAATGGGAGTGACGGCAGGCTGATCATCCATGGACGGGGGACGCGTACAGCGTCCCCCTTTGGTTGCAGGTGCTCAGGCCGCCTTGTCGAGAACAGCCTCAGTCGCAGACGTCAGGCCCGGGCCAGGATTTCAGCAGGATGATCGACGATCAGCGCCGCTCCGTTTTCCCTCAGCTCCGCCACGGACCGGAAGCCCCAGCTGACACCGATGCCGGTCATGCCGCTGTTTCTGGCGAAGCTCATGTCAATGCCGGAGTCGCCGACGTAGGCGCATTCCGTCACGTCGACACCCATCAGCGCCGCCGCCTCCAGGGCGCCCGCAGGATCAGGCTTTCGCGGCACTTCGTCGCGCTGCCCGAGGACAACGTCAAAGGTGCCGGCGGGGAAGAAGTGGTCGCAGCAGAGCGTGGTGAAGCGGTGCGGCTTGTTGGAGATGCAGCCGACCTTGAAGCCGCGCGCCTTCAACTCCGTGAGAAGCTCCTGGATGCCTGCATAGACGACGGTTTTGTCATGCCAGCCTTCGGCATAGTGCCTCTGGTAGTCACGCAGGCAGGCCTCGATGTTCTCCTTGCTGCGTGCCTGTTCCGGAAGGGCTCGCTCGACCAGCTGGCGCACGCCGTCGCCGATGTATCGGGGGAAGACCTCCAGCTCGCGCTCCGGATAACCATGTTCGACGAGCATGCGGTTCACGGCGGCGGCAAGGTCCGCGAGGGAGTCGATGAGGGTTCCGTCGAGGTCGAAGAGAAAGGCTTTCAAGGCGGGCATGACTCCCTTTGTCAAACGCCGTCCGTCGCTTCAAGCGCGAACATCGGGTTTCCTCGGGTCAGCCGATCAGCTCGGTGATCGGCCTGCCCTGGTCCACGATGAAGTTGGGCCTGCCCTGGTGGTCGGTGTAGGTCGTGTCCAGCGGTACGCCCATGTGATGATAGATGGTGGCGGCCAGATCGCCGGGCGTGACGGGCCGCTCGGCAATCTCCCCGCCGTCCTTGCTGCTGGCGCCGATGACCTGACCGTGATGAAAGCCGCCGCCCGCCAGGCACATGCTCATCACGACAGGCCAGTGGTTGCGCCCGTCGGTGCTGCCCTGGGTGCCGAGGTTCGGAGTGCGCCCAAACTCACCCATGGCGATGACGAGGGTGTCCTTGAGCATGCCGCGTTCCTGCAGGTCGCCGACCAGCGTGGTGATGACATGGTCGAAGACGGGAAGCAGAGGGCGCAGTCCGTTCCAGATGCCGCCGTAGGGCGGGATGTTGTCGCCATGGTTGTCCCAGGTGCCGGAGGCACCGTGGTTGCTGAGGTCGATGGTGACAAAGGAGGAGCCGCGTTCGACCAGTCGGCGGGCCAGCAGCGCCTGCTTCGCCCAGTCATGATCGCCGTAGCGGTCACGCACCTTCTTCGGCTCCTTTTCCAGGTCGAAGGCCTCCTGCGCACGTCCTCCGGCGATGATGTCGAAGGCCTTCTGGCCGAAGGCGTCCATCGCGCCCATCATCCCGCTGGCGTCGATCTCCGCGCGCAGTCCGTCCATCTGGCGGCTGAGGGACTGGCGGGCGGTCAGGCGGTCCATGCTGAGGCCGGCCGGAAGCTGGAAGAGGCGGGCGGCGTTGTTGCCGTCGAAGGGGTCGTACTGGGTGCCGAGGTAGCCGCCCCAGGCCACGTGCGAACGCGACTTCATGTTCAGCACCACATAGGGCGGCATGGCGGGATGGTTGGCGCCGTGGTGCTTCGCCACGATGCTGCCGAACGAAGGATAAAACTTCGCCCTCGGGTTGGTGCGCGGCTCGTTGGCGAGGTTCGCCGTCTGCATCACCATGTTCGGCTCATGATTGCTGAAGCGGCAGTCCACCGAGCGGATGAGGGTGAACTTGTCGAGCATTGCCGCCTGCTTTGGCAGAAATTCGCAGATGCGGACGCCCGGCAGGCGGGTGGCGATGGTCTTGAAGGGGCCGCGGTTTTCGATGGGGCGGTCCGGCTTGGGATCCCAGGTGTCGATGTGCGAGGGACCTCCCGTCATCCAGAGAAGGATGACGGATTTTTGGTCATGCCTGGCGACGCCCTCCGCGCGCAGCTTCAGGAGCCCGGGCAGCGTCAGCGAGCCGAGGCCGGCCAGGCTGGTCTTCAGCACGGAGCGGCGTCCATGCACGACCACCCCGTCCCGCTGCCGCGGATTCATGAAGGTGAAGGCATGGCCGTGGGCGTGACCGGGCATGGGCACTGATACGGGGAAAATGAAACAGCTTTGTCAGGCCGGGTGTATTCTCGGCATGAGAGTCCCGATCCTCGCCCTCTGGGCCGCCTCCGCGTGCGCTGAGATTCCGCGCCCTGACGATGCGCCGAAGCCGCTGTCCCCGGCGGAGAGCGCGGCGAAGTTCCAGGTGCCTGCGGGTCATCGAATCCGCCTGCTTGCCTCCGAGCCGCTGATCACCGAACCCTCGGGCATCTGCTGGGATGAGAAGGGGCGCTGCTTTGTCTGTGAGCTGCATGGTTACAATCTCGAGGGCCAGTATGACATTGATGAGCTGAACAAGACAGGACGGCTCGACCTCGAGGTGCGGCGCATTCAGGCCGGCGAGGAGGCGAAGAAGAAGGCGGAGGAGCAGACCTACGGCACGGTAAAGCTGCTGCGCGACACCGATGGTGACGGTGTCATGGACAAGGCCGTGGTGTGGGCTGACCGCCTGCCTCCCTGCCATGGCATCGCGGCGGGCAATGGCGGCGTGATTGTCGCCTGCTCGCCGCACATCGTGTTTCTCAAGGACAGCGACGGGGATGACAGGGCTGACGTGCAGGAGAATTTGTTCAGCGGATTTGGTTCGCCGATCCTGGAGCGCCGCATCAATTCTCCGACCTGGGGGCCTGACGACTGGCTTTATTTCGGGCGCGGCAACACGGGCGGCACGATCACCGGCCCGCATCTGGCGAAACCCGTCACGCTGCCGCCCACCGACTTCCGCATCCGCGCCGACGGCACAGCCATCGAGCCGGTCAGCGGCAGCACCAGGACGACAGGGATGGCGTTCACCCCCGGGGGCGAACGATTTGTGGCCACGACCACGCATCCCGGGCTCTTTGTCACGCCGATCCCGTGGAAGTATCTCGAACGCAATCCTGACGCAGCCGCACCGGTGCTGGACACACCCGCCAGCGACGACATCCGCGTTTACCCCATCGCGCCCCCGCATCCTTGGCGGACGAAGCGTGAGCAGCACGCCGAATACTTCGCCTTCTACCGGAAGATCAGCCTCAGTGACGCGGCGGCGTCCGGCTA
>JBIJBP010000140.1:0-13136 GCA_044345155.1 Prosthecobacter sp. | reverse complement strand
CTGTTCCGCAGCGCAATGCTGGCCAGGGCCAGCGGTTCGCGGCCGATCATCGGCCTGTCGGACTCTCGGGAGGGGGCGCGGCTCCTGCATGACCGGATCATTCCGGTGGATGCTTCCGCCCATGCGGCGGACCGCTATCTTGCCGTGCCGAGGGCCTTCGGCATTTCTGTGGATGCTGACAACCTCCAGTTTCCCCTGGCTTCGGGCAGCCTTCCCAGGGACTGGCCGCAGCGAGATGACCTGATTGTCGTGCATCCCTGGTCCAGGGGCGCGGGCAAATCGTTGTCGCCTGAGGCCCTGCAAGCTCTGTGTGACGCCCTCGCGCCGCAGCCCGTGGTGCTGGTCGGCATGACTGGGGACAAGTCGCGGCCGAAGGGCGGGCACATCATTGATTTCAGCCATCGCACGAACCTGATGGAACTGGCTGCCTGCCTGAAAGCGGCGCGCTGGGTCATCAGCGTGGACAGCGGCCCCATGCACATGGCGGCGGCGGTCAATGACCGGACGCTGGGCATCCATACCTGGAGTGATCCGCGCAAGGTCGGACCCTACAACCCCAGGGCCTGGGTGTGGAAGGCGGGTCGCATTGTGCATCGTGGCGAGCTGACCGACCTGGAGGCGAGTGCTGAAGGCGAGGTCACGCCGAATGCGGCGCGCATCATCGGTGAGTGGGTTTTGCAGGCCTGAGGCGGCCCCAAACGCCTGAGTTTGTGCTTTGCCCGGTAGGGCGGCATGGTACAGTCGATTCTTTCCCTTCGAAAAAAGGTGAAAATCAACCCTCAGACCGCCTGCCGTGGAGCTTTGCCTGAAAGCGACCTAGGGCGGCAGCATGCCCGGATTTTTTGACGAATGATCGTTCTTGGACTGAACGCCTACCACGGTGACTCTGCCGCCGCCCTGGTCGTGGATGGAAAGCTGGTCGCTGCGGCCGAGGAGGAACGCTTCCGGCGCATCAAGCACTGGTCCGGCATGCCCACGGAGTCCATCCGCTGGTGCCTGCAGGACGCCGGGCTGAAGCTGGGCGATGTCGATCACATCGCCATCAACCGGAATCCGAAGGTCAACAACCTGCGGCGGGCGCTGTATGTGCTGCGCAAGCGGCCGAGCCTTGGGCTGATCCTCAAGCGCCTGGGCAACATTCGACGTGCGGCCAGCTTTGAAGACCAGCTTCAGGCCGGGTTTCCCGGGCAGTCGCTGAAAGCGCAGGTGCACCGGGTGGAACATCATCTGGCGCATCTCGCCTCCGCCTACCTGGTGTCTGGCTTTGACGAGGCGGTGTGCCTGTCCGTGGATGGCTTTGGCGATTTCGCCAGCAGCGCCTGGGGATTGGGAAAAGGCGATCACATTGACATCACCGGGCGAGTGTTCTTCCCGCATTCGCTGGGCATCTTCTACACGGTCATCACCCAGTTTCTCGGCTTCCCTCACTATGGCGACGAGTACAAGGTGATGGGCCTGGCACCTTACGGTGAGCCGAAGTATCTGCCGCAGATGCGCCGAATCGTGCAGGTGCAGGCCGACGGCAGCTACCGGCTCGATCTGAAGTATTTTCGTCATCACAGCGACGACGTGCATTACACCTGGGATGACTGCTGTCCGGAGGTGGGCACGCTTTACCGGAAGGAGGCCCTGGAGGAACTGCTGGGCCCCGAACGCGCCCAGGGCGAGGCGCTGGAGCAGAAGCACCGCGACATCGCCCGCAGCGCCCAGGCCATGTATGAGGAGGCTTTGTTTGCCCTGCTGAGCGCGCTGCACCGTCGTCATGGCTGTGACCATCTTGCGCTGTCAGGCGGCTGCGGCATGAACTCGGTGGCGAACGGCAAGGTGTACCTGAACACGCCCTTCAAGCAGATGTATCTTCCGGCTTCGGCGGGCGATGCCGGCGGTGCGATTGGCTCCGCGTTTGTCGTGGCGCGTCAGGTGGAGGCCGGGCCACGTTTTGTGATGGATCATGCCTATGTTGGCCCCAGGGCTGACGAGGCCGAAATCGAATCACTGCTGAAGGCGCGCGCGGCCGACCTTCAGGCGGAAGGATGCACGGTGACGAAGATGGAGGATGAAGGAGAGCTCTGCCGTGCCACAGCTGAGGCGATCACGGAAGGCCGTGTCATCGGCTGGTTCCAGGGCCGCATGGAGTGGGGGCCGCGGGCGCTGGGCAACCGCAGCATCCTGGGAGATCCGCGTCGTGCGGACATGAAGGACATCCTGAACCTGAAGATCAAGCGCCGTGAATCCTTCCGTCCGTTTGCACCGAGCGTCCTGCGCGAGTGTGTGAGCGAGTGGTTTGAGCAGGACGATGACGTGCCCTTCATGATGGAGGTGTTTCAGGTGCGGCCTGAAAAGCGCGCCCTGGTGCCTGCCACGACGCATGTGGATGGCTCGGGGCGGCTGCAGACGGTGCATCGCGAGACCAACCCACGATACCACCGCCTGATCAGCGCGTATCGGGAGCTGACGGGTGTGCCGATGCTGCTGAACACCAGCTTCAACGAGAACGAGCCGGTCGTCTGCCGTCCGCAGGAGGCGCTGGACTGCTTCCTGAGAACGAAAATGGACGTGCTGGTTCTGAACGATCACATCATTCAACGTGCGAACTGAAATGAAGGGCATCCTTCTCGCCGGTGGAACCGGATCTCGCCTTTATCCGCTGACCCGGGTGGCGAGCAAGCATCTGCAGGCGGTGTATGACAAGCCGATGGTGTATTACCCGCTGACGGTGCTGATGGCGGCGGGGATCCGTGAGATCTGCATCATCACCACGCCGCAGGACCAGGATCGGTTCAGGGCGCTGCTGGGGGATGGCGGGGCATGGGGAATCCGTCTTGAATACAGGACGCAGGAGCGTCCTGCGGGGATCGCGGAGGCTTTCCTCATTGCCGAAAGCTTCATCGGCGGTTCCCCTGTGGCTTTGATGCTGGGCGACAACATCTTCTTTGCCGGTGACGCCTTCCCCAGGGCGGTCAGGGAGTTTGATGGCGGTGCGACCGTGTTTGCCTATCACGTCAACGATCCGGAGCGTTACGGCGTGGTGGAGTTTGACCGCGAGGGCAGGGCGGTGTCGCTGGAGGAGAAGCCTGCCGAGCCGAAGAGCAACTTTGCCGTGCCAGGAGCCTATCTGTTTGATGCGCAGGTTGTGGAGATCGTGCGTCGACTGAGGCCCTCCGCGCGTGGTGAACTGGAGATCACGGATGTGAACAGGGCGTATCTGGCCGAAGGGCGTCTTCGGGTGGTGCGGATGAGCCGCGGCACCGTGTGGCTGGACGCCGGGACGAGCAGCAGCCTGCATGAGGCTTCGTCTTATGTGGAGACGATTGAAAGGCGCCAGGGCATGAAGCTGGGCTGTCCGGAGGAGGCGGCGCTGAGGCGCGGCTTCCTCAGCCTGGAGACTTTTGAAACCTTGGTCGCCGCCATGCCGAACTGTGAGTATCGCGACTACCTGTCCGACCTGGCGGCTGAGGTTCGCCGCGTGGGGCTGACGGCGGCCTGATTCATCATGAACCTGCTTGTCACCGGCGGCGCCGGATTCATCGGCTCGAACCTCGTGAGGTTTCTCGCGGGACGTGCGGAGGTGAAGAGGCTGGTCAACCTGGACTGCCTCACTTATGCAGGACATTTGGAGAACCTGGAAGGCATGGCAGGGCATCCCGGTTACGTCTTTGAAAGGACGGACCTGCGTGACAAGGATGCAGTCGTGGAGGTGGTGAGGCGGCATCAGGTGACGCATGTCATGCACCTGGCGGCCGAGTCGCATGTGGACCGTTCCATCAACGGTCCTGCGGATTTCATCCACACCAACATCGTCGGCACCTTTCACCTTTTGGAGGCCTGCCGGGATGCCTGGATGAGGCATGGTTCGTCTGAGGAAGGACGGCGGTTCCTGCATGTCTCCACGGATGAGGTTTATGGTTCGCTGGGAGAGGAGGGGCTTTTCACAGAGACCACCGCCTATGCACCCAACTCACCCTATTCGGCAAGCAAGGCCGCGAGTGACATGCTGGTGCGCTCCTACCATCATACTTATCACCTGCCGGTGCTGGTGACGAATGGTTCGAACAACTACGGTCCGTATCAGTATCCGGAAAAGCTGATCCCGGTGGTGATCCAGAGCTTGCTTGAACGGCGGCCGGTGCCCGTGTATGGCGATGGTCAAAATGTTCGTGACTGGCTGTTTGTCGGCGATCATGTGCAGGCGCTTTGGCGTGTGCTGAACGCAGGCCGCGTGGGAGAGACTTACAACCTTGGAGGACGTCATGAGATGACCAACCTGAAGCTGGTGGAACATCTTTGCGACCTGGTGGATGAGATGAGGCCGGAACTGGGCGGGCATTCGCGGAAGCAGATCCGTTTTGTCGATGACCGGCCCGGGCATGACCGGCGGTACGCCATCGATGCGACCAAGGCCGAGCGTGAGCTGGGCTGGCGTCCAGCACACACCTTTGAAGATGGGATCCGGAAAACCGTGGCCTGGTACCTCGGGCATCAGGACTGGGTTGAAGCGGTGACCCGCAAGAGCAGGGACGAGGAAGCATGAGCAAGCTGATCATCGAAGCCGGGCGGGCCTCCCGTCAGTATTGGAGCGACCTGTGGCGCTACCGTGAGCTGTTTGGCTTTCTGGCCTGGCGTGACATCCTGGTACGTTACAAGCAGACGGCGATCGGCGTGGCCTGGGCCGTTTTGCGGCCGCTGCTGACGATCCTGATCGGCGCGGGCGTGTTCGGCACTCTGGCGCAGCTTCCTTCCGATGGCGTGCCTTATGCGGTGCTGGTCTGCGCGGGCACGCTGCCGTGGTACTTTTTCTCCAACGCCCTGAGCGAGTCGGCCAACAGCCTGGTGGGCAACGCCAACCTGATCTCCAAGGTGTATTTCCCGCGCATGATCCTTCCTGCCAGCGCGGTGGTGGTGGCCTTTGTGGACTTTGCCATCTCGATGGTGATCCTTGGCGGGTTGATGGCCTGGTATGGAATGATGCCAACCTGGCGGCTGTGCGCGCTGCCGCTGTTCACGGCCCTTGCTTTTGTCACGGCCATGGGGCCGGGGTTGTTGTTCACGGCGCTGAACGTGAAGTACCGCGATTTCCGCTACATCATCCCGTTTGTCGTGCAGTTCGGGCAGTTTGTTTCACCGGTCTTCTACAGCACCACGGTGATCCAGGAGCGCTTTGGCGACTACGGCCGCCTGGTGGTCGCCCTGAATCCGGTGGTTGGGGTGATCGACGGCTTCCGCTGGGCCATTTGCGGTACGACGGAGATGCACTGGGAGAGCTTTGCGCTGTCCTCGCTCCTGAGCCTCGGCTTCCTGGCTTTTGGCGTGCACTACTTCCGTCGAACCGAACGCACCTTTGCGGATGTCATCTGATGGCTTTGATCCTCCGCTGCTGGCCTGGTCGCAGGACGAGATCCTCGCGCATCGCTCCGGCTATCATGTGCTGGCCGAGTATCTGGACTGCCCCAGGGTCGTCACAAGGCGCTGTGACCCGCCCGGCGGACTCGCGCTTTTGCAAACCCGAATCGCCCGGCGGTTCACGGCCTCGCGCTGGTGCGTCGGAGGATCGCTTCAGCTGGAAGGGGAGATCCGACACCGGATTGGTGACGGGTTCTCCGGGCCGGTGCATTATCTCTGGTGCGACCGGGACCTGGCATTCCTGGACCTGCTCACACCTTTCATGCGACTGCCGCTTATCGGCACCTTTCATCAGTGTACGGAGGATCTTCGCCGGATCATCCGCCGTCCTTCGGCGCTGCGCCGGTTTGCTGCCATCATTCTCATGAGCGAGTCTCAGCGTGGTTATTTTCTGGATCAGGGCGTGCGCGAGGACCGGCTGCATGTTGTGCTGCATGGCGTCGATGTGGATCATTTCCAGCCTGCGGGCCTGGAGGTTCCTGAAAAGTTCATGGTGCTGAGCGTTGGCGGCACGCGTCGTGATTTTGTCCAGATGCGCCGGGTGATGGAAGGCTGTGTGGAGGACCGGGGAATACGCTTTGTAGTCGTTGGTCCAGAGGACAAGGCACCTCATTTTCTCAGCCTGGAAAACGTCAGTTACAAGGTGCGGGTGAGTGATGCGGAGCTGTTGGACCTCTACCGGTCCTGCGCTGCCTGCCTGCATCTTCCGGAAAACGCGACGGCCAACAATGTCCTGCTGGAGGCGCTGGCCTGCGGGGCACC
Source organism: Prosthecobacter sp. (assembly GCA_044345155.1). Lineage (GTDB taxonomy): Bacteria > Verrucomicrobiota > Verrucomicrobiia > Verrucomicrobiales > Verrucomicrobiaceae > Prosthecobacter. The sequence continues at coordinate 6,974 of JBIJBP010000140.1, read as the reverse complement.
TGTGATCAGCCAGAAGGTGGGCGGAGTGCCTGAGTATGTGAACGCGGGCTGTGCGCTGCTGGCCGCTCAGGGAGACGTGGCGGCGACGGTGCAACATCTGCGCCTGCTGGCCTCCAGCCGCGAAAAGCAGGCGGAGATGAGGCATGCGGCGAGGGCGCACGCCCTGGCGCATGACTGGAGGACGGTGGCGGAGGCGACGCGTGAGGTTTACCGGCGTGCGGCATGACGAATGCGGATCTTGATGTCCATTCAAAGCCTCGTGGCGGGAGGTGCCGAGAGGTTCTTCGTCAACCTGGCCAACGGTCTGGCGGAGCGACACCAGGTGACCTGCTACCTGCCTTTGAAGCGACTGGGCGATTCCGTCCTGACCTCGGCCCTGGCGCCAGGTTTGAGGGTGCATGAGCAGTCCGTTTTCACGCCTCTGACCTATCGAATTTTTTACAAGCTGACCCTGATGCTGCGCCATCGTCTGCCGGCCTTTGATCCCGAAGGGATGCTTCATGCCATGACGCTGCACGCCCTGCATCGGCGCCACATGTTTGACGTGGTGAACGCGCACCTCATGCCTGCGGCGAGGCAGGCCTGCTCGGCCTTTGAGCAGGTGCGGCTGCCGGTCACCAAGACGGATCATGGCGACACGGCTCATGCCGACATGTGCCGGGACGGTGTGATCTTCAGGCGGTTGGACGCACTCATCTGTCCTGCGGCGGCGAATAGGGAGAAGGCGCGCGCGCTGCCGTTTTCCTCACGCTGCCGCATCACCCGCATTGCTCATGGGCATCGGGTTTCATCGGCTGCTTCAGTGCTGCCGCCTTTTGAGGGCGTGACGTTTGGCATGGTGGCGCGGGGGGTGGCGGACAAAGGCTGGCACGAAGCCGTGGCTGCGGCGCGTGTGGTTCGTGAACGCACGGGCCGCGCCCTGCGGCTGGTGTTGGTGGGCGACGGGCCGGCGTTGGCCCATTTGCGTGACGAGACGCAGGCCGAACCTTGGATTGTGCATGCCGGTCATCAGCAAGACGCTGCGGCATGGATCCGGGGATTTGACGTGGGCCTGCTGCCCTCATGCCTGGTGGAGGAAAGCCTGCCCCTGAGCGTGATCGAATATCTGCTCTGCGGCAGGCCGGTCATCGCCACCGCCGTGGGAGGCATTCCTGAGATGCTCGGTGATGCAGGTCTGCTTGTGCCGCTGGCGGCAGACCGACGGGCGGAAGTGGGTGCCCTGGCGCGTGCCATGATGGAGATGATGGATTCCGGCCGACGTGAATGGCTTGCGGCCAGGGTGCCGCAGGCGGCGTCCGCCTTTGATCTGGGGCGTTGCGTGGACGCCTACGAGGAGCTGTTCAGGACACTGACGCGATTGAGCGCATGAGCTTCGCCTATCCCTTTTCCCTGGTGCGGAAGCCGCTGAACATCCGGTTTGCGGACGGCCTGCGGCTGGTGCCGTGCCTGGGGCGTCTGGCACCACTGGTTTCAGCCATGCCCTGGCTGCCGTCGCGCGGCATCATGCGCTATCAGGAGCGGTTGCTGGAGTTTGACGGGCAGAACAGCCAGTTTCATGCCCTTTACGCGCCGCAGTATGCGGCCGGTTATGAACTGGAGACCTGCGTGCTGCTAAGCCTGCTGCTGCGGGGCGCGGACACCTTTGTCGATGCCGGGGCGAACTGGGGATTCTTCACCCTGATGGCGCTGTCACTGCCCGCATTCAACGGGCGCTGTGTGAGCTTTGAGCCGCATCCGCGCAGTTTTGCGGACCTGAAGAGCCTGGTCATTCAGGCCGGGCTGGAATCACGCGTCAGCCTCCATGCCAGGGGGCTGGGGTCGCGGCCTTGCGGCCTGCGCCTTCAAGGTGGCATGAGCGACAGCGGCTGTGTGCGGCTGGTCAGTGAGGGGGAGGGGACGGAGGTGGAGGTGACGACGCTGGATGAAGCCGTGTCAGGCGACGTGGGTGTCATCAAGCTGGATGTCGAAGGCATGGAGCACGATGTGCTGCGTGGGGGTGAAAGGCTGATCATGGAACAGCGTCCTTTCATCATCCTGGAGAACACACTGGATGATGAGGCGCGTTTTCGGCAGCCCATCGACTGGCTGGGCGCCATGGGTTATCGCTGCCTCGTGCCGGCCCTGTTTGTACATTCGGGTGGCACGACGCATCTGCATCATTATGGGAGCCCGCCGCTGAACGAGGGGGCAAGGTTTGAGACGGACAAACTGGCGTTCATGCCCGTGACGGAACAGACACGTGAATGGTTTGCCCGGCAGGTGAACCTGCTGGCCTGTCCCCAGGAACGCCTGGATGAACTTCCCGGAGAACTGCATGGCTGAAAGCATGTCCTGGATGAGGAGCCTGCGTGAATGGCTGCGCCTGCTGCCCTTCATCGGCAGGCCCTGCCTGATTGTGCGCAGGTATGGCGGACTGGGTGACCTGCTGTCCCTCATGCCGGGGCTGGAGGCATTGAAGCTGAAGCATCCGTCGCATGCGTTGATCCTGGTGACTTCGCCCGGGTTGGTGAAGATCGCCGCCCTGGCGGGTGTGGCGGCGCTGGTGCTGCCGAGCACGCTGCGTGGCAGCGGCTGGCTGGCCTCGGTGCTGAAGCCGACGCTGGACATCACGCCGCGGCTTGCTGATGAACAGGAGCCGCCCCAGCCGCGCGCGCGCCGGTTGTTGATGGAAGAGTTTGCGGGCTTGTTGAAGGTGGAGCTGAAGGCACTGCGGCCTGTGCGCATCGCCCCTCTGCCGGAAAGCATCCATGCGGTTCGGGCCCGACTGGCCGGTGCCGGGGTATCGGTGCCGCAGATGGTGGTGATTCACACCGGGCCGAGCTGGCCGGTGAAGCGCTGGCCTGACTCGCATTGGACCTGCCTGGTAGAAGGATTGAAAGCGCGTGGGCATGCCGTGGTTCAGGCTGGGGCGAGCGGGCACGATGGCAATGCGCAAGCGCAGATGCCCGCTGTTGCCGGTGCCATCGACTGGCGTGACCGGCTGGAGCTTCCCGAAATGGCGGCGCTGCTGTCCATGGCTCGGTTGTTCATCGGCATCGACTCCGGGCCGCTGCATCTGGCCGCCAGTGTCGGCGTGCCGGTTGTCGGATTGTTTGGGCCGACCGATGCGTCCAGCATCCTGCCGCCGATGGTGGAAGCCACGGCTGTGCATGCGGATCTAGCCTGCCTGGGCTGTCACCATCATGTCGACGGCCCTTTGCACTGGCGCAGCGGCTGTCCGCATGACACGGCCTGCATGAAGTCCATTGATCCGGAGATGGTGATCCGGGCTTGTGAGCTGAGATTGAACCCAGGGGGCGTGCGTGGCTGACACGTGGCGACCCCAGAAAACCATGCCTGAAGAACCCATCATCGCCGTCGAAGGTGTCAGCAAATGCTACACGCTGAACCATCTTTCGGGGCAGGCCTCCTACCGGAAGTTCAGTGATGCACTGATCCATGCCGCTAAGGCCCCGATGCGCTGGATGAAGGGCTGCACGCCGAGGGTTGTGCGCGACGAACGTGAGGAGTTCTGGGCCTTGAACGAGGTGTCGTTTGAAATCCAGAGGGGTGAGGTGGTGGGCATCATCGGTCGCAACGGCGCGGGCAAGAGCACGCTGTTGAAGATCCTAAGCCGCATCACGGAGCCGACAAAGGGACGCATCACGCTGGGGGGGCGCGTGGCTTCGCTGCTGGAGGTGGGCACGGGTTTTCATCCGGAGCTGACCGGGCGCGAGAACATCTACTTGAACGGGGCGATCCTCGGCATGACGAAGGCGGAGATCCGGGCGAAGTTTGACGAAATCGTGGACTTTGCGGAGATCGAGAAGTTCCTGGACACGCCGGTGAAGCGCTACAGCAGCGGCATGTATGTGCGGCTGGCCTTTGCGGTGGCCGCGCATCTGGAGCCGGAGATCCTGATCGTGGACGAGGTGCTGGCGGTGGGGGATTCGCAGTTTCAGGCCAAGTGTCTCGGCAAGATGGAGAACGCGGCGAGCGGCGGCCGAACAGTGCTGCTGGTGACCCACAACATGCTCATCACGCGCCGGCTTTGCTCCAAGGCGATGCTGCTGGAGGCGGGCCGCATCCGCGGGTTTGGCGAGACGGCGGGCATCGTCTCCGACTATGAGGAGCGCGGCCTGACCCAGGCGCAGCCGCATCTCGCGCATTTGTTTCACGTGCGGCGCTGGTGGGCGGGCGGTCCTGAGGCGGCTTCGGAATCGAGCCATGTGTATGATGAGAAGCAGGAGCCGGAGTTTTGCTTTGAGCTTCATGCCCCGCGTGCGGCGACCCGGTCGAACCTGGGCCTGCATCTGCGTGATGCTTCCAACACGCTGCTGGTGAGCCTGCATATCGAGCCTTTTGAAGCTCCTGAAGGAAGGCTGTTGATCCGTTTGAAGCTGGCCTCGCTGCCGTTGCTGCCTGGAGTGTATCGCTGGCAGGTGGGGCTGGTGGTGCAGGGTGAGTTGGTGCTTCAGGAGACGCTGCTGCCCGAGCTGCATGTGACCTCGGAAAGCCACGGGCATCCTCAGCCGGGATGGACTCCCTTGATGAACCTGGCCTACGATTGCGAGTGCAAGCCGCTATGATCTCGGTCATCATCCCCGCCTGGAATGCGCTTCGCTGGCTGCCGGAGACGCTGGGCAGCGTCATGACGCAGGAGGGGGCCGGGTTTGAGGTGGTCCTGGTGGATGACGGATCGACGGATGGAACCGGCGATTATGTCGCCCGGGAGTGGCCGCAGGTGCGGCTGGTGCGTTCTGAGAATCTGGGCGTCAGTCATGCGCGCAACCTGGGCACGGCCGAGGCGCGTGGAGACCTGGTCAAGTATCTGGATGCGGATGATGTGCTGATGCCCAGCACGCTGGCAAGGCAGGCGGCCCTGATGTCGGCGCATCCGGAGGCGGACGTGGTGTATGGAGACTGGCGGCGGCTGGAGGAGCAGGCGGATGGCGGATTCAGCTTTGGCGAGCAGGTCCGACGCAGCCTTGAAGACGTAGATGCGGATCCAGAGCTGGCGTTGTTTGCCACCTTTTGGTGTCCCACGGGAGCGTATTTGTTCAGGCGTGGTTTTCTGGAGAAGGTGTTGCCTTGGAAGGAGTGGCTGCCGGTGGTTCAGGATGCTCGTTTTGCCTGGGATGCGGCGGCGGCCGGGGCGCGATGGGTGCATGATGAGGCCGTCTCGGTTCTCTACCGGCAGCATCTCAAGGGGTCGGTTTCCACGCGCAGCAGGGCTGCGTTCCTGAGGGACTGCCTGAAGAACACGCTGAGCATTCATGAGGAATGGCGGCGGAGGTCCACACCGGATCAAAGGGTGGTGCGAGAGGGCAGGATCATCGAGGCGCTGGCGGCCCTGACCCGGCAGGCGGCGGCGCTGGACGACGGGTTGTTTGAGGATTGTGTGCGGCATCTGAGGGCTGTCAGTCCTGACTACCAGCCGAGCGCGCCGCGCTGGCTGGCGGCCTGCTCCCGCGTCACGGGCTTCAGCCGTGCCGCGAAACTGGCGGGGCTGGCGGACCGGGTGCGAAGCCGGATCGGGATTGACGGTCAGGCCGCGGCCAGATAAGCGCAGACGAACTCACTTTTAATCATGAGCCATTTCGACGCCCAGGCGTACTACACGCAGCATTATTCATCCTCGAACACGGCGGACTGGGAGGGCATGTATGAGCGAGGTGACTGGCCCTCGGCGATGTACCGGCTGCCGGCGGAGCAGACGCCTCAGGAGCATGGGCATGGCGTGGTGTATCATCTGCTGCGCGCCTGCGCGCCCTTCAACCGCACGCTGGACATCGGCTGCAGCGCCGGGGACTTCATCCTGCCGATCCGCGGCATGAGTCAGGAATCCTACGGGGTTGACATCGCCTCCTTCCCTGCCGCCTGGGAGGTGCTGGAGCGACGTCATGGCATCCGCTGCCAGACGCATGACCTGGACAAGGGTGACCTGCCATTTCCGGACGATCATTTCTCCGCTCTGACGATGATCATGGTGCTGGAGCATGTCTTTGACGTGGAGCATGCGGTGCGTGAAATTGCGCGCGTGCTTGAGCCTGGAGGCGTGGCGGTGGTGCAGGTGCCTAACATCGCCTACTTGAAGCGGCGGATTGAGCTTCTGCTGGGCAGGCTGCCCATCACGGCGGACACTTCGGATCCTGAATTCAAGGAGTCCTGGGACGGGCAGCATCTGCATCAGTTCACCCTGGACGCGCTGCGCATGGTGATGGGGCGAAACGGGCTTGAGGTAGAGAAGTGCCACTGCTTCGGCCGGCTGGGCAGATGGCGTTCTCTCTGGCCGACGCTGCTGGGCGGGGATCTGACGGTGCTGGCACGCAAGCAGGGGAAAAGGCCATGAATTCCTTGGAAACCATTGCGGTCAGGCTGCGGCATCTGCCCGGGCTGCGCCGGTTGAAGCCGTTGTGGTCGGCCCTGCGGCCGCTGTATGAAGGCGTGTTGAAGGCTTTTGCTGGCGACAGCGGCCTGCCGCGCGTGATTAATGGCATGGACTCCATCCGTGTGCTGCCGGAATGGCGGAACCTGGGGGGCGCCTATGAGCCTGAGGTTTGGAAGCTGCTGCTGCCAGCCATTCGACCTGGTGACATCATCGCCGACGTGGGCGCGCACGTGGGGTTGTATGCGGTGGCCATGGGGGCCCGCACCGGAGCCACGGGCAGGGTGCTGGCGGTGGAGGCGGACCCTGGGAACCTTCCGCATCTGCGTGCCCATCTGAAGCTGAACGTCGTGGACAACATCGTGGAGGTGGTGCCGAAGGCCCTGTCGGATCACGAAGGTCGTGCAGTATGGCACAGCCAGGACGTGCAGTCGGGGCTTGTGCCAGGAGCCGGGGGCGGGCAGGGCGTGAGCGTGGAATTGACCACGCTTGACCAGTTGCTGGGCGGGGGCAGGCTCGACCTGATGCTGATTGACATCGAAGGCTACGAGGAAGCGGCGGTGCGCGGCGGCGCCCGGTTGCTGGCCGACCCCGCGCGGCGTCCTCG
>JBIJBP010000246.1:0-4027 GCA_044345155.1 Prosthecobacter sp. | reverse complement strand
AGCGTGAGCAGCGCTACGGAAACTTTGAGCCGCGTCTTGCCCTGGCCCTGGGTGAGACCAAGGTCAGCGTCCGCAACCTGGCCTGGAGCGCAGATACGGTGTTCGGCCATGCGAGATCCTATTTTGGTCCGCCGGAGGAGGGCCTGCAGCGCCTGACCAGCCATCTTGAACTGCTGAAGCCGACGGTGCTGATGCTCTGCTACGGTTCGGAGTTTGCCTTTGAGCGGCTGAGCGGACTGCCGGACTTCCTGACCGGATACCGCAACCTGCTCGAATTGATCCGCAAGCATGCACCCGGTGCGAGGATCATCGTTGTCACCCCTCCGCCGCTGGAAACGCTGCCGCCGCCGCTGCCGGACCAGTCGGATGCAAACAAGAACCTCTCCAGCTTCCGGGATGCGCTGCGCAAGTTTGCCCTCAGCCAGAACACCTATTTCATCGACCTCTTTGAACTGATGGGCGGCGTGCCCAAGTCCGGCGTCAGCGCCAGGCCTCTTACGGAAAACGGCGTTCACTACACCCGAGAAGGCTATGAGAAGATCGGTGCCAGGCTGGTGGAAGGCCTTGGGCTGGCCATGCCTCCTGTGACGCCCGCCGAACTCGAGCCGCTGCGCCGTGAGGTGGTTCGCAAGGACGAGTTGTTCTTCAACCGCTGGCGTCCGCAGAACGAGACCTACCTCTTCGGCTTCCGCAAGCACGAACAGGGTCAGAACGCGAAGGAGATCCCGATGTTTGATCCGCTCATCGACCAGTCGGACGCAAAGATCCAGACGGTGAAGACCTCGCTCCTGGCCTCCAAGAAGCAGCTGTAGGAAAGGGCATGGCGTCCGGTGCCGCCGCCCCGGCTGGCTGAACCAAAAATGTGTTTGCCAATGGGAGGCAGGATCAGGCAGGCTTCCGGCGTTTCCCGCCCCATGGACGCCCCGCCTCATCCCCTGTCACGCCGCCGGTTCCTGGGAGGAGCAGGTGCGGGCCTTGGCGGTGTCGCGCTGGCCCATCTGCTGCAGGGAGGGGCTCCGGCCATGGAGGGGCGCAGCCATTTTCCAGCCAGGGCGCGGCGGGTCATCTGGCTGTTCATGCACGGCGGGCCGAGCCATGTGGACCTGTTTGATCCCAAGCCCGCCCTTGTGCGTCATGCCGGCAGCCCGCTGCCGGAGAGCTTCGGCAGGGTCGAGACACGGCGAAAGGTCGCCCGCAACCCGCTGCTCGCGCCGGTGATGCCGTACCAAAAGCATGGCCAGAGCGGCATCGAGGTGAGCGGCTTCCTGCCGGCGATGGCGGAGCTGGCGGATGAGATGTGCGTCATCCGGAGCTGTCATGGCGACAGCGTGAACCATCCGCAGTCGGTTTATCAGATGAACACAGGATCGATCCTGATGGGCCGGCCGAGCTTTGGCAGCTGGGTGGCCTACGGCCTGGGCACGGAGAATGCGGACATGCCCGCCTTCGTCGTGCTGCCGGATCCTGGCGGAGGCCTGAAGGGCGGCCCTCCCGCCTGGGGCAGCGGCTTCCTGCCCGCCACCTACCAGGGCACGACGATGAGGTCGGGGGCGCACCCCATCCTGCACCTTGAAAGCCCTCAGGGTGCCATGAGGCAGAGGGCCACGCTGGACCTGGTGCGGCGCATGAACGAGGCGCATCTCGCGCGTCATCCTGAGGAGGAGGTGAGGAGCGCGCTGGAAGCGCGCATCCGCTCCTATGAACTGGCCTTCAGGATGCAGTCGGCCGCGCCCGAGGCGGCGGACATCTCACGCGAAACCGAGGCGACACGCAGGCTTTACGGTCTTGATCATCCGAGGACGCGTGAGTTTGGCACACGCTGCCTGCTGGCGCGGCGGATGATCGAGCGTGGTGTTCGCTTTGTGCAGGTTTATTCGGGGGACACGAACGGCTGGGATGCGCATGAGGACGTTCTGAAGAACCACGGCGAACTGTGTGCCCGCACCGACGCGCCGGTGGCCGGACTGCTTCGCGACCTCCGGCAGCGCGGCCTGCTGGAGGACACGCTGGTGATCTGGGGCGGCGAGTTCGGCCGCATGCCGATGAGTGAAAAGGGTGTCGGACGCGACCATAACCCCTGGGGGTACACCACGGTGCTTTTTGGCGCGGGGGTGAAACACGGCCATGTGCATGGCGCCACGGACGAGTTCGGCCTGCGTGCCGAGCAGGACAAGGTGCACGTCCATGACCTGCATGCGACGCTTCTGCACCTGCTGGGCTTTGACCATGAGCGTCTCACCTTCCGGCACAACGGGCTGGACCAGCGCCTGACGGGCGTGGAAGGGCATGTGGTGAAGGGGGTTTTGGCATGAAGGGCGTGATGCTTCGCGCCCTGTTGTGGGGCGGCTGCGCCTGCCAGCTTCACGCCGCGGCCATCCGTGCCACGAATGATCCAGTGCGTGACGAGCGGCCGGTGACTGAGGAGGCCAGGAGTCACTGGGCCTACCAAACTTTGCAAAACAAGGAGGGGGCCACGCTGGACTCGCTGGCCGGTCCGGTCATGCGGGAGGCGCAGAGGGCCGTGCTGATCCGCCGCGTCTGCCTTGACCTGACCGGCCTGCCTCCGCGTGAGGCCGATCTGGCGAAGGACTATGCAGAGCTGGTAGATTCACTGCTGGCGTCGCCGGCCTACGGTGAGCACTGGGCGCAGTGGTGGCTCGACCTGGCGCGCTTTGCCGAAACGGACGGCTTTGAATACGACGCCGAACGTCCGCGCGCCTGGCAGTACCGTGACTGGGTGATCGCCGCGCTCAACCGCGACCTGCCGTTTGATGAGTTCGTGCGTCAGCAACTCGCAGGGGATCTTCTTCCGGGCGGTGATCCGGCGGCCACCGGTTTCCTGATGGCGGCGCCGGACATGCCCGATCTGAACAACCAGGACGAGCGCCGCCATGTGCTGCTCAACGACATCACCAGCACCGTCGGCATCGCCGGCCTCGGCCTGACGCTGGGCTGCGCCCAGTGCCATGATCATCCGTATGATCCCGTCAGCCAGGCCGACTTCTACCGGCTGCGGGCCTTTTTTGACAACACCATCCAGCCGAAGGAGCGGAAGCCGATCGGCCCTGAGGCGAGGGTGTTTACGGAGGGAGTGCCTGTCAGCCGAGTCTTCATCCGCGGCGACTTCCGACGTCCGGGGCCAGAGGTGCCGGCAGCCTATCCGCGATTTCTTGGGACGACTCCGCATGGGGCGGACCGTGCAGACCTGGCGCGCTGGCTGACGGCCGAGGGTAATGTGCTGTTTCTGCGCGCGACCGCCAACCGTCTCTGGCAGCAGCATTTCGGCAGGCCCCTGTCTGAAGTGCCCGGAGATCTTGGCGTGCAGGGCCGGCCACCGGAAAATCCCGCGCTGCTCGACTGGCTCGCCGCCGAGCTGCCAAGGCAGGGATGGAGCCTGAAGCGGCTGCACAAGGTCATTGTCATGTCGAAGACGTATCGTCAGGCAGGCCTGGCCCCTCGCCGGCTGACCGGCGAGATGCTGCGGGATGCGATGCTGTCCGTCTCCGGGCGGCTGAATCCGAAGGCCGGAGGCCCCGGCGTGCGCCTGCCGCTTCCGGCGGAGGTGGCTGGCACGCTCATCAAGAAGCAGGGGGAGGCCCATCCTGATCCCGCCGAGCACGACCGCCGCAGCATTTATGTCTTTGCGCGCAGGAACTTGCGGCTGCCGATGTTCGAGCTTTTCGACAGGCCGGATGCGCAGTCCGCCTGCGCGCGGCGGAACGAATCCACCACGGCTCCTCAGGCGCTCGTGCTGATCAACTCCGGCTTTGCCCAGGACTGCGCCAGGAGCCTAGCCGCGATCCTGTCGAAGCAGCATGGCTCAGAGGCGCGCGCTCTCATCACCGCCGCCACGCAGCGCTGCCTGGCTCGTCTTCCCTCGGAGGCTGAGCTTGCCGCAGGCGCGTCCTTTCTGGAGCAGCAGACGGAGCGTGCCGGAGGCTTCAATGAGGCCCTGGCCGACTACTGCCTCGCGCTGATGAACTCGAACGAGTTTGTGTTCGTGGACTGAGGGCGATGTCGTCGTGTG